>JALFMW010000316.1 GCA_022782605.1 Clostridium sp. | reverse complement strand
CCTTTATTTATTAAATACTACGCCTAAATCTTCAATATCGTCATAATCATCGTTTCTTATCTTTTCTAGAAAATCTCGTATTAATATGTATGTCTCTTCATTAAATGTTATTCTTTTAAAAATACTATCTTTATCATAATAACTATCATACATAACTAATACATCCATATCATTAGATACATAAAATCTGTCAGTACCGAGAGCATAGAAATGTCCTGGTTTCAAAAAGCTTGTAAATGGTCTTCGTACTTCACGTCTTACTGTCATTTATAAATACACCTCTGATTCTTCATCGGCTAATTGATAGCCGTCATATTTAAGTTTAAGGGCCATTGCTTTACCTTCTTCGTCTAACTCACAGCCGTCGCATTGATAAACAACTCTGTCTATATTAGTCCATATTTTAGTCACATATCTTCCGATATAAGTTGTATATATAGACATATACAATCCTCCATTAAGTTTACATGTACATTTACTCATAATAAAATCCTCCTTTATTATTTAGTTTATCCTATTAAACGAGCCGTATAATTAAATACAGCTCGTAATAATAGTTTTATTCTTGCATATCTCCTATTTGATCATTTTCTGCAAAATAACAATCTAAACATAATAAATTACCATTATCATCATAAGTACAAGAACTTGAACTATCTATATCTAATTCTTTACCACATTTACTACAATAATTTTTAGTATTAACATTATCACTATTATAAATATATTCTTCAGTGCATTCTTTACATAATGATCCACTACTACCATTAGATACATCTTCATCATAACTATTGATAGTTTTACCGCAGTTTAAACATTTACAATATCCTTTATTATAACAGTCTATACACAAATAGTAATCTTTACATTCTTTAAACTTATCATTTTCATGGATTAAAGCTTCACATGATGCACATGTACTTATTACAAAGTTTCTTCTTTCTTCTACAGGTTTAATAGTTTCTGATTTATTATCTTGTTTATTACTTTGTGGATCAGGTTTGTTTTCCTTTTCTTTATTATTATCCTCAATAGTCTTTTCTTCTGCATCTTTATCAGCTTTCTTTTTTGTATCCTTAACTGGCTTCTTATCATCAGTTTTTTGTTCTTGTTTAATAGTATTATTATTAGTATTATTATCACTTAGTCCGCTGTTGCTACAGCCACCAATAAATAAACCTACTATTAATACACCAATAATTAATGTGTTTCTTATCTTCACGCTATATCACACCTTTCATATATTTATTTAAAGCTCTCCGCAGGAGTTGCAGTGTGGGGCGCAACCAGCCCCACAAATAAAACCTTCCTCTTAATGTCCTCTCCATATTAGTTCTATACCACATAAAGGACATGTTCTATCTATTCTAGAATATCCATCTACTACTAAATTACCACAATTAGGACATGTACCTTGTGACTCCATATTAACACTAACCCATTGTATATTCAATGGTTCAACAGGGCCAGTTAAACCTGCTTCTACTAACCATTCACAACCACATTTAGTACAACGATATTTATTATCTTCTATTAAGTTCTTAGTATCATAGTTATTACATTCAGGACATGTAAGTTTCTCTCGTTCCTGTTCTCGCTCTCGCTCTTTTCTTGCTTCTTCACTAGTCTTAGTAATTATCTTTTTCATATTATCACTCCTTTTCATATTGTTATTTATTATCTCTTTCTCTTTTTTATCATAGTTTAAGCATTCAAATCCATTAAGTGTCATCTGTTTACCACAATAATGTCCAACTTTATTCCATCGGCATTCTGGACATTGTCTAAATGCCATGCTCATTAATTATTCCTCCTTTCAAAGCTCTCGGCAGAGAACGATGGGGTGTGGGGCTATGTTAATAGGCCCCACGAATAAACCCTTTATTATTCATTATAATTATTAGCTTCACTAACCTTTAACTCATAAGATACATAACCATTAGCCAATATAGTATCAATACGTATCTCTCTAGTCTCATTAGGAGCTATATCACTTTCATTAACAAAACTGCTGTCTATAACATTACCATTAGAGTCTATAAACTTATATTCTATTTCTAGATAGTCTATTTCTTTATCAGTTGTATTAACAAATTCGCCAACTAAATAGTCTCCTTCTTTTCTCCAGTTAATATTATTTACTATTTCTTGAGCCTGGTCTTTTAATAGTTTATTTGATTCTTCAGTCTCTTGTATTGATTGGTCTACAGAGTTAACGAATAATGCAGTACAACCGTATAGTAAGACAACACCTCCTATGATTACTGCTAAAACTCCTATTGCTAGATTTTTAATAATTTTTTTCATATATATTCCTCCTTGTTTAAAGTCCATAGGACTGTAATGTTATTATTTATTTAAGCCCTGAGAGTCCCAGGGTTAAGCCCTCCGCAGGAGTCGCAGTGTGCGCGCGAATAGCGCACGAATAAACTCTTATACTATTTATTTATTTTTCATGTTTATTATTATAATCTTCTATTTCTTTTTTTCTTAACTCATTATACTCTTTATTAGATACTTTATACTTAGCTTTACAATGTTCACATTCTAGTGTGTATCCACTAATACAATATATAATGACATATATGGGTAAAAACGCAATAGCAAATGTTATTATCATAGGTACAAACATAATAGATAATATTGTACCAATACCAGCTAATCCTAATGTTATAATTGATCCAAATGTTATACCACTATTTAATATAGATAATCCTATTCCTGTTCCAGTTATGCCTCTAAATATCTTTCCATTCTTTCTAATGGTTGCCTGTTCTCCACATTCAGGACATGTAATATATTTGTTATTTGTTATTTTTCTCATTCCTTTTTTGTTGTTAACATAATCAGGATAATTAGTATTCTTCATATTTTCCTCCTTTTATAATTAATATTTAATATAAGCGATATCACCCTGCGTATTCATATTTGTGATGTGTATTTGACACATATATCGTATTCATTCTAAACACTCAGGAAAGTGCTGTTTTTAGGCTGTTAAGCATATATAAATATACAGTTTTACAAAACGGACAGTTATTTCATGCCATCAACGTAGATATGACTAGGTCCATTTCGCAATTTTTTAATTATTTTTGCGTTTTTTCAAAGCAAAGGCGGTTATAATTATAAAATATGCTCAATAAATTACTTTATATCACCATAAGTAGGCTTATTTAACAAAAAATAGGCTCATTTTTGCTGTTTTGAGTCTACTAGTATCATTATAGGCCCTCGCTTCGCTCGGGCTGTGTCGGTCGCCGCTTACGCGGCTCCCTCCCCGCCTATTTATTCATCATCTGGCTCACATATAGTGCCACCGCCAAAGTTCCACTCATGTTGTTCTAAGAATTCAGCGAATGCATCATTGAATTCATCTTCATTTATGTCAGTATTAGTATGTTTGCTAAATATAGTTCCGTTTATAGTTATTATTAATGGTTTACGCATACAGCTTCACCTCCGTATAATCTTAAATTTTCTTGGTCTATCTTTTTGTCTACATTTATTAGTTCCATTTCTAATATTTCAATACGTTCTTGTGTTTCTCCATTAGCTGAAGCTCGTGATATCATATCTTTTAAATCCACTCTTTTAGTGTATAGTTGTTGCAATTTATTACTCATAAATATCCCTCCCAAAAAATATTTAAAAAACTTTTTTTAAAATCCAATATAAGGGTCATTTTCACAGGTTATAATTTTAGTGTAAGCACAAAATGATGCAGCGTGCGTGAGACGTCAGCAGGCGTCGATCCAGCGGAGTCATTGCAGTGCGATATGTAAATACGTCAAGCGCCTTAAGCGTCGACGAATTTACTGTACTAATAATTTGTAGCTTACCGCATCCATTCGTGATTACATCACTTCATTAGGATACTACTAAAATTATAAAATTCGATATTTATGCGTAGAGACTATTAAAGAGGCAACATTAAAACATAACGGCACCCCTTTAACCTTGTCTCTCTTTTTTTATGTTTATACTGGCCATTCTATTTCATATCCTTGGTCTATTAAGTCTGCGATTAGTCCTTCTGGTGTTTCGAAGCCAAAACATTCTACGTCCACGTCTACTTCAGATTCAATGCCACCATTGTGTATAGTAGTTATATTAACGTCGCCATTTCTGTGTACAATGTATTCCATACCTTCTGAACCATCATATATATTTAAAGTAATACTATTTTTACTCATATAAACCTCCAGATTTAAAGTCTCAAGGACTATTATTTAATGGAGAGGCGCTTTTTAATGGATGAACGCCCCAGAACCATATACTCTTATTAGAATTCAAATGAGAAAGAATCATTGCGATTGCCTCTTCCATATTGTAAAGCAAGTTTCGCACAATTAGATTTTATTGTGTTAAGTTGCTCACAATGAGGAAGATCAGCAGCAACCAATGCTCCAGTAATTTCTCCTACAAATGTCATTGATGATTTAGCGGCACTAGTACCCAATGTACCAACCACTAAGCCACCCATTTTAGTTGCAAGCTCCATAGATGGCGCTACTATACCATCAAGAGCTCCTTTTGTAATTGCATAGCCACTTGTAGATGCATTAGATACAAACTTATTTACTTTGTCGCTAGCTTTCTTAACCTTACTAGCCTTTTTCAAGTTACTCATTTGTTGAGCGTCAAGATTAAATAATATAATACAGAATCCTAGCATTTGTGGTGTAGCTGGATTCATTGGTTCTCTGCATATACTCATTTGAGCGTTAGGTCCTTCCACTGGGATGTTTGCCACCTTGATGACATTTTCTACTATATTATTAATAGATTTTTCATCTTTAATCTTTCCTAAGAATGCAGTACCTTTAAGTACATCAGCATTACTAGGCATTACTGTAAAAGGTTTTTCGTGTTCATTTTCAAACACGCCTTGTAATAACCCAGCTTTCATTCTATGAGATAACATACCTTCTACTAATACAAATTGAGTCATGTTTTTAGATAAAGATTGTAATGACCATTTAATACAGTTATCAGATGCTTCATAGAATATATTATCAGGTTGTACGCTTTGTGCAAATTCAAATACGTTAAGTACTATTTCTGCAATCACAGCAGAGTTTTCACAATACATGAATCTGTCATATGCGTTAAGTATTTCTTGTTCTTCATTAGCTTTCTCAGCGTTTTCTAATTCCTCTTCTGTAACGAAATTACTCATATCAAATGTTTCCATAATAAACTCCTTATATCTGTGGGCACGACCACCCACACCTATTTATATATATTTATTAACGGCGCTCGCCCGATAGCGCTCACCAGATTAATATCAAAAAAAAGATCCTAGCGTGAAAGGGGGTAAATGGTGTACGCTAGGACCAAAAATGGAAGATGGCACTTTTAAAGGGAGTGCCCTAGAACCCATACATCTCAAATTAGATTAAATCTGCTATATCACTTGCTACTTTAGGTTGTTCAGCTTTTTCTTCTGCTTCAGCTTGTCCACCTGCATTTGCTATAGTTCTAGATATCATAGATTGTAATTTTGCTATTTTCTTTTCTAATTTAGCCTCAACTTCTTCATCTTCAGCGTCCAATAATTCATCTTCAGCTTTTGCAAGTTTAGCTTTTAATTCTGCAAGTCTAGCTTTATCTTCATCAGACATTTCAGGTTTAGAAGTCTTAGCAGATGCCATAACGCCATTACCTCTAACAGCATTTGCTATTTCAGCTTTTAAAGTTTTCCATGCAGGGTCGACAACTTCTCTATCTGCTTTACCCATATGTCTATCTGCTACTAACTCAACATTAGCATATTTAGAAGACATTAATTTCATGATATGAGCATAAGTTTCCAATCTTTCTTTAGGCATATCTTCTCCACTAGTAACTGATTTACCTGTTCTAATGTAGTCTATAAAAGAACCTGTTGCTATACCACTTATCACTTTAGGCAAGATTACTCTAACTGGTTTTGCCACTAATTCATCTGTATTATCTGGAACGCTTTCTAATAAGTCTACAAGCGCTTCCAAACATGCGTCTACTACACTGTCTTGTTGATACATATTACAGATGTCGCTATTATTAGTACATAACACAACACCCTTTTCTCCTACTATTGCTACTGTGTTTCTTGCTATCTTAGCTTTTAATTCTCCTGCATTTCCATTTCCTTTAACTTGAGATAAACTTACTCCTGTTAATTTAGCCATAATAAACTCCTTTCTTGTAGGCTCCCCAGACACCAATTTATATTTTTTTTATTTAAACTGGGTAATAACGCCATACAATAGCACTCGCGAGTCTGCTACACAATAGTAGACCAGACTCAACAAATACCAAAAAAATAGTCCTTGTTGAGCCGACAGCGCTCATAAGACCATACGAGCGACAGCGACCCAAAAAGGACAAAAGAATAATCCTTGTGAGCGACAGTGGGCGGGCGACAGCCCGCAATCCCGAAGGGGACCACGGACACACACAAAAGAAGACAAATATATAATCCTTGTGAGCGACAGCCGACCCTAATCCTTGTGTCCGACAGGAGGGGCCCCCGGAGGGGGTATAGCACTGAACAGTATTCATAAACATCACCCCGTTAAAATAAACTGCTTATGTCTGCAGTCATAGGATCATTATTATTGCTACTATTATTATTGTTATTATCATTAGTTACTTTTACTGCTTTTCTTGCTTCTTTAGATGCAGCTTTATCGTATTTTCTACATACAGCTTCAAATAATATGTCTACATCTTCACACATTAATTTTATGTCAAATCCTTTTGATGGAGTGCTTTCAAAAGGTTTCTTAGAGAAGATGTAGTTATAGTGTCTCCAGAAAACTTCACCATCACGTCTTACTATAAACGCATGGCTATCAGTGTAGCCTTTTGCTACAATGTCAGTTTCCTTATCGCTGTCGTGTGCTTCTGGAGTTAAATATATGAAAGCTCCCTGTTCTAATGCTCCATAATAAAATCTTGCTTTGCATCCTCCAAAATCAGCATGGTCTAATACTTGATCATACTTGATTAATTCCTTAGGAGATACTTCTTTAACTGCATCTCTTATTATTTCATTTGCATTTTTTAAATCTTCAAAGCTTTCTATTCCATATACTATTGCTAATGGTAATTCGTTACTCCAGTGGAAGTTTCTTATTTGGTTATTGTATCTTATTTGTCCATACCATAGATGTTTGTTATCTTTACGTTTTTCCACAAATAATACTGCATTATCTCCTTCTGATGGGCCACAGTTTATGAGCTTTTTAACATCAGACACTTTATGATTAATCTTAGGTTGTTTAGCTTCAGTTTTAGATATTTTTATTTCTTTATGAGATTCAGCTTTAACTTCAGGTTGTTTCTCCTTTTTAGCTTTATAAAATTCGTTTGTAACTTCATACTCTTCATATGGAATTAATTCCCACATTTCGCCGCATTCTAAACATACTAATTCTCCGCCTTTTCTATATTGTCTAGTAGGTTCGCAGCAGCTTCCGCAATAACCTTTTATTATTTGCCCTTCTTTTATGTTTTCTCCTAGGATAGTGTTCATTACTTTTTCTTCTTGTATTTCTCTTTCAGTTGATTCTTTGTGTTCTGGCACAACTGGTATAACTGGTGCTACATATTTAACTTCTTTAGTTCCAAGTAATGTTGCTATCTCTTGTTGTATTTTCATTAATTCTTCTCCTAACATTTTGTAAGCTTCCATTTTAAATTCTATTGAACTTTCCATAACCTTATTTAATAAATTCATTTCACTTTTATTTAACATAATAAAACCTCCTAAAATTTTAATATTTTTAATTTAATAGTAATAAAAAAGACACCCGTATTTCTACAGGTGTCTATAAAATCATTGTTATTTATCTTCTTCGTCTAAGTCTAATTTTATATCTGCTACTATAACAGATTTGAAACATATAGCGTTACTTACTAAGAAGTCATTTGATTCATTAAAGTATGCTTCATTTACTTTGGCTGCAGCTGTAATACTATTATCTTTTGCTATTGCTATTACTCCATAGTTTTCTGGTACTCTTGCTATTCTTAATCCTATAGCGTTTTTAGCATCTGTATATCCTATAGCTGTGTCATTTTCTAAATCTTCTACTTTAGCTTTTGTCCATGTTGAGAACTTGCATATATCTTTGCTATAACTTTCTATTGGCAAAACTGTTGCACTTGGGTATTTTTCCAATATAGTTTGTAGTGGATTATAAAGTGCTACTACTTCATTGTCTTTTATTTTAACTTGTCCATCTTGGAATGGTGATACAATATGCAACATACCACCATATCCATATCCGTTTACTATGTCTATTATTTCACCTTCTTCAATGTCTATTTCTGTCTCATACTCAACTGGAACCTCTATAACATCTTGACCTGTATATTGTGCTGTAAATACATCTCCAAATAGCATAGCAGTTTTCCAGATGTCTATTTTATATTCATGTTCAGATCCTATTGCTGGTATAATATATACTTCACCTTTTCTAACTTTTACTTCAGATATTGCAAGCTTCATCGCTATCTTAAATACATCAGATTGGTTTATTCCTAAACCATCTGCCATATTATAAATACCTGCTAAGCATCTTTCTCTAGTATCGTTGTCCATGTCCATTACATTATCTTGTGCTTCTCCTATTACTGTTGCTAATAAGAAGTTTTTCTTTTCTGTTAAGTCTATGCTGTCATATTGTTTATAACTGTTATAGTTACATTCTTTTTCTAGTAAGTCAATAAAACCTCTCATAGATTCTTCCATAGTGTCAACTGCTGCTTGTTTAAATATTCCTATAACGTCCTCTTTATAGTCTACTTTTCTATTAGGATCAGGTTTAACTCCAACAGTATATTCTTCTTTAGATCTTCTGTAAGTTTTTATGTTACTTTCTAGTTCTTTTATACCTCCTACAACTGTTATATAAGGAGATATAAGTCTTTTCATTGTTGTATAAAAAACATAATTAATATGTTTTGTTACGTCAATAGTTTGCTCTCCTAACCCTCTAGTTAGGAATACAAACTCTCTTTGAAATCTTTCAAGTTCTTCTAATGTTGTATTAGCATTTATAGCATTAAGTGCCATTTCTGCTCTTCTTAAATAAAAGTCGTTAACACCGTAAATGTATCTCTTTATGTTGTATTTATTTTCTGCTAACATTACATCATCTTTATTATAAATAGGCTCTAATTTTGCACCTGCTCTAGACTCTACTATTTTTTCAGCTTTTTCAAAGTTTACAGTCTTTGTTTGTCTATCCCATACTTTCCAGTATAGTCCACTATACATTAATGCTACGTGTACAGCGTTTTCTCCTAGTGTTCCATCTTCGCCTATAAATTGTGCAAAGTTTATTGCACATATATTCATACCTGTTCTTATAGTGCTTGCTATTTCATCTCCTAGAGCTTGAGATGCCATAAGCATACCCATTTTGTCTTTTACTATTTTAGCATTAACACCATTATTTATTATATCTTTTTTGCTCATTTCAAATCTTTCACTTGTAGCTTTTACCATTCTTCTTTCATTATTTCTTGCCATTAATTTGTTTCCTAAAGTATTAGTAGTAGATATTTTCATAAAAATCACCATTTATTACTCCTTATTGGAGTAACCCTTTCATAAATATTTTTTAATTAATAATAAAATAAATAAAAAGAGGGCAGCATTCTGTCCAGTGGATGCTTACCCTCTTGGTATCATTGGTATTTATAATAAGCTGCTTATGTCCATATTTTTGATATATTCAGCAGCTTCTTGTTGTTCTTCTTTTTCTTCAGTCGCAAACATAGGTGTGTCCATACCATATTCTATTAATGCAGCATACCCTATGTTGCCTTCTCTTACTCTCTTTCTGACTATTAGAGAAGTATAGTCGTTTATTATTCTTCCATCATAATATAATCCTGTTACTATTTTGCCATTTTCTAATAATGTGAATTCAGGATATATTACAGTAACATCATCTCCGTCAAAATCTGATCCTGCTAACTGATGTTTCACTGTATTGTCTTGCGCTAAGATGATACAGTTATTAGGACATTCTACTATGAATTGCATAAACTCTGGAGTGACGTTTCTAGTTGCTATTTCTTCTGATAATACTAAATAAAATACTTCAAACTCATTATCACCTTGAGATGGAGATTTTATCGCAGTGGCAACTCTCATGTTATTTAATACTGTATTCTTTTCTTCTTGTGTCATTGCAACATTTGCTTCTAGTTCTTCTTTCATTTCTCTGTATTCTTTTTCAAATGCGCTGCTATAAACTTCTAGTGCTCTTACTTCCATAGTTTCTCCAGTAGGCATTACATAGTTCACTACTCTAGATCCTAATACTTCTTTTCTGTTGTTTAATAGGTGATCCTCAGGCACCATTCTCATGTAGTTACTATTTATTGCTAATTTTAAGTTTGCAACTCTGTTTAATAATGCAGTGTCAAGTTGTTTTACCTTAAAGTTATTTAATAACTTATCTTCTTCAGCTCTTTCTGGATTTAATGTATAACAGTTATGATATGCAGTGTTGCTTAGTCTAATACAATCTTTCTCAAATGATACACTGCCTCTCATACTTTCTGCTTCTGTAAGTTGTCTTTCTGTAACAGCTTTAACATATAGTGTAGCATCTTCAACATCATCTCTTAACTTAAAAATAATTTGAGTTCCTAAGCTGCCAGTTGTCTTGTTTGACATGTTTACTAGTCCAATCTCTAATGGGTCTATTTCATTTTTGTCTATCATATATTTGCCCCATTTAAACACGTCTTTATCCCCGATGATGTCTATTTTTGCTACAAGTCTAGTTAACTCTTTTTCAGATAATATAGATAAGTCTATTTTCTTTCCGTCTTCCCAGCAGTAACACTTGCTCATGTCAATTTCCATCATAGCTTTCACTTCTTTAAGTCTTTGTGCTAAGTTGTATGCTCTAAAATGTCCTTTACCTGCAGCTCCTCTAATTCTTAATTGATAAGACATTCTTCTAGCCTGAGGATTACTTACAGGTTCACCTGCTAGTTCTTCTACCATTTCTGATCCTATTCTATCAGATATGATTGCATAACCATCTCTAAAGTTGTTGTCCACTTCTATTTCTGTATCTTCATTTGCTGATTGTATACTACCATTAAAGTAAAATACATTATTTGTTTTACCAGCTTCTGTCCATAATGATGGAGTAGTTGCACATAGTGATATTCTGCTTGCTATTCCTGCTAAATCGTCAAAGCTTAAATCACCTTTTTGTTCTATTTCTTTTTCTAATGCTATTGCCAACAATCCTCCTGTCAAATTATTCATTGTCTCAAATTGTACATCAGCTGCATGATTAGTGAAATAAACTTTTGACTTTTTCCCCATAGATGCGCTACCACTAGCAGCATAGTATTTTGTTGCATTGTAAGTTTTGTGGCCCAACTCTAAACCTGACAATCTTATATTGTCATACAATGCTTCTGCATTTCTGAATGATACTAATATGATGTTGTTGTATAACTTATAAGATTCTTGAGGTCCTACTACAACTTCTCTTTCACTGTCATCTTTATTGACAGTAATTTGTTGTCTAGTTTGGTCTAATTCTCCAAATGCCATTACAACAGGACTGTTTCCAACTGTTTGGTATCCTAATTCTATATTTCCAACATCGTCTATGTCTACAGTTTGTACTACTATAAAATTAGGTTTTCCAAATTCATCTTGATACAATTTATGCATTGCCTTACGTTGTAATCTTTCAATGTTTCTTGCGCTTAAACTGTTATTAGCTTTAGCTGTATTTTTTCTTATTCCTCTGAAAGTAGTGTTAGTTTTAGTAGTTGTATTAGACATAAGTCCTCCTTATGCCCACATATCGCCGATATGCAGGACTTGGTATTACTACACCTCTTTTACTTTATTCTAGGACATGGATGAAACGCCCTCTTTTTAATTGTGTCTTTATATAGACACATATAAACCTATTATCTTAATAGATTTATATCTATCCACATAAAGTGGTTTTATCTTTTGTACATAAAAAAAGAATTAATGCTTTAACATTAACTCTTTGAATTCGCTGAAGCTGATTATGCTTTTTCTATTTATATCCCAATATTGTCTTGTGTATTTCTTAGTTGATTTTGCTAATTCAATGTCTACACAATTAGCTGGGATAAATCTGTCTCTATAGTTCCAGTATTTCTTTGCCAAATTGATATGGCCTTTTTCTCTCCATATATAAGTCAACATATTATGCATAATATATAAGTCATCAGGATTTACTTTTAATCCATATTTCTCAGATGACTTAATGCATCTAAAATACACTGTTGGGCCATTAACATTCCCTACTGATATCATGTTATTGTTTATGTCTTCTACAGCTTCTTTTAATATCCCAATTCTGCCATTTTTATAAAATATCTTTTTGAAATTTTGGTCGAATCTTCTTATGTGTTCATGTACACTGTAGTCAACTACTATTATATCTAACGCTTCTCCTTCAAACTCATCTCTTAGAACATCTAAGATATGACTCTTTTGATTACTGTAATCTTTCTTGAATTCATCCTTCAAGTCATCTATTGATATGAATAGATCTATGTCATAAAATGGCTTGTCAAAATAACAGTCCACCATACTGCCACCTGCAGCAGTTATTGGACCATATTTATTTGACATAGCCTCTACAGTTTCTACTATCTTGTTGAATCTTTCACTCTTTCTTATAGTTCTTATAATTTCCTTTGCAGTTATATTTGTATTTTTCATTTTAAATCCCCCTTATTTTTATATTATTAAAGCCCATTAGTACTCACTGATAACGTTTTCCTAATGGGCATTGCAATCAACTATTGTTCTTTTATGATTTCTAATCCACATTTTCCACTTTTGCTGTCATTTCTATATTGATAAAACTTACATACTAACTTAACTTCTTCTCCTACTCTATCATATAAAGAACATTTTTTCATATCCCTTTGTTGTAACCATATATGATCTAATACGTATTCTTTATTCATAAAACTAAACACTATGCTCTCTATTGCAACATTTCTCCATTTACTATCTCTACTCCAACCTTCTGCGCTTATAGTTGCTTTAACAACAAGCTTTGTATTAGCTTTTGCTAACATATTTATAACTATATTATCTTTACTTATTTTTATTGGTTTCATTTTAAATCCCCCTTTTATTAATTTTCTAAAGCCTTAGTTATAAGGTTTATTATTGTTTTTATATCTATGGTATCTTCATAATCATAAGCATCTTTTTCTATTGGTTGTTCAAAATATTCTTGTTCATTATTACCATTATAATGTATATATTCATACTTACTAAATGTATCATTTGCTATTTGTTGTTGCCATGCATGTCTACATTCATGACCAACAGTTAGTATGAATTCTTTGATATCGTTAGTACAGTTACTATTTAAATACACTGTACCATTATAGTATCCACCTACATTGTCTCCTTTTATTATGTCATCATCTATAACATAATCCACTTTTACATTTAATAACTCTTTAAAATAATTTAGTGTAGTATTTATTATCCTACTACTTATTATGTTATCTATATTATCTATTCCTAGTTTATCTCCTAGTGATTTTAAGTCCTTTATTGCTTTTAATAATTGTTTCATTATAATACCCCCTTATTATTTTTATTATTAATATTTATAGCCCCTTAAGCCACTAAGACATAGAGCCTAATGTACCGACTAGCCCTTATCATATACATATCTCGAATAGTTTAGGTTTGTCATGCCAAACTACCGTATCAATGTATAGTCATACTAGTTCGCAGTTGCAGGTCGTGTTATACATTAGCCTCACACCCTATGCCTTAGTATCGATTAGTCATAGTGCATCATCGAGTCGAGTATCACTAGAGAAAAGCCTGATGTGCTGGCTAGTCCTTATATCCTTATATGTTTTGACGCTCATATAAGTTTTCATACTAGCTCACAGTTGCAGGTCGTGGTACACATCAGCCTCTCACTTTAATCTAGCTTCGAAGATGTCAATATTCAGTTGTATGGTAGTCTAAGTACCCCGGGGCTATAATTCGTAAGATACTCAAACTATCATAATAAGTAGGTACTGCCAGAAATTTTTTTAATTTTTTTCCCTACATTAGACTTCAATATTTGATATACATATTTGACCTTTACAGTGAAAAGACTTCACAAATAGACAACCTTAATAGCGTAATAAACTATTAGATAAAATAGAATGGAGATGATATTAAATGGCGCTAATACGCATAAATAACAAGGAAGAGAATCTATTAGGAGCAGTATCATTTGATCGTGAAGCTGTATATGGAGATGACGGCCGCGTAAAAGGAATGGCTATAAGTGGTATACTAGCTATTCATGAATACGTTGATGAAATAAATACTATTGAATCTGAACGCTATAAACTTGATGATGTGGAAGTTTATAAAGAATCATTTGGTAGTAATGAATATACAATCTTATATTATTTCACTGCAGGACATCTTGACATCAAACCTGACAATGTTAATGACGATATTAAATGGTTAATAGAAGAAGATACCATAGCAGAAGAAATTAAAAACCGTGAATGGTTCCATGCTTACGTTTACAATGATGCTTACAAAGAAGTTGAAAAATTAGCTGATAAATATAAAAAGGAGGATGAGAAAGATGAAGGTTAATGATAAGACATTAAAAACCGAAGACATTGACGCTGTAAATAAACTTATAGACGCTGAAGAAGCTCAGCTTGCGTTAGCTGAAGCTGAAGAATTACAGAACAAACTAGAATTGTTTAAAGAGTCTCAAGCTAATCCTTGGGGCTATAGTCCAAAAGGTCAAGTGGCAAAAAGTGCAGCTATGGCTATGTTATCTACTAAGAGTGGCCTTTACGCGCGAATACCTATCACTTGTAAAGGCCATGGCTGTCCTTACAGTGAAACTTGTGAACTATTAAAAGTAGGATTAGAACCTGTCGGCGAGAAGTGCGCGATCGAAACCGAGCTGATAGATCGCGCCTTCGAGGGATATAAATACGATTTTGGATTAGACGATAATGCTAATTATACTGACTTGAATATTATAAAGAATATAATTACATGTGATGTAATGCTAGAAAGAGCACAAGCATTAATGGCTCAAGAGGGTACAGCAATAAGTGAAACATATGCTGGATCTAATGAAAAAACAGGCGAAGATTTCTATAACAAGGATATATCAAAAGCATTAGAGCTTTATGAGAGACATGAAAAGCAACGTTCTCGTTTATACGATATGATGCTTGCTACTCGTAAATCTAAGGCTCAAGCTAAACAAACTAATGAAAGTAGCGTTAGTGATATGATGATGGCAGCTCTTGATATGGAAATTGAATATGAAGAAAAGCCTGATTATATTGACGACTAAAGGAGTGATGCCTTATGGCAGGAGTACTTAATTGTTTAGCTGTTACAGCTAAAAACATAGGCCAAGACGTAGTAAATGGTATGCGTGGCGATATTACTAGTTTTACTAAACAATACGGTGAACGTATACTTAAGTCTAATATGACTAAGCAACAAATAAAAGAAGTTGGAGAAAGAGGCGCTAGACAAGCAATAAAAGCGGCCGCTAAAAAAGATTTGGGTGAAGAAGTATTTAATAAGCTTATGGATGGTCAAGTTTCTAAAGTAGAAAAGAACTTAATGAAAAAGGGACTTGGCGTAGTAGCAAGAGAAGGTAAAATGAGAGGCGGAGCTTTTGGTTCCGGTATTGAAGATAAACTTATAGGTAAACAATTAGCTAAACGAAGCCTTGGATATCAAGTCGGTGATATGATAGGCGGTGGTGTACGTAGTGCTATGAGATCAAGAAAAGGTGGACATGATATAAAAACTGCATTAAGTTCTGGCTTTACTAAAAAAGTAGGCGGAGAAATAACAAGTTTAGGTAATGGTAAGTTTAAAAGAGTTGGCGGTGAATCACAAATCGATTTAGGACGTGTAGCAGGTGCAGCATTTGGAGTTAGTATGGCTGGACGTATAGTTACAGGTGGTGGAATGTATCGTGATAGATACGGTAGAATAAATGTACCGGGTGTACCTTTTATCTAAGGTGATTACATATGATGATGGATAGAATTATAACCAATATAGTAAGAGCTGGTCGTTTTGCAATAAATAGCACGCCTTATATTAAGTCTGTAGCAGATCCGGCGCTAAAAAAAGCTGGTTCAGTAATAGGCAATGGTGGTATGGCTGGAATTAAAGGAATAGCTGGTAAGATAGGAAGCTTTCTAGGTAAGGTAGCAGAAGAAAAAGAAACTGGTAATTTTAAAAAATCAGTAATAAAAAATGCCGGTCGTGCTGGTAGAGTAGGTGGACATTTAGCAAGAGAGCTAGAAGATGTAGCAGTAGGTATAGATAATATACTAGGTACTGCTACTAATGGATTTGAAGCTAAACGTTTTAATAACGTTCGTAATAAAGTATTTAAAACAGATAAGTACACTGGTCGTAGAATAGGTCAATTATTAACAGATTCAGACGAAAGTATAATATTTGGTAAGAAAGCCACAAAGTTAGGCACAACTTTAATAGTAGGTGCTGGTGCTGTTATAGGCACTAAAGACGCTATTGAAGATAGAGTACGTAAACAACAAGGACGTTATACTGGAACATCAGGTAATGCTCCTACTAATACTTATGCATATCAAGGAGCTAGTTATGCAGATAACGCAGGAGCTACAGGAGATCTAGTACTTTCTATGCATAGACAAAGACATACTGGAATCTTATAAGTTGAAAGCGAGGTGATTAAATGAATATAAAAAATATAGGAAAAGGATTAAAAAAGCTTGGTAAGTCTAAGATAGCAAAAGAGATAACAGAAGATGTAACAGAGGAAAGCCTAGAGTCCATTACCAGTGGGTTATTAGAAAAAAATAAAGAATTACTAAATAGTGTAGGTAATCAATGGAAAAAAGAACCTATTGATACTGCCGGAGCTTTATCTCATTTGCCAGAAGTAAAATCTGTGCCTAAAGGTGTTTTACGTAATAAAGGAGAAAGCGTTATCTCTAAATCTCCATTACGTGTTACAGAGCGTACAGGAAAGTATAGAAGCGGATATGACGTAGTAGGTGTGAGCCCTGATTTTGATATAGAAGGTGTAATAAAATCTAGAAATGCTCGTAACTATCTAATCGGTTCTTTAGATACTGGTCCTTTTGAAACTAGATATCTATTAGGTGGAAAAGCAAAAAAGACTCCAGAGAATAAGCTATTAGGTGATAGAGTTTCCTTTAATGTTAATGCTCAAAACTATATAGATAATGGAGTAGATGCTCCATATTGGGTTCGTAAAAGAGCTGGAAGAACAAACGTAAAACCAAAGCAAGAGATTAAAAATCGTAGAAAAGACAATAGAGAAATAAAAGAAATACCGGTAAATAATTCAACCCATCAAGAGCAGCAGCTGTTATTAGATGCTCCAGTTCAAAAAGAGCCACGTAAACCTCGTCGAGAATACAAGTCTGACTTAGGTACTAATACAGAACCTATAGAATTACCAGGACCAACTAAAAATCGTAGAAAAGGTAATAGACTGGTAAACAGATCAGCTCAACAAGATCCACAGTTATTATTAGAAGCTCCTAAACAAAGAGGTCCTCGTAGAGAATATAAACACGATTTAGGTACTAATACAAAACCTATTCCGTTATCAGGCCCGGTTGAATCTGCGCCACAAAGCAAGCTTGAACCGAAAAATAAACAGGTCGACGTGAGCATAGATGACTTCAAGACAGAAGAAGAACTCAAACAGATGGATATTGAAAATGATAATGAAATAGATGTAACACACTTATTTGAAGAAGAGGAGCCAAAAAAGGTTAAGTCAAGAGCTGAAGAATATACAGATAAACTTGAAGAGTTAGAAACTAAATATAGTAATGGTGATATCACTGACATAGAATACGCTGAAGAACAACAGAGATTACAAGATATATTTGAAAAAGAAAATCCAATTGATGTTTCTAATGTATTAAGTGATCAGAAAGAAGCACCTTTTAGCCTTGATGATTTCTCTATGCCTAATATCGATGAAGTAGATATAGAGAAGAAACTATGGAAAGACGCTGAGAAACAAAAGTTACCGAAAGAAGCGCCTTATACAAAAAGTGATACATATGACTTAAATCTAAAAAGAGAAAGTAGATACTATCTTACTGAAGATAAATACTTTGAACAAGTAGATAGAATAGAAGAAATGTACAATAATGGCGAACTTACTGATCAAGAATATGCTGACGAGTTGAATCGTGCTAAAAAAGATTACGTTCCTGAACTTGTAGACCAAGCAAACGAAGAAACTAAACAATACGTTAAAGATAATTTAGAACAAGAACCATTTGATCCTGAAATAGAACGCTTATACGTAAATCCTAAAGATAAAAAGAGTGTAATAAGTAAGCGAAATCAAGGAGACTACAATGCTAATGTAACTAATGGATTTGTTGATGACATTACTGTTGGTGATGAAACATATAGCTTTAAATATAGAAATGGCGAATATAAAACTGAAAAAGAAAGAGTAATCGATATATACGATTCAAACAATAATCTTGTCACTGACAAAGCTTTGTATGATGAAATATCAAATAAAGGTAGACAAGAAACAAATAATTTTTATAGAAATTTATCAGATGAAGAATGGGACACTGTTATAAACAATGCTGAAGATTATAGATTTACTAATAACAAAGGCGCTCTTAAAAGCAATAGAAAATTACGTAATCAAAATGATGCTATCACAAAAAGACAACAAGTATTAAAAGAAAAAAGCTCTAACTATCAAACTGAGTTTGAAAACGAAAAGAAGAAGAAAAAAAGAAAAGAGCTCGAAAAGAAACGTAATAATTCAGAAATAGATATTTTACAAGCTGAAAAGTTAAAAAATAAAAATAAATTTAAACTTGAAGCAAGAAATGAAAGACAAGTCGCTCGTGAAGCTTTCCAAAAGAAAGTAAAAGAAGAAGGCTTAGAAAAAAGTACTGAAGCTTACAATGAAGCATTAAAAGAACTAAAAGACTCTTTTAAAAACTCAGAAAAAACAATGGAGAAAAGACTCGCATCTGCTAATAAAGGACTAGACGCTCAAATAAAAGGTTGGTCTGGTAAAGGACTAACCCTTAAAAATGCCGTTACTGTAGGATTCTCTGCTAAAGCAGCAGTAGATAAGTATAAGGAAGCTAGAGCAGAAGGTAAAAGTGCAGGTAGTGCTGCTATAAGAGCAGGAGCATCTGCTGTTGCTGCTGAAGTATTAGGACCTTTAGGTTCTACTGCATTAATGGCTGCACAAGTCGCACCAAAGATTGTTACAGAAGGAGCTAATGCTTTATACACTGAATACAGAAGAATGAATAGTGCATCTAACTTTGTACCTTTAGGAGGAGTTAATTTCCAAGACAGTCAAGAGCTTGCTACTATGAGACAAAGTGGTATGGAATTGGCAAAGATGGCTCAATACAATTTAGAGCAAAGTTTAATGGGTGCAGAGGCAAAACACTTGCATAGATAAACATAAAAAATGGAGTGATATATTATGACAGATATAAAATTTATAGAAGAATATACTAATAACGATAAAACTATAACGAATGATAAACTAGAATATCTACAATGTGAAGATAAACTTAAAGGTTATGTTGGAGAAAGACAAAGCGGAAAAACGTTCTTATTATACCAAGATTTAATATGTAATGCTTTTAATAATCCTGGAAACTATCTTGTAGTGGCTCCTAATTATCCTACTTTAAGAATTATACAACAATACATTAGAAATTGTCTCGAAGATTTTATGTTAGACTTTGAGCCAGTTTCTTCTTTTCCTAGTCACACTATTAAAAAAATACCTAATGGATCTACTATTACTTTTATATCAGGTGTAAATGTAAACGAAGGTTTTATACGCGGTAGAAATTATAAAGCTGTTTATATAGACGAACCTAGATCTATTACTAGAATATTAGACCTATTAGATTTGTTAACTCTTGTAGTGGCGGGTGATCGTGGCTATATATCTGTTTTTGGAACTGTTAATATGGAATTTGCTGCACAACTAGAAGAAATAGGATTTAATCTTATTTACGGTGGAGATAACAATGGCGAATTATAAGAAAGCAGATCAAGTAAAACTTGCTAAGATTATGAAAGATCCTGTAGCGTGGGCTCAGGCATTTCTTAGAACTTTTAATCCTCAAACTGGTAGAATTGAGCCATGGAAGGCTAGATGGTATCAAGTTGAAATGCTACAAGATAAAAGCAAGAAGAGAGTTTACAGATGTGGACGACGTACTGGTAAAACAGAAACCATGGTCGTAGAGTCATTATTTCACGTCTGTACTAAAAAGAACTTTAGGGTTCTTATAATAACGCCATATGAAAACCAGGTACGTTTGGCCTTTATGAGACTTAATGAGCTTATAAAAGAGTCTCCTGTAGTTAGTTCTATGGTATTATCTAATACTAAAAATCCATACATGATTAAAATGAATAATGAAAGTGCTATACTTGGATTTACAACTGGGGCATCTTCAGGTGGAGGTGCTGCTTCAATCAGGGGGCAAAGAGCCGACTTAATAGTAATGGACGAGGTAGACTACATGGGAGAAGCAGACTTTGACTCAGTTATGATAATAGCTGGTGAAAGACCTGAAATACGTACAGTTATGAGCTCTACTCCTACTGGTAAACGTTCTAAATTCTATCAAGCATGTACAGATCCTAAAATGGGATTTATAGAACACTTCCATCCTTCAACTCATAACCCAAACTGGAATGATGAAATGGAAGCAGAATTTAGAGCTACGCTATCTGAACAAGGTTATGTTCATGAAGTTGAAGCTGAATTCGGTGTACAAAATACAGGTGTTTTTGATAAAGACAGAGTAGATGAAGCTAAAGAATTTTATAACTATGCATACGCTCCTCTTGATTATTATCAAGAAGCAGCCGTTAGACGTGGCGATATAGAGCCACCTGAAATGCTATTATACGATAGAAGACATCCAGCTCCATACAGTAGATTTAGAACAATAGGAGTTGACTGGGATAAGAAAATAAATAATTTCAATTTTTCAAATATAGCCTAACTACTAGGAAGTAATGTTATCATGAGGTGATACTTATGAAACATAAACTAAACAAAGAATATTTTAATAATATCGATACAGAAGAAAAAGCTTATTGGTTGGGCTTTATAGCAGCTGATGGCTGTATATATAAAATGAGTAAAACAGCTTATAGATTGCAAATAAATTTATCATTAATAGACATAAATCATTTGCAAAAATTCAATGAATGTATAGAATCTGATTATAATATTACAACTAAAAATGTTAATGGTAGTGATACTTGTACTTTAAAAATAGCTTGTAAACAATTAACAGATGGACTTATGACACATGGTATTACTCCTAAAAAATCTTTAACTGTAGAAATGCCAGAGTTAAGAGACGATTTATATAGACATTTTATACGTGGATATTTCGATGGTGATGGATGTATCACTTATAATTTTGATTATCTTTATCCTAAAATGGCTTTTAGCATAGTGGGAGGAGAGTCAATGTTACTTGCTATTAACGAACATATGAATCAAGATATGAGTATATATACATGTAATCATTCTCCAGCTTTAACATTAGCTACAGCAAAAAAAGATAAGATTGTGCAAATATATCATTATTTATATGATGATTCTACTATATACTTAGACCGCAAAAAAGAAAAATTTGATTATTTAATGTCCCGCCTTACAGGGATGTAAGGGCAATAACAAAGTGAATTGACGGGAACCGACTTAGAGCTCTCAACCCTAAGCTATGGACGAAAGGAAATAGTGGCGTTGCTAATTACAACGGTACAGGAAAAGAATGAGAGATTGCGGAATCCGCAGCCGTGGCCTTAACAGATAATGCTGATGGCAAGGGTTCAACGACTATCCTGGGAAGATAGGTAAACCCCTATCAATAGGAGTACGGCCAAGTGGTGGGTGAAAATCCCTTAAATGGAAGTCCTGCAACTAGAACAGTTGATGATATAGTCTCGACATTATGGGAAAACCATAAGCAGCTTAAAGCGGCATAAGATTAACGACCTTATGTGAAGATAACGAAATACGAAGAAACTAGTAGTATAATAGTGCTTGAATTCAATGAAAGACTTAAACGTTTTATGATACTTAAAGCATATAGCGTTCCACGTTCTGAATACAGTTATGACATGGCAGTTAAAACAATTATAGAACTTAATGAGATATATAAACCTGCAATGATATATTGTGATAGAGGTGCAGGAGAATACCAAATAGAAGCATTATGCATTCACGGTAAAAATCATCCAGAAACTAGATTACATGAAAAGGTTAAAGGATTCCAATTTTCTCAAAAGCTAGATATACAAAATCCTGTTACTGGCGAAATAACTAAAGAGCCATTAAAACCATTTATGATAACTCAGCTACAAATAGCATTTGAAAGAAACCAATTAATAATATCTAAATACGATGAAAAGCTATATAAACAATTAATAGACTACGAAGTTGTTAAACGTGCACAAAATGGTAATCCAATATTTACAGATGTTAATGAACACTTCATAGACGCTTTAGGGTTAGCATATCTTGCTATGACCCTTACTTTTAAAGAATTAACTGGCGTAATGAGAGAAACAGAAATGGCTAATAAAGTATTAACTAGTGCACGTCATTTGATATCAAATGAAAAAGCTCTTAACTCTATTAATAGAGCAAATGAAATTAAGCCAGAAATACAACAATTCTATGAAAATTATCAACATGACGAGCATCCAGATGAACAACAAAGATGGGTAAAAACTGATTTTAGTACCTATTATAAAGGTAATGATCAATATAGAGGAGGAAGAAGAACTTCTTCTGCATGGTCACGCTCTGGAGGAGTAGGTGGCTGGAAAAGATAATATTGTAATCGGAGGTGAGAAAAATTACTAATCAAAGAATAGATTATAGACCTAATATTAGGTACACTTCTGACTATCAAACAAAAGGAAAAGGCGTAAATGAGCAAAATGTAAACTTAGGTAATAAAAAAGGTCAACAACCTTTAGATACACAAAGTATACCTTCAATAGAAAGTAATATAGAATACTTAGATACTATATTAAAAGTTTTACCATTAGATTTACAAAGGGCGATACGTGAAGTATATGACCCTATTAAAGAAGTGTTTTATGAAACTTTACAAGATAAAATAGTAGATCCTAATCCTCATCTTCCAGGAATAATAATAGATCCAATACCTGTTCCAATACCAGATCCTGAAGATCCGACTCCTGTAGATCCAGAAGATCCAGATCCTTTTGATCCTGCACTTCCAGATCCAGAAGATCCAGATCCTACAGACCCTAAGAATAAGATATACCCTATAATATTAAGACCAATACCTGGCGCAGGTGATATAGATACTCCTGGAAATGATAACAAAATACATCCTATTATATTACATCCTATAAAGGGTAACAAACCAGGCGATAATCCAAATGATAAAAATATACATCCAATAGTGCTACGTCCTATAGGTAAAAATGGTGATGGTGGCGATGATCCTGAACCTATAGATACACATATATATCCTATAATATTACGTCCTATAAAAGATGGTGATGATCCTATTGGCGGTGATCCTGGTGATGATATAACAGCTCCATATCCTATTATATTACATCCTATACCTTCCGGAGATCCTGGCGATGGTGATCCTAAACCGGATCCAGACCCTAACCCAGATCCAGATCCAGATCCAGATCCCGAAGATCCTGAAGAAGGAGATCCAGGATTATGGGATCCACCAAAAAGAGGAATAAAATACTTGTATCCTGACTTAAGTGATGAAGTGGATAGGGAATTTATATACTTGTTGACTAAGCTTCTTAAACATTATACTGAAAAGTTAAAAAGTATATTAAACAATTATTATTTTAATATGGTTAGATGTAATCTTGGTCAATCAGAAGAAAATATTAAATTTATATCTAATAAGATGGAATTGAGCAGTAATGATATATTGAACCATTCAAAACACTTGCTAGATTCATCAGTTAAAAATGAAAATATGGCTGCACTAAAAACTGAGTTCTTCAAAAACGTTTTTACAATCAAAGACTCAGCAATTCATATTCGCAGCTTTTTTGTATCTCATGAATTACGTAAACGTTATACAGATATAAAATACTCAAAAGGAAATAGTATGGCTAATTCTTCAAGCGACGCTGTATTAACTAAAATGAATTCACAATATGAGTTACGATATAGAAATAGTTTTGAAAATTTATTTAGATATTTAGAATCATCATTAAAAGTAACTGATGATATTTTAAGATTATACATACAAGATGGATTAAACAAATCCACAATAGTTAAGAAGGGCGGTATAAAATAATGAAATTAGAACCAATAGGAGACAATATTATAATAGAATTAGATGAAATCAAAAAGAGTAAAGAGAAAAAATTAGAATCAGGTTTGATAATTCCAGCTGCGAATGTATCAGATCAAGAGGCAAGACAAGATATGGCTACTGTTATAGCAGTCGGTGAGGGACGAATACTTAATAATGGTAGACTATTACCTTTAAGAGTAAAACCTGGTGATAGAGTTTTATTCAATAAATATGCTGGTACTCAATTAATACAAGACGATAAAACATATTTAATATTAAAAGAATGTGACATATTAGCCATTATGAGAGACTAATAAATAAGGAGGTTTCGCATGTTTAAATTTCCTTGGCGACAAAACACCTCTGATAACTTACCTTTAAAAGAGTCCGATGTTCAATTACCTAACAAGAAAAAATCAGGTTTCAATAACCTATTAATGAAAATAAAAGCTGTAGGCTATGTAAATAACAATACTTATAGACGTGAAAAATTTCAAAGATGTGAATATAACCTTTCTGAAATAAGAGATGCTAGTGAAGCAGATTCATATATAAAAATAGCATTAACTAAATATTCATATATGATATATAAAGCTGGTTGGACGCTTAAAAGTGAAAATCAAGAAGCTATAGATTACATAATGTATAGATGGCGCTTAATGTCTTATCAGACAGATAAGCCCATGGATATATTATTCCAAGAATTAGCTGATGATTTAGTACGTTATTCAAATGCTTTTCTAATAAAAGCTAGAGTAGATAAAATGCCTCCTGGTTGTAAAGTAAAAGCTACTGGAGTAGATACTACTGGACGACCAGTAGGAGGCTACTTTAGAGTAGATCCCTCTAGTATTAAGATAAAAAGAGATAAACACGGAAATGTATTAAAGTATGAACAAGGGCGCGGAGAAGATAAAAAACAATGGAGTAAAGAAGATGTTATCCATATTTATATGGACAAAGATGGAAACAATGCATACGGTACACCTAGAATAATAGCAGCATTAGATGATGTTAAGCTATTAAGAAAAATAGAAGGTAATATGGTAGCACTAATACATAGATTTAGTATGCCACTTTATCATTGGAAAATAGGTGTTCCACAACCTGGTTTTCAAGCATCAGATGCAGAAATAAATAAAGCTAAAAGAGAAATAGAAAGTAGTTCACTTGACGGTTTAATTATTACAAATGAAAAAACTGAGATAAAGGCAATAGGCTCTGAAGGTTCAGCAATGAATATGTCTCCTTACTTAGAGTATTTAGAAAATAGAGTATTTAGTGCTTTAGGAGTTTCAGCTTCTCAAATGGGTAGAGGTGGAGCTAAACAAGATGCAGATAGTATGGAACAACAAATACATGATACTGTTAAATATATACAACGTATATTGGCTACCTTCATAGAATACAGCATAATAAATGAATTATTGGCTGAAGGTGGATTTGATATATTCGATCCTATGAACGAAGTTAAGTATATATTTGAAGAAATATCTCTTGAAACTAAAATCAAGAAAGAAAATCATGAAATGCTTAAATGGCAATCTAACGTTACTACTTTTGAAGAAGGTAGACGTAGAATGGGATTACGTGATGTTCCTGAAGATGAAGAAAGATTATTCCAACGTATGATTGCAGATAAATCTAGTTTAGATCAAATAGACAGAAATGGAGAATGGCAAGAAAAGATTGCTCATATAGGAGCAGCGGCTAAAGTTGCAAGTGGTTCTTCAAGTTCTTCATCATCATCTAGTAAAACTTCTACTAGTAAAGCAAAGTCGAGAAATACTAGTGGAAAAAAGCAACCAAGTAAGGCGGTAACAAATAATAATAGACCACAAAACCAACACGGAACTACAAGTGTAAAGGTTAAAGAATCAATAAACGATGATTCAAATACTGGATTACTATATAGATTATACTATAGCATACCAGAACTTAACGAACATAATAAAAAGAACTATCAAGCTATTTTGTTTAATGAATTAGATAGAATTTTAAAACTAACATCACTAGAAGCTATGAATGATGCAATAATAGAAATCAACGATAATAGTGAAGAATATCGTTGCTTACCTAATATGAATGTAAACTATTCATCAGTCAATAACAACATAAAACAAGATATAGCTTATTTATTAGATTGCATTAAACAGCAAACAGATAGTAATAAAGATATAAGCAAGTGTTTATTAGACAATTCATTCATGCTAGAAGATATAGTTAATTATTATTGTCAAAAGATATATAACTATTCTTTTATAGAAGTAGGAAAATATGTAGACGTTGACAATGTTTATATTAAATTAAATGATTCAAGTAAATTTAAAGAAATGAATGTTGATGATGTAACATTATTATCAATATTTGATTCAGCATATGACAATTGCGTATTAACTTACGATAAAAGCGAGGTGAGATAATGGCAATAGAAATCAAGGAATATGTTGGATTCTCTAGTTCCCAACCTACAAATCATAGTGGAATTATCGTTCAAGAATCTATAGCTGCAACAGCAACTCCACAACAAATGATATCCCCTAATTCACTTATGGTAGAAATAGAAGGTATACACAGCGACGTTTTAACTATTAACTGCACAAAGTATAGTGAAGAATGTTTAAAGAAATCAATACCGTATTGGACTTCTCCTTATGAGAAAGCCGTTATAATGCATCATAACGATGAAGACGGACAGATAATAGGAAGAGTTAAAAAAGCAGAAATGATTGATAGCAAAAGAAGTGGTACACCTGCTATTAACTTTACTTGTAATATAGGTGACGAGAATGGAATAAAAGGAATTAAGAATGGAACATTAGCAACAGTATCTATAGGAGCTGTAGCGTATGATGTAAGATGTTCTATATGTGGAGAGAATGTAGCTATATGTGATTGTGAACATGAAAAAGGCCATGTTTATGATGGAAAACTATGTTATTGGACTATAGAAGAAATGGAACCTAGAGAAGTAAGTTACGTAATACTTCCTTCTGATAAATATGCTCAAACCATGAAGGTGTATAAACCTGGTAAAAAAGAACTAAAAGAATCAGTTGAGGTGAGAAAAAAAATGTCAGTGTGTGATGAAATCTTAAAACAATTAACTGAAGGCGTTGACGATGAAGCTGTTAAAGACAAAGTAGTCATTGACGAAGAAGTTAAAGACAAGAAAGATGAAGATGAAAAGAAAGAAGCTGAAGAAAAACCTGTCGTTGACGAAGAAAAAGAAGATAAAGTAGAAGAAGAAAAAGACGAGGAAAAAGCTGAAGAAAAAGAGGAAGAAGAAAAAGAAGAAGACAACGACGACAAAAAATCTGATGAAGATGATAATAAAGATGAAGAAGATAGTAATAAAGAAGATAGAGATGCAATTATAGAAGATCTTAAAAAAGAGCTAGCAGAATTAAAATCTGAACTTGACAAAGTTAAGAAACAATTAAAAGAAACTAAGAAATTAAAAGAGAAAGTAGATCTTGAGCTAGCTAAATTCAAAGTTCAAGAAAAAGTAAACGTTGCGAGGGACATAAAAGTTTTAAAAGAATCTATTGGTATAGAATGTGGAGAAGCAGAAGATATGGCCAAAGATAATACCATAGAAGAATTAAACCTAATCTATAAAACATTAAAAGAAACTTGCAGTTATACTAAACTTCCTGGAAAACTAGTTATGGAGTCTATTGTGGATAATGCTAACGATAATATTAGTGGACACAAAGAGATAAAAGAATCAGCAAGTACAGTTGAAGACGACAGACAAGACTACTTAGATTTAGAAACTTTATACAAGAGATTATTTAAATAATTTAAGGATGGTGACTATTAATGGCTTTACAACCTAAGAATTTCACTTCTCAAGAAATGCTACAACCTGGCGCTAGAGGTGAGATGTTTGTAAACAACGATTTCCCTGGATATAGAGGCCAAGGTGACAGAATCAATAGAACTAATAACCAAATGGATATTAGTGCTCATGACGTATTAAATAACAAATACGGATTAGATCCAAGACTTCCAAGCCAATTTAGATATGGTTGGGGATACGGCTATAATCAAATAGTTATACCTAAAGGAAGACTAGTAGCTGCTGACCCATTCCTAATGGTTTTAGATACAGAAACAATGCATTTCTTCAATGCTATAACTATTGCTAATGGTGGAAAAGATGTTATATTAGATGCTGACGGTAAGAGCTGGAGAGCTTTACAAGGTGGAGATGGAACAGTAAGTAAAGAAGCTGCTGATTTATCAGAAACTGGAGGATTTTTAAAATTAAATGGTAAAAAAGCTAATAACGTAAGACCTGCTAACGTACCTTTAGGAGTATTAGAAAGAAATGAATATACAAGATCAGTTGATGCTTATAATGGTATAATGGTTGCTCCTATTCATACTGATTGCTTAATAGAATTACCTTTATTTGAAGATCCAGCAAAAGCTAAATTAAATCCTTGGGGTTCAGTTTGTGGAGATATAAAACCTGGTGATTTAGTATGTTCAGATGAAAATGGTAGATTTATTAAATCTCCATTATCAGATCCTAAAGAAGTAGCTAAAATGGATATAGCTAAATATGAAGCTGCTAGAAGACAAATAGTTGGTGAAGTATACGCTACTGACAGATCTTTAATACCAGAAGGTGCTGCTAGATATGCTCAATGGGCATTAGATGACAGAATGAAATTTAATGATTTCAATCCATATGAATGGCCACAAAATGCTAGAGATGGAGAAGATTTTGTAACTAATCCTCCAACTGCATATCAATCAGATTTTAGATATCCTGGATATCCAATGGAAAGAGGATTCTTATCTCATGATCTACATATGTTAGCATCTACTAGAGATGGTATGTATGATCCAAGATTTGATGAAGCTAACAGATTAGACAGAGGTATTCCTGGACTAACTGATGGTTATAACGCAGTACAAAAAGCTTACGACTCTAAAAAAGGAGTTGACGATATAGCATTAGCTGGAGAAGCTGCTAAAAAAATCGGTGTATTCCGTGCTATAGCTGATGAAGCATTCTTAGATGATCCAGATAGATTCAGATACTTAATGAGAATGCAAGAAAGAGCAATGGAAAAAGTTAGAATAGACTTAGTAGATGAAGTTGCTGCTAAATCTGTTGCTCACATAGTATTAGATAGACCTTTAGGAAAACAAGATACTCCAGCAGTATTTGAAGGAACTGATGGAGCTAAATTTGAAGTAGTATATGCTGACTTACATAAAGGTTTAGTTGAAATACATCAAAAAGCTGTTTTAGGCGAAGTTAAAGATTTAGCTATAAAAGTAGCTTATGTTAAACGTGGTCAAGCTGGTGTTCCTACTAACTTAGACTGGGACGGAGTAGTTGGTACAGCTATAATTTTAATGAATAAATAATTTTTCTATTAACATATATATAATACACAACAACATAATAGAGGAGATGTTAATAGAAAAATCTCCTCTTCAATTAAAAAGGAGGATATATAATAATGAGTCTTGAACGTGTTTTATACGATATGCAAGAAGCTAAAAAACTTCAAGAAAAAATGAAAAAAGAAGGCAGAAATATTAAAGAAATAAAAGAATCTGCTTTTGAAAATATGGAAAGAGCTGCTAGATGTGCTTATGGAGATCACTCTAAAGGTTACGTAACTGTAAAAGAAGCAATAACTTCTACAGACTCTATGAAGTTAATTCCTAAAGTAGTTGAAGGGCAATTAAGAGAAGCTGCTGAACCAGAATATTTAGGAACTAATTTCTTTAATAAAGTTAGAGTTGATGAAGGTGGAAACTCTATATCTTACGTATTCCCAGTCGTAGGCGAAGTAAGAGCTTACGAAGTTGGTGAAGGTGCTAGATACAAAGAAAACCAACCAGATTTCAATACACTAGAAAGTACTAGCATCCAAATCAAGATAAAAAAAGTAGGGGTTAAAGTTTCTGTAACTGAAGAAGCACTTACTGATTCATCTTGGGATATTTGGAATATAAATATAAGAAAAATGGGTAGAGCATTAGGAAGATTTAAAGAAGAAATGATATTTAATACTTTCTCTACTCACGGACATGCTGTATTTGATAATGCTATGAGATATCAAAATCCAGCTGCTGGTACTACTGGTCTTGGTAAAGACGGAAACTTCAATGATACATTATCAGTTGAAGATTTACTAGATTTAACTATGTGTCTATTAGGACAAGGATTTAATCCTACTGATTTAATAATGCATCCATTAGTATGGGTTGTATTTGCTAAAAATAGCATGATAGGTAATGGATTAACTTTTGGTGCATTAGGTGGAAATAATGTACATCCAAATGGTGCTATACAAGGTACACCTGCTGCATTTGGTATGGCTAATAATGGAGACGGACAAAAATTCATAATGAAACCGGAACAAGTTCAAAATAGAGTTCCTTTTGGATTAACTGTAAATATGTCACCATGGGTAGCATTTGATAAAGCTAATAAGAGATTTGATATGTACTGTGTAGACAGAAATGAAGTTGGTGTAATAGCTCAAAAAGAAGACGTTACTACTGACGACTGGATAGATCCAGAAAGAGATGTTCAATACATGAAAGCTAAAGAAAGATATGGTATTGGACTTATGAACAATGGTAGAGCTATAACTACTATAAGAAACATAGCTGTTGCTCCTTCTTATCCAGCTCAACCAGTTATCAATATCAATACTGGAAATCCTAACAGTAATCCTTCTCAATATCCTAACTATCCTAAATTTTAATTTATAAGAAAAGGATGATAATATGAAGAAGATAATAGCTAGCGTTAAGCTTGCTCCTGGAAACAGAGGCTTCTTCGATCCTTTGACTGGTATAAATTTAAAATCTAATAAGCTAGGTTATATATATGAAGGTGACGATGTTACTAATATAAGAAAAGCTATTAGAGAAAGCAAATTAAAAATAGTGGGAGGTAAAATACCTCCTGCTATTCATATTGAGCCAAAAACTAAATCAGTATGTAAGGAAAAAGAAGAGCCTGCAATAATAGAACAGATAATGGAAATAGAGGAAAAAATAAAAGAGATAGAGGAAACGATAAAAGAAGAATTAGAAGACCCTGTGGAAGAGGGTGAATAATATGTATGTTGATTTTTCTGTAACTGAAACTACAGCTAATTTTTCAAATAAAACTGTTACAATAAATACTAATTTTATTGTTGATAAAACTACCGTTACTGCTGAAACAGTAAAATTCTTTATCACTATAGATGGCGAAAATAAACTATTAACAGACTATGTGCTTACTTGCGAAGGAAAGAGCATTAAAATAGAGCTTAATAACTATCCGTACGAAGATGACGAATACTATATTTATATGAACGGAGTACACGATAGATTAGGTAGAGAATTGCATGAACCTTACATGAAGACTGTAAAGTTTTCTCCTAATATAGCAACTAAACTAATAATACAAGCTCCTGAAGATCAGGCTGCAATAAAATCAAAAAAAGTACATGTAGAAGTGACTATATTAGATGACGATGAATATACATTGAAGTTAATAGACGACGCATCTGAGATAGTCACTTTTTCTGATTCTGATTTAAGTGAAATGTTAGAATTAAGCTATAACGTTGTACGATTAGAAATATCAACAGACAAGAAGTTTTATAAAAAAGAAACTATAATAATTGATGATCATACCGCTACATCTTCTAATGTATATAAGGTATCTGCTGATAATATAGCACGTATAGGTAATACATTATCATTTGATTTATTATTATTTGATGACAAACAATTCTATATAAGAGTAAGACTAGAATCTAGAAATGATGAACATTACTTTGGTATGTGGTCAGACTTTGTAGGTTTTAGAGTTAAAGCAGAAGAACTGTTAGACTCTTCTGAGTCTTATTTAGAAGAAATGTTATTTAGCGATGTTATATTTGATGAAGGATATAAAGAATTAAAAGTAATGTCTAAGACGGATGAATCCTGTACTGACCAAGAATTTTATATAGAATTCAATAAACCAGTTCTATTAAGTAAAGACATGTTAGAAGATAAAGACGGTTTAAAATATATAGGTAAAGCTTATTTGATTAGGAGGGATTTATAATGGAATTTAGACCTCCACAAGACGATAAAATAAAAAAACTTGGGAAGAAAGAAAAGATACCTGCATATGTATATGCTGATCCAGATGATCCAACTATTATATATATAAGAACAAATGGAGTTATAGAGATAGTAGATAATAGTGTATATGATGTAGTTATACCTAATCTACAATTTAATGATGGAGATATAATAGATAAATTTACTTGTGAGTTTACTACTGCCTTAACACCTTGTTATGTAGACGTACAAGAAATACTTACTCTATGTCATGGCATAGAATTACCAGAAAGAGATGTATTATTACATATAAGATCTTCAAGCTTAATAGTTGATTATTGGGCTAATAGAAGTGATATAGATCTTGCTAAAGCTTCTGAAGAAGAATTTCAAAAAGACTATTATCCATTTTATGCTTACGTTAAATATAAAGCTGCTGCAGAATCACTTAAAGAATTTTACATAGGTGCAGTAACTGATCCATATAAATATAAAGATGAATTAAGCGATTTATCAAGAGAAGAAGAACTAGATTTAGAAGCTATTAAGGATTTAATAGATGACTTGAATCTAGAAGCTGAAGAATACTTGAATTACATTGTTACTATTACTGCAGACCCAGAATGGGCATTACGTGGTAAACATGCATATTCTATACCTATGCCTTTTAGTAGACCTTATCATGATACTTTTATTGACAAAAAAGGCGGAGGTAATGGATGGAATAGAGGTTACTAATGTTATCTAAAGTTAATGCAAGAACTGTTAGTCGCTTAATAGATAGATATGGATATTGGTTTTATGTAGTAAAATGTGTACCTGGTACTGAATGCAGATGTACTAATCATACTACTCATGCACCAGATCCACAATGTAAGCTTTGCTTAGGTACTGGACATAAAATAAAAATAGTTAAAGTATTTGGGACAATAAGAGAGAAAAATGAAAGAGAAACTGAAGCAAATACTTTAGTAAATGCTACTCATAAAATAGTGTATATAAAGGGAATGCATAGAATAAATAAAGATGACTTGGTTATAGATGATGAAGACGTATTCCATGTTTTAGCGCGTCAATTCCATAAAGGAGAAAAAGGAGAATTTGCTTTTACTCGCTTAGTGTGTCCATACGCTAAAGGAAACGTTAGTCATATAATACGTAACTTTAAGGAAATATTACATGAACATAAATTACGAAAAAAGAAAAAATAATTATTCTGCTATTGATAAATTTGATAGCACTAAGAATAATATTTTACTATTAGGAAGGGCAGATACTTACGAAGAAAGATGTAGTGTAATTAACCCAAACGGTATACATAATGCAGCTATGTTATACGGCCCTAATAGTGAATTGTGTCAAGCTTATAGCCAATGTTTATCTATAACTCAAGAATGTGATATCTTTACTGTTAATTGTAGAACATATTCAGACTATTTGGATACTATAGATTCTGTTTTGCATTACAACTTTTCTTATGTTGTTCCAATGGGATTAAAATTAGATGATACATTTTTTAATAACTATACTAATAAATATGAATATTATATAGATTATTTCATGTATTTAATAGAAGAATATCAATGTTATACAACTATTATTATGACTAGTGACCATGCTAGTGATTTCGAAAGCGTAGATAAATTTCTAGATCATAACGATAAAATATTAAAAGAATATTTTGCTCATACTGCTAAAGATAATGATAATTATGCTCTTTATAGCAAGAATGGTAGCGACATAATATTTGTTATGAACAATTTACAAGATGTTAAATATGCTAATGCTATATTAGCTTCTCAATTATCTATAGAAGATTATACATCTTATCCTCAAGATGTTGATTATAAAACTTATTACGATATATATAAAACTGATGTAAAAAACACTTCTTGTGCTTACCATAAATTCAACCATTTAACAAATAAATCATCAATAGACAATCTAGTAAATATGAGATTGTATGAAGATGTTTATAAAAATGCTCTTATAGATACAATGATCAAATCCATTTTTCGTATGTTAGATTTTGATAAATACAAAGGACGTTTATATAATGCATATATCAAGTTGCAAATACAGAATACTGCTAAATCTACTTTAGAAAATATGAAAGGGCAGTATTTCAAAAATTATGAAATAAAAAATATAGGCTTTGTTAAAACTGCCGATACCGCCGGTTATATTTATATAGAGCTACTTATAATGCCATATGGTTTCATGGAATATATAAACGTGATTATGGAGGTGTAAACATGGACGATTTTGAAAAACTGCTACATAAACACTTTCCTACAGGCGACATGAAAAATGAAGAAATAATGATGGATATGACTTTTGAACTTGAAGAAAACAAAGGTTTAACTCCAGACGATTCGGCTAACAATGCTCAATTTGCTAATGGAAACGCACAATTACGCGATTTCTTTGAAATGGTAGGCTTTATCTGTGAGTCTGCTATGGAAGATTTAGATATACAATATATGCCTTATGAACAGGCTTTATTATATCATGATGACTCTGATTTCAGAATGGACAAAAATACAATAGCCTACAGAGTAGTTAAAAGAGAACATACTGATGGTTTAGGATACAAAGTACGTAATACAACAACGCTGCTTGATGAAGATGAACAACATCACGTTACAAGATATACAGAGCACTTTACTAGTACCGTTGAGTTTAGATTTATGTCCGTTAATTATGACATTGCTCATGATATGATGGATAGATTTGAAGAAATTATGGCTTCTTATTATAAGCATATAAGAGGCGCAGGTATTGTAGATTACTGGTTTGAAGATCAGACAGGTATAGATCCTCATATAGATTTCAGAGAGGTCATGATTGTGTTTGTTTTACATTATACAGTAAAAACAGAAAGAAATACAGTAATAACTAATGAAGGCATTAATATGATTAATGTACTTGGTAAGATCGTACATGATCGAGGCAATAAAAAATAAAAGGAGGAAATGTAATGGGTGTATTTGATAGCGAATTGACACTTCCTGGTGTCATTACCGAGATACTACCAAAAACAGTTAAAAGTGGTGCTGGATCTGATTTTGGTACTACAGAATCTGTTACAATAATAGGGACTGCTTTTAATGGACCAGTTGGAGAACCTGTGCCAATAGGAAGTCCAGAACAAGCTATATATTATTTTGGAGACTCTTTTGATTCTGCAACTAAGAGAGAAGCTACACTTGTTCCTGAAGTTCAAGATGCATTTGATAGAGGATGTAGAACTATATATGCAGTTAGAATTGGCGGAAAAGAAATGTACAAAGATTTCGATCTTGCTATAGAATCTAACCTAAAATTAAGAGTAGCTGGTTATTATCCTTATAATGGTAATAAACAATGCTTTATGACTTATACTGCAACTCAAGGTTCAGAAGAAGCATTTGGTACTACAGAAGGAGTAATCAGAATATATAAACCTGCTGATAGAACAACAATAGCTGAAAAAACTAGTGGTGTTGTAGATAACATGGATACTATACTTGTTACAGAAATAAATTTAGATTCTGAAGGATTTACTAAAGACTCTAGATTATGTGACGTATTAGACGTTATTAATAATAAAGCAGGTAACAATGTTCTTAAATTCTACTTTGTCGACGAAAATGGTGCTAGTAGAACTAACTCTGACAAGGACGTTCAAGTTATACCTGTTGGTGCTTTATTCCCTGGTATATACACTATATGTAGAGATGAAGCAGGTCCTGGTATAGATAAAATAGTAACTAATGTTAATATAATTAGAGCTGAAGAACAAAAATTATATCCTTTAAGCGATGCTACAGTATGGAAAAAGATCATAGCTAATACTGATCCTAGTAAACCATATCCAATTACTGCTGAAACTTTTACTAAATTAAGAGATTTATTAAAGAATGTGGGAAGTATAGATTCTTTCAAATTCTTAGAAACAGTTGGAGAAATAGATAAAATAGCTGTAATAAATGATATTGACTATGAAGAAGTTGGTCTTAGTGGATTTGAGTTATATAAAAAATTAGGTTCAGGATTTTTAAGAACTGCTAAATTAAAACAAGTAGGCGAAGATAAATCAGGCAATCCTAAATACAAAGTTATACCAGCTCCAGATGGAGATGAACATAGAGTAATTTCTGTTGATGACGGTATATACTCTACTTTAAGAATGCATAACACAGACTTTACTGTTTTAGCTGCTGCTACTTGTGAAACAGACGTAACAGGAAAATTACCTAAGAAACAAGAGTTTAGAAAAACTAAAGCTTTACCTGTTACTTTATATAACGAAGAAGACGATGGATTTATAATTGTTACACCTAAAATAGATGTAAACGACATAGTTAGCGATAGAGTTAAATATAAATTCGAAATAGTAGAAGCTGATCGTGCAGATATGGACATGGAAAAACTTATAGCAAGATTAAACGATAAAAGATTTAAATTACTACCTGAATTAAAAACTGTACCTGCTGATGCAAAATTCAAAGATCTTGAAGAAGGAATGCTAGCTTTCTGTACTGAAGATAAAAAAATATATCAAATTGTTGATAAAAAATTCGTTGAAGTAAAACCTTCATTAATAGGTGATGTAAATATATTAGCTGGTATGGATGATACTGGAGCAAGAAAAGGTTATGAGCTAAAAGGTGAAACATATGAAGCCATAACTCAAGTAGCAGAAGGTGAACAAGAAAAAGATTTATACAATGTTTTATCTGGCGAAGAAGCTTTAGTATATAAAAGAAAAGATGCTGGCTTATTTACTCCATTCTGTGCATTAAAAGATGTAGCAGATAAAATATTCGAAGAAGAAGACTTTACTGCTATATGTGCTGAACAAGATATGCCAATGATAGGAACAAATGAAAATATTACTATTATTAAAATAGCATCTACAGAATTAGAATTTGCAAGTGTTGAAGAATTTGTTGATACTATAGCACAATCTAGATTCTTAAAAAATAGATTCTCATTTGAAGTAGTAGGAGAAATTGCTGCAGAAGATATGGTTCCAGTATTAGGTCAAGGAGAAAATAAAATAGAAGGTTATATCTATGATACTTCTTTATATATTCCTTATACTACTACTGATAACTTTGCTAGACATTTAGCACAACATTGTTTCTATACTTCATTACAATCTTATCCTACTCACGGTATTATAGGATGCGATAAGTTAACAGGTATAACTTTATCTACTGTAACTGAAAGAGTAAATGAAATATGCGCATTAAACTTAGACATGTATGCTAAAAAACCTAATGGTAATAATGTATATACTTCTAGCAATAGACCTTATTCTATAGGTAGATGTGTATCTGTAGTATTTGCTCAATATCCAGTATATACTGGAAATGGATATGCTTATATATCTTCAGGAGCATCTGGATATGCAGGTATGTTATCTACATTAGATGCTGATACATCTTCTACTAACCAAACAATAGATATTGGTACTGATTCTTTAATGTTAAACTTATCAAATTATCAATTAACTAAATTAAATACTGCTGGTATAGTATGCTTCAGAAAAATTGGAGACGTTATTAAAGTTATCGATGGTATAACTCAAGATGAAAACGATTCTCCATATAGAAGATTATCTACTATTAAGATAATGAATGCTATAGCTAAACTATTAAGAGAAGCTATACAACCATTCATAGGTAAGACTAGATCTGATGAAACTATGAATGCTATGGAAACTGCTATTAAATCAGTATTAAATAAAGTTACTGGAGTACTTATCTCTAATTACTCTTATAGCATATCTTCAGAAACAGATGATAACTATCTAGGAATAGTAAGAATTAAATATGCTATTACTCCAGCATACGAAATTAAACAAGTATTCAATGAATTAGAAATAAGCTAAGGGGATATCTAATATCTCCTTAGTATACAATATATTAAGGAGGAGTCTAAATGGCTGATACAAGTAAGTATACTAAGACATATAGTACATTTGGTGGATCAGATATTGTATGTTCTTTTAATGATGTGGTTATCGGTGAATGTCAAGCTATAACTTACAGCATCACAAGAGAAAAAGTTGCTGTTTACACTCTAGGATCTGCTGAACCAAGATCTTTTTCAAGAGGTAAAAGAGGAATAGCTGGTAATCTTGTATTTATTGTATTTAACAGAGATGCTTTATTAAGTGCTCTAGATGACAATATAACAAAATATAAAGCTAATGATGTTGTTACAATGTTAAATGAATATGACACTAGATTCTTATCAGTAGACAAATGGGATGACTATATGACTAATGCAGCATTAGATAGCGCAGGACAACCTGATGAATATACTAATGCTTTAGTAAATGACCAAGCAAAAGCTATATATGCAGATGAACTTTTACCATTTGATATAACTATATCTTGTGCAAATGAATATGGACAAAGAGCTGTTACTGTTATATACGGTGTTGAGATTATGAATGAAGGTGTTGGATTTTCTATAGATTCTCCAACTTCTGAAAGAGCTTATACTTTCGTAGCAAGAGCAGTTGACTCTATGACTCCAGTTGCAGGAGATACTGAAAATAGAATATGGACTTCTTGGTAAGAATAAAATAGATATGTAATAAATATAAGAGGACTAATGATAGTCCTCTTTTAGTTTATAGAAAATGAGGTGATATTATTACTAAATTAATTAGCAACGATAATTACAATAGCTTTTCTGGTTGCGATGTTGTAGTTAGTGCACAAATGGCTCCTATTAATGATGGAGACACTATGAAAATGCATACATTAGGTTCATTGCAAACTATAAGCTATTCTACTCACCAAGATAGAGCTCCTGTACGTAGTATAGGTAACATAAATGCTAAAGATTATGTGCAAGGACAAAGAACAATAGCAGGAACTATGGTATTTGCTATGTTTCACCAACATTGGATGATGCCATTTATAGAAGAATTAAAAGATCATGTCTCTAATACAGATATATGGTCTGATGAATTGCCAGCACTTAATTTAACTTTGTCCATGGTTAATGAATACGGATATAGATCTTGTATGGTTATATATGGAGTTAAATTTATAGATGATGGCGGCGTAATGTCTATTAATGATTTATACACTGAAAATACATTACAGTATGTAGCTACCGGAATACAACCATTACAATCAGCTGGGCAGTATCAACATAGTTATAATTCAAAAATTAGTCCATTTACGATATCTAAATCTTCTACTGCTGAAAGATCTTGGTCTTGGAGCGGGATACAAAGTTATAACAAAAAATGGCCAGTTAAATATAGAGATGTCGTAGTTAATAGCGAAGAAATGACTTCTGCTAAATATAGACATATACCAACTGTTTATATAAATAAACCTATAGTTGATACTGATGATCATATAGTAGATATAATATTTAATCAACCTGCAAATGTTGATCATGGTGATATTACAAATGTATATGCTTTTACTGTATCTAAAGATAACGTTTATGAAGCAGTTAAAAAAGTTAATAACATATGGACAGTTAGTGTTCCTAAAGGAGAATACCACATAGGAATAAAAGACGTAAACGATAATTTTGTAGATGATGTATATTATTTAAAACTTAGTAATGATGAACTTGATAATAAGAATGAAGATTATCCTATTATAGTTGAAGTTGGAGACACTAGAGTTAAGGTATTGCCTAACAATATTGATCATGATCATATTATGGTTACTAAATTAAAAGAAGGCGAATATGTCGATGAAATCACTGATGAAGCCATGACATATGAAATAGCTTACAACACTTCTATAGGTCAATTTAATAGTAAAGAAGTAGTTATAGAAAACTTGCAACCTGATACGAAATATAGTTTATATACTTATAAAATTAATTCTGAACTTAAAAGTAATGATGTGTCATTTAAGACATTTAATAAATCTAAATATGGAAACGAATTATTAAAAGAATATGTAATAAATAATGAAGATATTTTAATTAATAAAGAATTAACTAATTATAACTTTGATGGTATTGAATATGAGTATGACAATATTATAGATTCGTTAATGAGCTTACCTGATAGCAATATAAAAACTGAATTATTGTTTTACGCTGTTAAATTACAAAATGAACTTAATGTTTGTTATAATGAGTCAGGTAATCTTAATGCTATATCATTAAATAAAATTCATCCACTATTAAATAAATTTGAAATAGGTAATGAAGTATCTTCTATTGTTATATATAAAAGAAAGAATAATAAAAACTATTATACTATTAAGGTGCCAGCTTATACTGATTATGAATATAATGGCGCACCTAACACTCATTATTTAGTTCAACCTATTTTGAATAACGATAAAAAAGGAGTTAAAAATGATTTCGTTTGCTTTAGTGATGATCAAAGAAAATATTTAGAAAAATATAAAAATATGAATAGCTTATCTCAATTTAGTTTTTTGGATTATGAATACAGTTATGAAAAATACAATAATAATTTAAAAGATGCAATAAAAGCAGTTAATAATTTAGTTATGTATAAATCTCTTTTGCCTGCACCATACGCAGAAGTAAGAAATGAAATATTATGTATTGATATAGATTATTCTGATTATAAAATAGAAGAGTATTATTTATGCATAGCAACTCCTTTTGATGCATTAAACTATACTCCTATAAGAAAAATAAAAATTAACAACAATAACTTATTAATGCAAATAGAAAAATATAGAACTGGAATCGTAAAAGATAATTATTATTTATTATGGATACAAGATAAAAATTTTAATAATATATCTCCAGCTTTTATTCTATCTACATATAAAGATGATATAGATATTACTAATTATAATTATAATAAATGCAATAAACTTATCAAATCTATTAAATCTAATATTAAAGATTCCGTTTACATGAAATATATAGACGATGCAATATTAAACATGTTAGCTGATGAAGAATTAAAATATAAAGATTTAGAATATTACCTTATTCAATTACTATTAATATTATACGATGATCAAAAAACATCTTATGTTATGGATGATATTATTATAAGTGTTGTCGATGCTATAAGTAAAAATCCAATATTGAAATCGAAAGCTAAATATGATAATGGAATAATAACTTTTTCATCTGATACTTCTAGTACTTTTATATCATGCATTAATATAGCTAACGATTATATAGAAAAAAATACATATAAAAAATCATATAGCATTGATAACTATGATAATGGTTATTCAATATTATGTTTAACAGATGAAACTAATAGTTACAGATCAGGTTATATATTAGTAAATAACTCAACAAAAGAGATATATGCTAGTAATATAGAATTGGAGACGATAAAATATGGCTGCTAATTACTATAAATATAATGCTAACATGAACGATAGAACATACTTTACTAGTGTTATAGTCGATACAGCAGGTAATGCTAAAAGGTATTTTTCTAACGTAGAAAGCGAAATATACTTTGGCGATAGAGAGATGGACGACTTATATCAATTTGAATTTAGTATAGATGAAAAGGTTTTGCCTATATATGGATATAATTGCTATTATGCAACAGAATTAGTAAGTGGGCAAAGAATAGTACAAGGACAATTTGTAGTTAACTTTACAGATAATCAATTAATAAAAAGTACCTTAAGTAGCATAGATGATAGTATATATAAAGAAAATAATGGAGCAGAATATGTACCTGGTGGAGATTTACATCATGCTATATATGATAAAGAGTTTGATATAATGATAGGTTATGGCTATTATGATATGAAAGATAAACAAACTTACAATGCTACAAGTCAAACAATACTAGGAGCTAAAATAAGCGGTATGCATAAAATAATGGACACTACTGGTCAACCTTTAATGGAAGTATATACATTTATAGCTAAAGACTTTATTGAAGAAAAAATAACAGAATCAACAACAGGAGGCAATGGCAACAATAATGATGATAGTAATAATGACGCTAGTCTTCCTGAGTTTGCTTTAAGTTATATTTGTAGTGATGCTTATAATGCAGATCAAATATCTAAGAATAGTGCATACGTTAAAGAGCATATTAGTTGTGAACATTTCATAAACAATTTATGTTATAACACTGGAATGATTTCATTAATGGTTAAGTCAGGAAATAAACATGAATTAACTTTAGTATCGGGATCAGTAGAAATAACAGATCATTTAAGCGAAGAAGTTGTTATACCATTGCTTAAATTTACTAGCATTTCTAAGACATCTGCTCAAATAGAATTAGATAAAAAATATGAAGCCTTAATAGATAAAAAGAAAACTAAATATGGTGGAAAAATTAACTGTGTCATTAGATATAAAGTTAAAATAGCTAATAAGAATAACTTAATAAAAGAATTTGAAGTTATACATACAAACGCTATTTTATATATATAATTAGGAGGATGGTATTATATGAAAATAGAAAAAGAAAGTAAAACTAAAGAAACTGTAAAAACAGAACCTGAAGATTTAACTTATGCTAAAAAATTATCACAATTAAAAAAACAATATAGAAAAGTATATGAAACAAATATAGCTGGAGAAAGAATATTATGGAGACCTTTAAAACGTTCAGAGTATAAAGATATGTTAAATATGGAATTTCCAGAAGGCACATCTGAAGAGGATAAAACTTATGATCGTGAAACTTTTATAGCAAAATGTGTTGTTCTATATCCAGAAGAAGTAGTAGAAGATATCGCATTAGTTGCTGAAATAATTACTAGTTTATGTATGGAAAAATCAGGTTTTAGTGAAAGAAATAACTACGATTGTAAAGAGGTATAGTTAATGTATAATAATTTAGATCGTATATATGAGAAGCTAGTAGAGCAATATAACGTTGTCCAAACATGCACTATAGATGATGAAATATATATGTATAAGTTATTAAACAAATTAGAATATGAAACTCTTACATCTCAAATAGATGATGAATTAGATTTGCAAGATGCAATTGTAGAAAACTGTGTACTATATCCTGAAAATCTTGATGTAGATGATATGTTACCCAGGAGTAGTATACGAGTTATCTAGGATAGTAATAGAGCAATCATGCGTAATGCCAGAAGATAGATTATTAATGTTAGAATTATTCACTTCTGAAATGACTCAATTAGATAACGTTATAATTTGTTTAATAATGAGAGCTTTTCCTGCATATAAGTTAAATGAACTGGAAAGTATGACATATCCTGAATTATACAAATTATACAGTAGGGCGGAATGGTTTTTAATAAACGTATTACAAGAACCGTTAGAGTTTTCAGCTATAGATTCTATTAAGACTGCATTATACGGTAATCAGGAAAATAGTCATTCTGATTATTATAATAATGGCCACGATGAAGAACTTGATGAAGATGGTAATCCAATACCTAAAGATCAAGAACCTGCTACTCAAGAACAAGGTAGATTTATAGGACGTAATTTAAATGAAGTAATGTCTGAAATCAATAATTCAGGTAGCAAACGTGCGCCAATGACTGAAGAACAAAAGAGAGAATTAGAAAAGTTTAAGCAACAATTCCCTGATATAAATATGAGCCAAGATGCTATGTATACTGGCTTATTATCAGAAACAGCCGGAGTAGTAAGAAATGCTCCTAGAAAGAAATTCTAATTGGTGGTGAATAAATGGCTAGACGTAGAGGAAATAAAAAACGCAGAGACGTTAAAAGGGATTCCACTGGGTTTAGACGTGCCGCTAAAATCGGTGTGTTAGCCGCTGGCATTGCTGCTGGCGGCTATAAAATTATGACCTCTGAACTCGGACAGAGAGTAATTAAAAGTGGACTTCTTGATGAAGCACTTAAGGCTAGAAAAGGATTTAAAAGAGATCTATTAAATAGACCAAAAGACTTTCGTACTTTAAGACGTGCTTATGATAGAAATATAGGGAAGAACGGAGAGAAAATAAAAGAGGCTCTTAAAAATAGAAATAAGAATGCAGATAAAATAAAAGCATCAACTACTAAATTGACTAAAGATATGATTGAAATATTACAAACAAAAGATAAGACTTTAAGACGTGCTAAAGTAAGTAAGAAGAATACTTTCAAGAAAGCATTTAAAGATCAGATATCTGGCCAAATAGAAGGCAAAGAAAAAGATATGCTAAACGATTTAGTTGATGCTTTATATTATAAGGTAACTGAAGAAAACATAAAAGATGGTACATTATTATCTCATTATAAAAAGGCCTATAAAACAGGCTTAAACGAAGAACAGTTAAACTCTCTATTAAATGGTATGTTAAAATGGAGAGAAGAACACGCTGTAGATGATAAGAGTATAATCAATGAGTTTGGCAAATTAGCAGAAGATATAAGTGTTTCTAGATATGATAATCTATATAAACAAAATCAACCTACTTTTTTTGATAAGATTATAGACAGAGCAACTGGTACTACTGCATTAAAAGTTAAAGATTTAGAAGAACTAGGAGACCAATTAGACTTTGGCAGATTTACTTTTAGAGAGTTCGATAACAGTACAAAGCAGGTAGACATGAATACTCGTATTAAAGGTAGCGCATCTGTTTGGAATGAAGACTTTAAAAATATGATCATAGATCGTGGCTTACGTGTCGTTACTGATGAAAACGGACAAAAGACTATACTTGATAGTAGAGAGTCTGTTGAAGATATAAAAAACTTTTTTAAAAAAGTTAAAGATACCACTCCTGGTAAAATATTATTAAAACCATTTGATTTAGATGATAAGCATAATTTTGATATTCTTGTTGCAGATAAGCGTGATGTTAATGCTTATTTAACTGGTGCAACAGATAATATTATGAATGATATGATGGTATATCTAAATGGTACATTATATGGTGTTACTAGAGACGATAATGGTATAGCGACATTAGATAAGGGTACTGCAGTAGATGTAAGAGAAGTAAGCGGATGGAGAAAAAAGGTTACTCAAGAACTATTAGGTACTCAACAACAAGCATTAGAATCTTATAATGGTATAATGTCTCAATTATTAGATATTAATCAAGATGGCTCATTTAATCTTAAAAATCAATTAAATAGAAAAGTTGGTAAAAGCTTAGATCCAACATATGAAAAGAATAGATTAATCGCTATGAGAAACTATATAAATAGCGATGTAATACTAGAAACCGTTGAAGAAAAATCATTAATGTATGATAATGCATTGACTACTAGCCAGATACTTAATAGAAATATAACAGGCGTTAGTGATGAATTAATAGACTCTATTATTAAAAACGGAAGATTATCTCAAGAAGAAAATAAAATGTTTGAGTATTTATTAGATGGCTCAGATGAAGCTATGATGTCTTTCGTTAATAATTTTAATGATACAAGAGCTTTAACTAATAGAAGATTAGCTGGTATGATAGACACTATAAGATCTGATTTAGAACACTCAGAAGATATAAGTCATATATCTATTAAGAAGAGTAAGCTTAATCCTTTATTTGGTATGGGACTAGAAGAACAATGGACTAGAGATAGCGTTGGTCAATTCAGAGTTGAGTATATCAAAGAAGTCTTATTAGAAAATTCTAGAACACAAGATTTAAGTATGTTTACTAATTTCGTTAATGACGTAACTACTAATGACATACAACGTAAAACATTAAATGATATAGGTGTACTTGGATTATTTGAAAATTACATGAATGTAGATAGTGTAATAGCAGATGATATTAAAGCTAGATTCGATGAAACAGGTAGAGAAAATATATTTAGATATATCATAAATAGTAATGAAGGTATGCTAAATACATTCAATGAGATAATGGATAGAGGTATAAAAGACTTTAATATATTAGATGACTCATATCTAGATAGCATTAATGAATTAAATTTTTATAATGAATATAATGATTTAACTCTAATAAGAAAATCTGCCTTTAGTCCTAAAGATATAATTAGCGATATAAATAAAGCTATTAAGAGCGGAGATATGAAAGATGTTAATGCTGCTGTATCTAACGTTATAGATGGCGTTAAAAATCTTCCTAAGGAATTATTTACAGCAGGTCGTTATGATACTTCTAATATAACAGAAGCTACACTATTAACTCAATATTCAATGTCTAGATTAAACTATGACTTATCTGCATTAGGATTAAACCTATCATCTGATTCTATGAGTTCTCCATTAGCTACATACTTAAACTTTGGATTAAAACGTGTAGCTCCTATCGCACTTGGAGTCAGAACATTAAGTTATCTTAATGATGAATCTAGAAGATTTTTAGGCTCTTCTATGACAGAAGCTGCAGCTCGTGGATTATCATACGTAGATATAGGTGCACGTAAATTTGCATATAATGTAGGCCTAGGAGATAGAATAAACGATTGGGCAGAAACATCTGTAATACATGAATACTACTTTGGAGATAATCATTTCGATACAGCAGAAGAACGTAGAGATTGGTACGAAAATGGATATAGCCCAGTACGTAAAGGTAGATATTGGTCATTTGGCTCTACTAGTGAATATCATGGTGGAGCTATATCATACTGGGAGCCTAACTACTTAAGAAGAGCTGAAAGTAATTATCACGATGTAAGTGTATATGGTTCTAGTGAAGAGAAATGGGCTCATAGTTGGTTGCCAACTCCTACTCATCCATTCAGTACAGTAAGAGCATTAGTAAATCCATACTGGCTAGAAAAGAAACATTTAAAAGAAGGGGATAGACCTTATCCTTTAACTTCTAAAATGTTTACTGAAGGTACACCTTGGGGTGCTGTATTGAATCCTACAGTAGGTGAAATATTAAAACCAGTACGTATGTTGCCTGAAGCACGATTAAGATTAGGACATACTGGAAGAGATGCTAAGGCCGTTATTAATAGAATTAACGAACGTATCAAGAATAAAGAACGTCACGAAGATGGCGGATACAGTAACGAAGATTTATTAATAGTATCTGGTACAGATATTAGAAATGCAGAGTATGTGCCATATGGAAATCCAGTATCTGGAGAAATGAATTTTACAGTACAAAATGGTCAAATAGAATCTCCAGGATATGATTTTATGACTGCCGAAGTTCCTAACGTAGATACATATGTAGCACCTACCGGTGAAGACTATATACAAACTACAAGAGGTGGAGGACGTGTATTAATATCTTCAAATGAGAATGAAATATTTAAATCTAATATCCTTGATGGCATGAGTGATTATGGTGATCCTGGTACTACTGAAAGAATAGGTAGAGGCCTTATAGCAGAAATAAATAATGCTATTAAGAACAGAAGAACTAAAGGTACTCGTTCTGCAGGAGTCATTAATAATCCAGAAAACAGTACTTATATCTATCGTAATCTTGTTAATGAATACAACAATTATATAGATAATTGGTATGGAGATCGCGTAGATCCTGATTTAATTAATAAGTCATTGACTTATGATTTTGCAAGAGACGCTATGTATTCAGCTAGTCAAATCAGTGGTATGTATGGATACTTAGGTTCTATGTTTACTAATTCAGATAGTTCATATACATTTAGATATGAAAGCGCTGAACAAATGAATAGCTTTTCTCGTTCATTCTGGGATGCTAGTATAGGTGGTCTTGGTGGAGGCCCTATGGAAATAGCTAGACGTTTCTTCCCTTCTGAACAGAGAAATCGTATCAATGTAAATCCATTAGTTAACAATATGCCTGATTGGATACCTGATTCATATAAGACAGGAGATCCATATACTAACATACCTAAAGGTGAAGCAAGATTACCAGGTAAAGGTTATGAAACTTTAAATGAATTACATCCTGATCAATTTGGAGATTATGGTGCATTTGATAGATATAAGATATTAGCAGATGTAGCGCCTAATTCTCGTGAATATAAGATATGGCGTAATATAGCTAAAAACACAGTAACTGACGAAGCATTAAAAGAAGAGATGGAACAGATAGCAGAGCGTACAGCTAAAATGTCTGGTAATCATCAATTTTTTGAATATACATACGCTAAGAATAATACAGAATATGGAAAAGGTATAGTACAATACGTACAAGGCTCTAATATATACTTAGCAGATAAAACTGTTTTAAACTTAGCAGGAGTTGCTAAAGACGATAACTTAGAAAGTGCATTACAATCCTATATAGCTCCAGGGCAAGAGATAACATATAGACATGATAAAAACAGAGGCTATGACAAAGAAAATAGAGACAATAACTTATTGACTCCAGCAGTTGTATATGTACCTGGTTCTAGCGAATCATTAAATAGAACTCTTATAGAATCTGGCATAGCTAAAAAAGACGTAGAAGATACTAGTACCATAGCTAAGTTAGGAACTATAAGTGCAGCACAAGAGGCTAGTGGAGCTGTACAAGAATTAATAGCTCATGCTCCAATACCTATCATACATAATAAATTCTTAAGAGTAGATAGCGCTTATGAGTCATATATGAAAGAGAATTATTATGGCTCTAACTTTAAAACATGGGATCATCCTATCAAGGGATTTGTTAGACCTATGTTTAATGAACAGTCTAGTAAATCATTAATATCTGAAGCTTTAAGTTTAGGTATAGCTTATAATCATTTTAAGAATAGTGTATATAGTACTAATAAACAAGAAAGATGGTTAAGTAATGCCTTACTTGTAACTACAAATCCTACTGCTTTCTTAGTTGGTAATATGTCATATATATTAAATATGTCTAATGGTGCTAATGGTAGAGGTCAGGAATTAACAAATTGGCAAAAAGGAGCTAAACTTGGCGTTGCATTAGGTACTATTAAATATGCTTGGGATAATGCCGATAATCCAATTAAGTCTATGGCTACTATGGGTCTGGCTGGTGCAGCTATCGCTAGTAAAGACTTAGCTTGGGAAGCTATAGAAGATTTAGTAGGTAAAATGACACCTACTAGAGGAGCACTTATAGGAGTAGGAGTAGGTCTTACAATGTCTGCATTAAAGAATTCTAGATTCAATAAAGAGCAGATGTTTGGTAAATGGGCTCCTAAAGAAACACGTAAAAAGTGGGATTTAGATGAATACTTTGATAGATTAGAGTATATGAAATATAGTGGATTATATAAACGTGCAGCTAAAATGGCTAGACGTAAAGAAAAAGTAGATATAGAAGGTATATTCGATCAAATAGATAAGAACAAAGAAAAGATAAACAAGCTTAATGTAGAAGCAGCAAAATTAACTAATAAAGTAAAACATGTTGGAGATAAATATTCTAAGAAGTTAGAAAGAGTTGAAAATAAGAAACAACTATTACAAGAGCAAAATAAGATGTTCTTAAAAGGTGGAGAATGGACTAAATCTGCAGTAGCTTATAAAAAGGCAATGGAATCTACTATGTATGGCTTAGACGCTAATGCTACTAAAGATGAACTATTGGCTTCAGTACCTGATCAATATAAAGATCACTTCCAAGCATTTATGGAAGTCACAGATAAGAAGGAAAGAAAGAAAATATTAAAATCTGTATCACCTATGATGCGTAGACCATTACAAGCTGCTTGGGGTATGAAGTTAGAACGTGTAGAATCTAACAGAAGATACTTTAACGTTCACGCTATGCCTGGTGCAGGTTGGAGAGGTTGGAAGCCTAATGTTAATCTTAAATATGTTAAGATGAAAACTATAGAGAATGAAGGTATGCTGTTATCAGATTTTGGATATTATAATTCTGAAAAGTCTAAAGCTACTTTCGAGGATGCTCCAGAAATAGAAAATTACGATAATGGAAATATGCTTCATAATCATAATATAAGATCAGTTATGAAGGGTAGAGGACTAGTTCTTCATAATGTAAGCATAGAGAAAACAAGAGCACCTGGTATTAAAATAATAGGAGACGTAAAAGAAAAAGCTGAAGATTATGGTAAAGCTGGTAGTTATAAAATAGCAAAAGCTGTTTATAGACTAGGTAGTCTATTTTAAGAGTCATGAAAAATCATGGCTCTTTTTTAAGTAATACTTTATTAGAATATTATTAATAGGAAGTGATGCTATGGCTTTTGGTAGTAAAAAACGCATTGTAGATAATGGTACAAGTATAAATCCAAAAGTAGAAATATTAAGACCTTCTGATAGGCTTAGTGCTATGTTTGGTGAACATACTGTAGATATCAAAAGTAAAGCTATAAATACATATGTAGGCGTTGGGCCTAAAATAAAGAAACGTACAAATAATACAGATACAAAAGTAGATAATAAGTCTGTTAATAAAAATATGATAGAAGTATTAAATAAGGCAGGCTTTTTTGGATATCATAAGAAGACTCCTTTATCAGATGTTGCAATACACGGCTTTAGTTTTCAGCGTCAAAAAGGACAACGTCCTTCTACTGCTGAGGCTATGGGAAAAGCATGGTCAAAAGTAGCAGATATGAAAGATAATAAAAGTGGAGCTTTATATGTATTCGACTTAGAAACATTTGGTAGTAGTACAAAAGACTTACGATGGAAACCTCAGGGAATAACTGAGTTTGCTATGCGTAAACACGATTTTGAAACTGATACAGAAACAGTAAAAAATATTCTATTAACTACTGATGATGTAGTAGAAAAATTAGATAACTTTTTAACTGAATATAATAAACTAATAAAAGAAAAATCAATAGATAGAATAAAGAAAGAGAATCATGATATATATGTAACAGCTATGCGTATGTCTTTATATGATCCTAAACGTGGAGCTGAATTTGAATTAAAAGATAATGTTTGGGAAGCTAAAAAATTAATAAGTACTGATGATGCAGTTGCTGGTAACATAGATGCTGTTACTAGAGGTGTTAATCAATTTAAAAGTATGAATAAACAAGTAAAGGGTAAGATTAATCCAGAATCAGGTTTATCATACGATGTTACTGAAATGATAAAAGCTGTAGGAGAAATGAATAAAGCAATGGAGGATGATACTGGAGTTATTGGTGGACATAACATTATAACATTTGACCGTCCAGTATTAGATAAATCTATTCGTGACATTTATAATAAACAAGCTGCTATAGCTAATGATCCTAAAGCTAAAAAAGAAGATGTAGAACGAGCTACTAAAGCTATGGAGTTTATGAAAAACACTTTAGGAGATGTAGGATTTAACTTTAAAAAAGGTAACGTATTAGATACTTATCCTGTAGTTACATTAGCTACTAATGAGTTTGGATTTGAATCACCTAACTTACAACTTGGTACATTAGCTGGTAAGTATTACAAAGAAGAATTCAATAAAGGTACTGCTCACTTAGGTTCATTCGACGTTGAAATGAATATGAAAATGATATTAGAACCTTCTAAAGAGTTAGACAACGAATCATTAATTCAGCATTTAATAGAAAAAGACATTACAAAATTTAATGAAGACAACCCCGCTATTACTCTTAACGATAAGCAAATATTTAAAGCTACAAATAATGTATATTCTTCAAATTTTAGCAATAGATCATTTATTAATTACAGAGAGTATAACAATGGAAATATATATACTAATGGCGGATTTGTTATTGACGACAAAGGAAAAGTAACTCATACTAATTTTTCAGGTAATACTGGATTTAATAAAAATGGATTCTATACTGTTAAAGAGCAAAACGTAATCAAAGTAAGCGACTTAGGTGAAGACGTAGCTAAACAGTTAAGAGAAACTTATACTGATTTAAGTTCAGATAATTTATATCACGTTGCATTTGCTAGTCATACTAAAACTGTTGACTCTAATCCTCATACAGTTCATATATATGCTACTACTCAAGAAGAACTAGAAGGTATAATTGGTTCTAATCTTGTACATGTAGCTAATAAAAAAGATAACGGATATGAGTTAGTAGAGAAAAATAAAGACTATGTATTAAATATGTCCTATAACTTAAAGACTAAAGATGTTATAAGTGATAATGCTACTAATCATACTGAAATTATGCTAAATGCTATGAAGTTCTCTGAAAAGCAAACTGTTAATGAAGCTGCTAATCGTGCAGTATTTAATAACGAAAAAAAGATTAAAAAAATAAGTGGTTTATTATCTTTTGATAAAGAGGCAAGAAAGAATGGTCTTGATAAAGGCTTAGATAAAATGCTTGAAGATGGAGTATCATTATCTACTATATTAAAAAAAGGTGATGGTGCAATTGATGTATCAGGTCCTAACGGAGCTTTAAAACAAGTAAGATACTTCAGTCCTGAAGAAACAGAGCAATTACGAAAAATATATACAAAACACATGGGATATAAACCTAAAGGTGAATCAGACTATAAGATAGACTTTAGAACATTAACTAATACTTCTGCAGCATATGAATCTGTAATGAGTAAAAAAGATTATTATAATAAATTAATTAAAGCGACTGAAGAACACTTTGGCCCTAATATAAATTATGATGATATTAACGTTAATTACTTTTTTAAAGAATTAGATAAAAAATCATCTGTTGAAGTTTTAGGTTTTTTAAAAGATGATGAAAAGATTGTACGAGCTGTACGTGGAGAATCTAATGTAAGTACTCACGAATATTCTTATTTTAAAAATAGATATGATTTTGTATTAGGAGATAAATTCAAAACAAGAGGAGATAAAGCTAAAAAAATTGAAAAAACATTTGGATCTAATAATGACAGAATGACCGTTAGTTATGATTTATCAAATACAAATTCTAACTCTACATTTATTAATAAAGTATTTAAGCTACATATGGGTAGTAAAGACATCGATAGATTAACGCCTGAAGAAACAGAGATATATAAGAATGAAGCTATGCTTAACTTTTTATATGATCAATATAATGACAGAGATAATAAGGAACTATTTAAAAATAAGAAATTAAGAGAATATACTGAATCTATTATGGAGAATATTGAATTAAAAAATAAGCCTCCAGAAGATTTTAATGCAAACACTGTCGCTACTTTAATAGGAGAAGCAATAAAAGAAGTTAAAGATAAAGATATAACTGCAGGACTTAGCAATAATCTTGTAGGAGATATAGATGTATTGAGCGTTAAACCTAATGCAGCTATGTTCTTTAATGATTTTAATTACGAAGATATGATTAATCTGGGTAAAGAAATTAAGTCTCTAAAAACCTATACTGATAAAGATAGAAGTAAAGTAGTAGATGAACTAATGGATGTATTTAGTTTAGATAAAGCTACTTTCAAAAGAGGAATAGAAAATCTTGATGAAGTTGATGCTGATAAAGTTAAACTTATAAAGAAAATAGCTGATAAACAAATAAGAACTCAACTAGACGATATGGTAAAAACTATGAGGGAAAACAATATAGACTTCCATGTTGATACCATTAATAGATTAATGATTGCTCAAAGAGGCGACGATATAGTACCGTTAACTGGTATGCCTAAATTAAAAATAGATGATTACGGAAATTTGACATTACAGTCTGGTGAACAAAATTTAGCCTTAGGATTAAGACTTGAAGTTGTCAATACAAAAGATGGTAAACGTACTCGCTTAACTACTAACTTAGATAGCAATTTTGGACGTAAAGATTTCTTCTCTGATCTATTTAAAAACAAAGTCTTATCTGGTAAAGAAACAGAGTTATCTGATCTTAATAGATTTATAAAATATCATAATACAGAAACAGCTAAATATACTAAATATTCTGGACGTAAAACAGATTTAACAACTGTTAATGATAGATTTAATATTTCTGCATATCAAGAACTCTTACCAGAAATGGTTAGAGTAAACGGTGAATTATCTGGTTTACTTGATGGTTTAGATTTTAATAATAAAGATCTTATACCTCAGTTAAGAGAGCACCTAAGTAGTTTAGAAAAGAATAGTAAAATAGATAAAGATAGTTTACCTCCAGATATAAATATGCTTACTAGAAATGATGACATAACTTTAGCTTTAGCAACTATGGATCCTAACGATCCTTTCTATAAAGACTTTCAAAAGATCGCTAAATATTTAGGACCAGGATTAAAAGAAACAGCTTACTCTAAAGGCGAACTGCAAATTGGTGATCGTGTTATAGGTAATGCTACAAACGTTTTTGATGCTGTATCACGTCCACCTATGTATGGTGCAGGTAATATAAAATATTTAAGAACTGATGATATTAAAGAACTAAAAGATTTTGATATTCTACCTGGATCTATTATAGAAACCAATAAAACTATGAGAGGTATTTATAGAGAAAAAGAGGGAGAACTATTAACTAGTGACTTTAGAGGAAGACAAGTTCTTATGTCTGCTCCTTATATAAAGAGAAGATTAGAAAATCAAAGAGCTACTATACTAAAAAATAAAGCTAAAATTAATAATGCTACTATTCAGCAAATGACAGATGAGTATCTAGACGAAGTATATACTCATACAATAGAAACATTATCTAGTGGTACATTTGAACAAGCACGTATTGGTGATGCTAGAGTATTTAATAATATAATCAATATGCCAGTAGACGTTCAATATCTAAGTGTTAATAAAGATCTAATGGATGCCGTAGATAACAAAACTGATCAAAACAAGATACAAAGATTAATAGATATGGCTGGAACAATTACTAAAAACGAACAAGGTGAATATGAATATAAACGTAGAGCTGGTACTATTGTTAAAAGAGGAGAAGTCATTGCTGAATATTCAGGATATGGTGGAATTAAGCAATCCTTTGGTTCTAAACACGATAAAGGAGTTTTATTCTTTTCTATATCTCATAATGATCAAGAACTTAGTGATGAATACATATCTAAGATTATTAATCAATACGCTAATCAATTCGATGTTGCTGAAACAGATGAAGAGAAGTTCAAGACTTTATTTAATATATTAAGAGCTAAAGACTTAAAAGCTACATACAAAATAGAAAACGCTAATCATGCATCTTTACTTAAAGTTCAAGATGGTAGCGTTGAAAAAGGTATGACTTATCTTAATAATGCTCAATTAGGATCATTAAATAAATCAGTTAAATCATACTTTGAAGGCTTACAACAAGACAACTCAGATGATAGAGTAATTTCTGCATTCTCTAATGGTATGATACCACACGAAAGAGCCATTAGAGCATTACACGAAGACATAGCTAATAAGAAGGGAATTACAGTAGATGAATTAGTTAGAAAAACTACTGGTTCTAGATTCAAAAATATAGATGAATTATTAGACATGGTTAAAGATGAACGCGAAGCTTTATCAGAAATAGTATTTGGTGACTATGGTGCTTTTGCTGGTTTCATGACTGTTACTAATGATAATATATCAGGGCATGGTAACGTTGGTCTTAACGTTAGTAGTAACTTCGCAGATGCTATAAAGAGATACAGTAAAGCATCTGGTAAGTCATATGAAGAAGCCGCAAAAGAAATTGGTGAAGACATATTAAAAGATGACAACCTTAATTTTATACGTAAAACTATGTATGATGCTAATGGACAAATACTTGAAGACAAAGGAAGACTATTTAAAATAGATGACGTTGGTACATTCATATTAGAAGAAATGAATGAGAACCAAAAGACATATATAGATTTAAAGAGATTCGATGAAGCGTTTAGACACGTAGATAAGTTAATACAAAAAGCTGATAAAGATGCAGATATCAATACTAGACTTGTACATAAGAATGTATACTCTCGTGGTGAGAAAGGTGAACTAATACCTCACGAAGAAATAGTCGGTAATTTCTTATTTGAAAAAGAAGGAGATAAAAATGTTATAGTTGGTTCTACTCCTTATTCAAATCATGCTATTATAGCAGATAGTGAAACAACAAGTAGAGTTACTAAAGAATACTTGGATGCTATGAAAGCTCTTAATGAGTATAAAAAAATAGATCCTGACAAACTTACTACAGAAGATAAAGCTGAAATGAAAAAGCTACGTGAAATAGTATCATCACAAAAAGATCATACTAAACACGTAACTGTTGATGACCAGATGTTATCTAAATTAGAAAACATTAAGTTTAATGATGATTTAGCAAAAGATCTTGAATATAGTTTAAAAGTGGATAGAGATTTAGATTATGCACTTACAGAAGAAAAGGCTGAATTCTTAAGTAAGAAATCTGGAGGCTTTATTAAATACAATAAAGACGATGGTACATTTGAGATTGACGAAAGAATAAAAGGTAAAAAGGCATATGGCTCTTTTATTGAAAAGATTAAATCTCAACAATACTACAACGATGTATATGCAGATGAGCTTACAGAAGAGATGTTAAAAAGTCCAGAGTATGCACACTTAAAAGATATTTATAATGATGTAGTAGGTAAGGGCAAATCAGACAAGATTGGCGTACATAATGCACAAGCAATATATGACTTACAAGGTATGGCTAGAGCTGCTGAATTTAATAGAACTTCTGATATGGATATGATGCAAGACCTAATAGATAATCATAATTTTGAATTAATGAGCATTAAAGACTATGTTCCTAAAGATGGTATAGCTGGACCAAGTACAATAGATAGTATTAGAGATAAACGTATTATGTTGGATCTAGGAGAACAGTTTGCTGATAATAATAGATATATAGCTATACCTGCAGGTGGTCAACGAATAGGTGACATGGAAGCATTGACTAAAATGCAAGCTATGGTAAATACTATAAAAAGCAATTCAGATTCTATAGAAAAAATGGAAATAGGTTCTTTATTAGGTGTAGATAAAGATACATACGAAAGCTTAACTCCTACTATGAAAAAAGAAATTCTGGATCAATCTAATATTCCTCCTGCCATTAGAGAAAAATATGAAAAACATATTAATAATATACAAGATGCTAGAGATAAGCTAGTTGAACTATCTGAAAGATACAACCGTAAAGATACATTATATACTGCCGCTTCTAAAGTAGAAATAATGGAAGCATCTAATCGTGCTAAAATAATATCTGTCACAAGTGATGCTGCTATAGCTGATGTAGCTAAACAAATGGGTATTGATTTACCTGTTAGTGAAACTAGTGGTAAGTTTATGAAGAAAGCTAAAGTATTAATGGAAGACGGTACTGAAGAATCATTACACGATTTAGCACAAAGAGGTATACATTATGATTTCCAAAGAGTAGGTATAGATCACTTTATTAACTCAGGCTATTTTGATTCAAATGGTGAAGCTAATGAAAAAGTATTAAAACAATTTGGATTACAGAATACTCAACAATTAATTGAGCACTTAGAAACTTACGGAGATGCTAACATAGCTATACGTTATCCTACTATATGGAATAACAGTTTATACGCAACTAGAACTTATCTAGATAGAGAATTTGATTATAAGAATATAAAGAGTGTAAGCTCTGCATCAATGCTTAAGTATAACGGGGACTCTGATGGTGACTCTGAGTCAGCATTCCAAATTACATATGATGGAGCAAATTTCGCACTATTTGAACATCAAAGAAAACAAGCTATTGCAGAAGTTAAATCAACAAATAAAGCTATGGATAGTAAAGAGTTTCAAGAAACTGTTAGACAACAAGTTATATCTAAGGGCGTAATTAGTGAAGATGCATATGATGCATTCTCTACTTTGAGTCTTGGTATGGACGAAACAGCTGTATTAGAAAATCCTAAATGGGTATCTAAATCTAAAAACATAATACTAGAAGATATTGCTAAGAATAGAAAAGCTGGTAATGTAGAAGATATCCAAGGTACTATTAAGAATGCAAAGAGTGAGACTTTTAGAACTCGTAGATATGAAGCTACTAGTGCACATCCTACTGGAGAAGTAATAGCAGCTAATATGAACGATGTAAAAGAAGCTATTACTAAAGCGTTAGAAATAGATAGAACAGCATTCGAAGAAAACACTTTAGATATTGCTGAAAAAATTTCTGCAGGTTCTATTGATTTAAATGATGTAAAAGGTAAAGACAAATATGCAGTAATAGATTATGCTATGAAAGCTTTAGAAAGCAACAATGAATTTGCAAACACTCCTGAATTTAAAAAGATGCAAGATGCTATGGTTAAAAGAGTAGACATACAACACATGTTTGAAGAAGAACAATCTAAAGGTGCTAAGAATGCAATAGGTTCTATAGATAATCTTCTTAATGCTGTAAGAACTGTTAGTACTAAAGCATTAGGAGATGAAAGTTCTAATATGTATGATCTTAATAAATCTAATATAGTAAACGAAGCTTCTACTAGAATGATACAACAGGTTATATCTTTTAAAAAGGTTGAAGCCGAAATAGGAGATAGCCGTGTCGTTGAATTAGAACAAATAATGAGTGTAGCTAAAAAAGGAAAAGCTGGTGACACTGAAGTTGAAAAACTAACTGATTGGTTAGGTACATATTTATCAACTGGTGATACAAATACTATATGGAATGAAATGAGAGCATCTACTAGATACGAATTAGAAAACCCTTCAAAAGGTAAACTTAGTTATATTGAAGGTTTTAAAAAGAGGGAGCGTAATCTTAAAAATTCAACTTTAACTGATGAAGAATTAGAGATAATGGCTAAGAATAATTATATCGCTAAGAACTATTTAAGCGCTGTTAATCAAATGGCTAATGATCCTTATTGGAGTCAATCAATGATTGATATATCAGGATCTGGTAAAAAGACTTCTCAAGATAAAACTATAGATAGAGTTATAAATAAAACTTCAGAAGACTTTATGACTAATAGAGTAAATAATGAAATAAAAAATCGTACTGAAATACCAAACATTGATAAATTTGTTACAGGAGATAAGGTAGGCGATAATGATTTATTAAACCTACAATTTGATGTGAAATCAAATTTAGATAAAGAAATAAATACTGAGTCTTTATTAGATAATGTTGTTGAAGAAGGCGAAAAAGGATTAGGCAAAAGATTATTATCACAAAGCGCTGAATTAAGTTTAGGTACTGGAATAGGTATAGCTGCATTAGGAGTTGCCGCAGGACTTATGATAGCTGGGTATGCAGGTGGCGGACATCAAAAACCTACTAAACCTAAAGATGATAGTCAACCAGTAGAAGTAACTCCTATGTTAGATGATAATAATCCAGATAATGCTATGCGACAACAAGGATATATTATCAATATAAAGGCCGATACAAATAAGGGTGCTCGTCATCTAAAACGTACATTAAAAGACGTTGCTAAAGCATCTAGTAGTAATGGTGACGTAACTATAAATATGAATTACAAAAACACAAGTGGTGGCGGATACAGTAATAAAGATATAGAAAATATAATTAATAATTTTATATAAGGCTGATACATAAGTATCAGTCCTTTTTTGTAAGGACGGTGAGATATGCTTGGCAAGTAATAAAGATTATGATGAAATTGTTAAGAAATATCAACAGATGACTAAAAGTAGAAAAGAGAGTTATGACATTGATATAAATAAATTTTTACCTAGTATAGAAGATATGCTAAAAGAAGATTGTGTATGGAACGTATTAGATTCTTATCAAAAAGATATATCTAAGAAAAAAGGTAAAAAAGACAAACTTGAAGATGTTGCTTATTATACAGAAAAGCCTCCAATAACCAAATTAGGTTATCATGAAAAAGAAGAATGTTTTGTACTCAGAGCAAATAAATTTAAAATAGGTAAAGGCGCCTGGGAGTTAGGAAATATAACTGGAGATACTTGGACTTTTGACTTAGATGATTTAAATGCAGGTGGCTCTTTTACTGTTAACGATACAACATACAAAACTTTTAAAGAGTATGCACAAACAAATAATAAGATTACTTGTAGAAATCTTCAAGTAAGATCTGCATCTATATCTGCTAGTAAAATATGTCATTATACTGCGTGTGCTATTAAATATAAGGATCAAGATATAAAAACTGTAGATTATAAAACTGCACAAATAAGAGGTTATGTAGTAATGCCACATAAGATAAATAGAAATAAATCTAGTGATCCTAGAAAGTGGACTATTACTAATTACAAAGACAATGATAAGTTAAGATTTTTAAAATCAGGAAATACATATTGTCAAATAATAGAAGATATGAATGCTAAAGACTATTTAGAAGATGTAGAGATAGATAAAGAAACAGCTACATATGTAATAGCCGCCTCTAATGAATGGGGTAGCGAAACAATAAAAGATGGATATGAAGCACAAGCTAGAGTACGTGAATTAATAGAAAAAAATGAAATAGAAGATATAATTGTTATATTAGATAGAAATGCAGTTATAGGTAAAAAAGTAGATAAAAAAGCCCTATATTATAATTCATTTTTCTTTAGCCCTGCTCTTATAGGACAATTAGTAGATGATATATTTAGACGTGACATAATGAAGTTTGATTTATCAAGCGCTAGTTTTTTACCTTTCGGTTGCGATGCATTTGGACAAATGCTAGGAAATGTTTACATTAAGGTAAAGACAAGTGACGGAAGTGTATGGAGAAACTTATCTAAATACGTATTAAAAGGAACAGATTTCTGTGGATACAATAATGACTTTTATGATGCAGCTTTAAATGAATTATACGGTGGTACTTCTGATGCATTTAAACAATGGACATATGTAAGCAATAATTATAAATACGCTGATTCACTTACAGAAGACGGTAAAAAATCATATGAAGATAGAATAGCTTTACATAAGAAGTTAACAGGTATAGATTTTGGAGAAGCCCGTGATCATACAGTCCTACTAGGAGATACGTTATTTTTAATTCCTCCTGAAGCAATACATACCTCTTCTACTCTTGATTATGAGAAATTACCTATTATAAGAGGTAAGGGTTCTATGATGAAAAATAGAGCCAATATAGAAGAGCTTATAGAGCTAGAATTATATTTTAATAAAGACTATGGAATAAACGGAATTCCTTATACAACAACTACTCCCAATGGAGAATCAATAACGTATTTTATGAATGGACTAAGAGCTTTAATAGCTCAATTTAGAGTGTCTCCATTCTTACCTATAGAAAATCATTATATAAATGATATCTTAAATATAGAAGCAGTTAGCTTAGTTAATATTAGTGCATCTACTGTTGACGGTTTTCCTAGACTATTAAAGGTAATACTTACTCTTCGTGATTTTAACTATAGAGTATTTATGCCTGACTTGCCTCTTCCTGAATATGATGTAAATTCAACTGAGATATCTCAAACGCAACCTATATTTGCTCAACATTTCAATTGGGAATTATTTAGATATTATTATCAACGTGGGTTAATATTTGGAGATATGCTTGAAGAATATAAATATAATTCATATAATTATAAAGACTTTGTATTCTCTCATAAGAATATATATAAGTCTTCTGACTTAACAGATTCTAATTTTGAATTATATATACCAGATACAGCGTGGTTGAAATATGCATTACAAATAAAGAAAGCTAGAGATAAATATGGACAAGTAGACTTTGGTGATTTAGATAATGGAGACAACAATGATGACGAAAATCAAGAAAGCTTTATAGTTGTACTTAATGATAATAAGCCATACTTTGATACAGGAAGTTTAAAGCCTACTAATAAAGAAGATTATACTAATTTAGATAGATACGGTAGATGTGGCCCTGCATTCGCTATACTTAATAAAAGTATGATGCCTGAGGGAGAAAGAAATATAGACTTATCTTCTGTTAAACCTTCTGGTTGGAGTAAGAATAAAAAATATGATTCATTAAAAAGCGATGGCAATAAAGATGGATACTTATATAACCGATGTCACTTAATTGGTTATCAATTAACAGGACAAGGCGCTAATGAAAAGAACTTAATTACTGGTACTAGATATCTAAATGTTGGTGCTGATTTTGATAATCCTAAACCTGAAACAGGCGGTATGCTTTACTATGAAAATCTTGTAGCTAAATACTTAAAAGATAATCCAGACAAGCACGTAGCTTACAAAGTTACTCCTGTATTCAATGGAAGTAATTTAGTAGCTTCAGCAGTTACAATGGAGGCATATTCTATAGAAGATAAAGGTAAAAGTATATGCTTCAATGTTTACATAAGAAATATGCAACCTGGAATTGAAATAGAGTATTCTTCAGGTGATAGTAAAGAATCTACTACTAAAGAAAAGAAAGAAGTATATGATCAATATTATGATTATAAAGATCCAAGAAATATGAAGTTCGTACCATATCTTCAAAGTGCATCTGGTAAAAGTATTCCTATTGAATTAGACGGTATAACTTTTAGTATGTCTAATTACTTTACGGAAACATACTTAAAAGCAGTTGATGGTTTTGCTCCTCAATATATGGGTGGTAGTGATGTAAGCATAGAACTTAATATGACCTTAACAGATGAATATTATGTTAGTGCTCTAAAAAACTTACCTCACGTTATATTAGAAATGGTTAGAAATTACAGACGTGTAATGCCATGTTTTCCTCTTAAAATAAAGAATGAATACTTGCAAATGATAGGCGTACACGAAGTAGCATTTGATAATATATCTGTATCTACTAAGCCAGGACATCCTGGAGTATACAGCGTAGTTATTAAACTAACTAGTATGGATAGAACCATGAGACAAAGAGAAGCTTTACAAAAATCTCAAACAGATGGAATGACTAGTTCAGATGCTACTAATACTATAGGTAATTATTTTAACCTACAAAATACTATGGCTAAAGCAGAACTATACCCAGACTTAGATTTGCCTACTATAGAAGAGTTAGATAAACTAGGATGGAAATTTGCTAAGTGGGCCAATGAAGATAGAGTATATGTAGATCCAGATTTCTATATGTGTTATTCATTCCAATATGCTAGTAAAATAATTAAAGAAATTATAAACGCTGTCTTGTATAGAATATCTTATAATGCTGGCGTAGAAGAAAGAGAAGCTTTAGATAAAGGTAATAAAGCTCCTTCATCTAAGAAAAAAGCTCATGATATAAATAAAATGCAAGTTATAGATTCTGTAGGTATAGGCCTAGAAGTAGCACCAGGAATAGATTATGACGGATTAGAAATAGATATGGATAATCAAAAAGGATTTGGAAAATTATATGATGATATAATGACCGAAGTGCAACAAAAAGCAGAAACGGAACTAGAAAAGAAAAATAAAGCTAAACAAAAACTTGCTGATAAAGATCAAAGAAAGAAAACTATTAAAGCTATAGAATTCTTAACAGCTACAGGAATAGAAGACGGATGGCAGATAGCACCAGGTTGGTTTGCTCCTTTATGTAGTGAATACATAAACGAAAAAATAGAGAACTCTAGTCATTCAGGAATTAAGAAAGAAAAGAAAAAAGACGAAGATAGTAATGACGATATGTTTATTAATGAGATTTACGATATGAGACATAGAGCTCTTATTCTTATTAATAGAATATTAGATAGACCGTTAATAAATAGTAGAGATAGAACTACAGATCAATTTGAATGCCTTTATGATGCGGTAGATAGTTTATTTGGTATAGGTACAGATGGAGAAAAATTATTAAAATTATTATGTCCTATGCAGTACCAATATAAACCTACCGAAAATAAACACGAGGCGTCTCAACAAAATAAACCTGTGTTGGACTTAACTCCTACATTCTTTGAAGCTTCAGATCCTATACGTTGGTTAGAAGGATATCTATATGCTTTAGCTTGTGTACGTTCTGGAGCAGAGCCATACGGAGAAACTAAAAAACAAGATAGCTGGCAACCTCAACAATGGCAAAATGCATATTATAGATCAGACGATAAAGATGCAATTGCTGCAGGTTATTCTGGAAAGAGAATTCCATATAACAAGATAAGACAAGGACGTGGACTTGCAGGTGATGCTATATTAGCTGAAACATATAAGTCATGGAAAGAAGATGGAGTTAGCTTCGGTGCTGGTCAATTATCTATATATAATAAATCTCAAATAAAAAGTATACTACAGCCAGAAAGTAAAATAAACTATTTTACATACAGAGGTAATGATACTAAATATCCTTCACAACAACATATGTATCATAAAACTAAACAAGCTGGTCGTGAAAGATTCTGTGAAACAGGTTTTATAGATTTATATTACAATTACGCAGGTTATAAATCTAAAGATTGTGAAGACTATATGGACAGAATAAGTAATTCATTAACAGCTAACTTTGAAGCTTTAATGCGTGAAGTGCTTATGTATCTTAAATATTTAATAATAGATGGATACATATTTAGTGAAGTAGATGTTATAGCTCAAGATTGGGATAGTGTATTAGAAGAAATAATGAATCTTGCAGGATCATTACAAGACAACAGTAATCCTAATGTTAACTATTTCGCATCTGAAGGTAATTTCCATAACTCAATGGTAGATGGATCTGCTAAAGATGACGACGGCGATGGAGACGATACTGACGAAAAAGAAGAGAATGATGAGTTAGCAAGAATAGCTAATTCTTTAAAAGAAGAAATACCTAATTCGTATACTAAAATATTCTGTGCTAGATTAATCTATCCTTTTGCTTTAGCTTCATGTAATGGTCAAAGCAATATAAAACAATTATTTAAAGATAGAGATTACGGTACTTTAAGTTCTTATACATTATCTTCTAATGTTGGTGGATCTAATGAAAGTAAGTTTAATAATTTTTTAAGTGCTATGTATGGTACAGGTATGATAGGATCTTGTAACGTAATGGATTCAGGTGAAACTACAAGCAATACTCAAAAAGCATTTAATACTCTTATGGCTGAAGCGTATACAGCAATGGCCGATGATCCTAGATGCTATGCTTTACATTCAATGTATGATATGTGTGTAAGTGATAAGAGAGGTAGACTGTTAAGAGCGTTCCCTTGTTATTACATACTATTTGTAGATGAAGGTAGACAAATAGGAACGTGGAAACTATTTGATAACTTCTATAATATGTCAAGTATATCTAATTTACAAGTAGTTAAGTCTAGAAAGATGCCTGCAGATACATGTACATTTACAATGTCTAATATGTTTATGTCATATGCAGATACATATGATAACACTATATATCAACAATATGTAGACGTATACGGTTTTGGTGATGTATTCGCATCTATCTTTTCACCTCGTGCTTATGTATCTAAAGAAGATATGATAAGACAACGTAAACAGTTACAAGATACTACAGCTATTGCTCCTGGTGTACGTATTCATGTAAGAATGGGTTATGGCTCAGATGGATCTAGATTACCTATAGTATTTAATGGTAAGATAGCTGAAGTTAACTGTGGAGAAGTTGTCGACATAGTAGCTCAAGGAGATGGACACGAATTAAACAATCCTCTTAATACTCTTGGTGAATTAACTGCAATTAATTTAGATGAGAGTCAAGGATGGTTTACTTTATTTAAAGATATACGTGGTTCTCTTGCTCGTGGTGGTCAAACACCTAGAAACTTATTAGCTAAGTTAGCTACAGCTCAATATGGTGGAGCTATTAAAACTATAGTTAGAGAATATACAGAAGGTAGATTCTTCTATGATAGTCCATTTGGCTTGTATCACTTTGGAGATAAGAGATTTAAAGATATATTTGAAGACAGTGAAATAGTACAAAACATGTATGAAGTATCTAATAAGACAATGCTTAACGGAGTCAATGACCTACTTGATGATATGAGTACAGCTAACGTTGCTCCAATCATAAACTGTAATATACAAGATAAAACTATGTGGGAGATAGGACACTTATGTGCTAATAGTGGTGATGATTTCTACTTTGCAGTTCGTGATTTTGGTTTAAGAAGCACAATGTGTTTATGTAAAGCAAATCACTATTATGCTTATGAGTATCAACAAGATGAAATAAGTGAAGAACGTATAGGCGAAAAAAGAAAGCCTTTCCAACAATTCCATTATTATGATTCTTATAATGACATAATATATAATAGCTTAAAGGCTAGTGAAACTAATATGAAAACTAATGCAGTTGGTACATGGGAAGGTACAGACTGGTTATGGGGTACAGCTCAACAATCAGTTGGTCCTATATATCTTGATATGAATATTTATCCTGAATATCAAAAATCTATGACAGTAGAGACAGGATTAATAGCTGGTGGAGACGGTGGTATAGATATACCAGTATTAAATGCATTAGCTGAAAAATTTAATTACGATGAATGCCAAGGAAGAGTTAATAAATCATTAGCTGAAAAAGTAACTACAAACGTATTAAGACAATCTGTTAAAGATATGTATGAAGGAGAAATATGTGTAATAGGTGATTCATCATTAAAACCATATGATAGAGTATCTATGGTAGATATGTATGAAGATGTAAGTGGTGATGTAGAAGTAGAAACAGTTATACATTCTATGAACATAGAAACAGGATTTACTACTACATTTGTACCAGACGTTATAGTAAGAGCAGAACATTCTAGTCAAGAATTTGGTTATCAGTCTACTATGCAAACAGTATTGCTATCTCTTGGTAGTTCACTTGCTCTTAGATATGCAGTTATAGGTGCAGCTAAAAAAGGATCTACTGGATTACTTAAAATCGGAAGTAAAGAAATAGTTAGAACAATCGCTGGAAAAGTAACTAGTGAAACGGCTCAAACTGCAGTGAGTGCATTTTTAAAAGGATTTGCTGATACTGCTTCTGGAGCTACAAGCTTAGGTGCATTTCTTACAAATCCAGTAGCTATTGCTAGTACTGTAGTGGCAGGTGCAGCAGTATATATAGTATGTGAAAACTTTAAGGAAGCTATGTTCCGTTTCTTACGTAATATACAAGCCTTAAAAGTATTCCCTGTAACTAAGAATGGTAGACTATTAATAGCAGGAATGGCTGGACATAGAGGATCAGTATATGGATATAAGTATGGTGAAAATGCAATTAAAAACTCTATACAAGGTATAATAATGGATGCTGTAGATGGCGGTTATGAAGGTGTAGGAGATCAATTTGTTAATGCTATGGGATGTGTATTTAAAACTCTTATGTGTGATGAAAATTATGAAAAGATAAGAAATAAATGGGTTCATAATTTAGGATTAGATACTAGTGATGATATAGTAAATGGTGATGGTGCTAGTTCTAGTATTAATAAAGAAGCCTTCTATCAATATATGACTGGAGCTATATCTCAAGAATATACTGCTCGTGCTACTTACTTAGCAGCAATGAAAACTAAACCTAGAATAAAAACATTTAATACTTCTACTAACGTTGGTGGTAAAGCCCAACCAAGAAGTAGTGAAGTGTACTTAAAATATCAGATAGGTGGAGTACATGATTTACCAAATCCAAATAATGATCCAGATAGAGAAGCGGTAAGTCAAAAACAACTATCTACTAACGAAAAAGTAAAAGCTTTACATCCTGTAGAAGATGACCCAGATATTAAATTAGCTCTTGTTAGTGATCAACATCCAATTATTAAAAAATTCGACTTAGCACATATGAAATCACCATTAACGTTTAATTTAAAAATGGAAAATGAAAATACAGAGATACGTTATATAGCAGATGGAAATGGCGAAACTACAATATTTGATTTACCAATGGTTCAGGAAGATGCTATGATGTTAATTAAGCTTATAATAAATTCAGAAAACCTAAAAGGTAAAACTGTTACATTTATGAGTGGTACTAGAGTTAATAGTACATCTTCATGGAAGAGTACTGGTTTCTGGTTCTCGTTATCTAGTGATGATATGACAGCTTTAGAAGCGGCTAGCGCTCAACTTAAAAAAGACTCTAGTTGGACAAAAGCTAAATCTACTTTTGCATATAGAGCTACTGGTAAAACAATACAGTATACAGTATATGCACCTATAGATAATACAGGAAAAACTATATATGAATCTGCTACAGGAGATGATGAAGATGAGTAGTTTTACAGATGCCATTAGAGGTAAAGTAATATCAGGAAATAATAAATATACAAATCCACAAGAGAAAGTGGCTACAGTTATAGAAGCTAATAAAGATGATAATAGATGTGTTATATCTACTATTAATAGAGATGGTATAGTGCAGGTATATTACAATATACCTGTTCTATATACTACCTCTGATAAAACATCGGTTTCGTGGTATCCAGCTCCAGGTGAACAAGTATTTGTTACTGAGAAAAATAAAGGATACACAATAACTGGGCCATATGTAGATAGACCAAATATAACTACTACATATGATTTCTATTCATCTGGCACAGATGATGCTGGTGGAAATATACAATAGGTGGTGATTAGATGGCAAGTAAAGATACATATATATCAGCGTCTGACTTATGGGAATTAGTTAATTCTAACACAATTCAAGCTAATGCTGGTGTAGATAAAGGTATTATTGGTAGCGACGGAGCTACAGATATAATTAAAAGTGATAATGTTAAAGTTACTGCAGCTGGACTATATACTCAAAGAATAGTTAACGGAGACGCTGGAAATATAATAGATGAATCATTACAACATCATATAAAAACTGTACGTGCTAATATAGCTTGTAGTGATTTTATAGTCAACAATCATAAAATGAATTCTTATTTATATGAAATAACTAACATGAAAAAGCTAAAAGGAACAGCTATAGGAAACTTTACAGTATCAGGTACAGTGTTAGTTAAAACATATGATGAGAGTCTTGGTAAATGGGTTTTGATACGTAGACAAGTTAGAGTACCTATGTTTAGTAATTTACTAGATCCATATGTAATAGACGAAAGACTTGATGTTCCTGATAGTAGTGAATCTATTTATAGATATAAGATAAATAAAGATGATGGTGATGAATAATGTATTATGATTTTCAATTAAATGAGAATGGAGATATCTTATTCAAACAATCTGATCGTAGTGATAGCTTTTTACAATTTGATTTTTTTATAGCTAAAACAAATGGTTTAGTATTCGATTTTTATATAGATGCTTATAGACAAAAAGAGTACTTGCGAGATTTAAAGCCGGGCTTTGTATTTGAATTTTGTATAGACAATCCTGAAGAAAATAAAGAGATAGTATGCATTGAAGATAAAAATGATTATTTGTATCAACAAATAAAAATAAGATTAAGCAGTGCATTGGGTACAATAAAAGGTAATGAATCATTAGGAAGTACTCTTGATAATTACAGACACATGTTATTAAATCCAGATAAGAAAAAAGATTATAAAGATATTGAAATATGTGTTAGAGAAGCTATTAAAGATATTTTACCTGATGCTAAAATAACTATATATAATACTCCAAGTATATATACCGATTTTACTAATAGTATAATAATATCTATAGTTCAAGAGGACTTTGATTTTTACTATTATTTATAAGGTGGTGATTATTATAAAATCATTTGGAGAAATATATGAAAGTATAAAAAGTAAGTTTTATAATAAAACTAAACTAGATATAGAAAAAGGTAGCGTTATCGATATGTTTACTTCAAGCATAGCTGAAGAAATAGAAGACGCTCATAAAGTTATAGAAGATAATAAAAAGCCTTATTTATTTACTGAACAATCAGGAAGTGAATTAGATAGTACTGGATACTTTGTATCTTGTCCAAGATATTCAAATGAAAGTGATACTAATTATTTTTATCGTATGATAAATTGGAACGCTAATAATGCTTCATGTAATGCAACATCTATTGATAATGCATGCAAGGAATTAAAGTATTCTAAAGCTGCTAATTATGTAGCTTATACAAGTGGAGTAGGTACAGCTACTATATATTTAATTCCATTAAGCTATAGTGAAGAAGATAAAGAAAAATGTTTATTAGAAGCTCAAGAAAAAGTTAGTATTGTTATTAATCCTTCTTCAAGGGTAGAGTTTAAAGTGCCTGATCCAAGATACGTAAAACTAGTAGCTTACCTTGATGTATCAGACGGAACAGATGCTGCAGCAATTAAAGCTACTATTGTACAGAAAGTTAAAGAATATATAAATGGAATAGCTCCAGGAGAGAAGTTATATTTAGGTCAAATAAACAGAATAGGATTAGAGCCAAAAGAAGTTGAATATTTTAATATAGTTCAAATATATATAAATGATGATGAAGCAACTGATTTTGAAATACTACAAACAATAGAAGCCAAATTTATATTTGACGAAATTATATGGTGGAATGTGGAGGGATAATATATGTTTGATTATAATAGTATGATTCAACGAGCTATTGAATTCTTTCCCACTTGGTCTGATATTAGAAAAAGATATAAAACATCAGCAGGTGGTAAACTATTAAGTTCAACGATAGAAGAGATATGTGAATTAGAAGGAGCTATAGAAGAATATAAAAAATATTACTTTCTTGATAATTACGAGGGCCATGAAGATGATATTATGGCCTTTTCATATAAATACGCAATAGGAATTATAGATATAAATACTATCACTATTAAATACAATAAAAAAGATATAGAGATTACTGAAAATATTAATGAGCTATTGCAATACAATATGATAGCTTATTATGAGTTAGGCAATATATATTTACACGATAAGATAGATCCGGAAAAAGTTGAAATATATGTTAACGATGATAGCATAAATGTAAAAGGCGAACTTGTAAGTGTATGGAATATATTTGATGAATTTGCTTGTTTCGTAGATGTAGAGCGTCATCCTGGAGAAAAGAATAGTGAGCTTGTAAGTAGAATATTACATAGAACTAGATATAAACCTAATGCATCTATAGAAGGTTTGCAAAATGCTATAATGACTGAACTATTAACAGAGTTCCCAGATATCACAAGAGATGAGATCCAAATAGAACAAGTTAACGATGTTAATTTAAGAAAAGCATATAAAGATTTTAGCACCTTATTAGACTTCTTAAACTCATTAAATGCTGATGTATACAGATGGAAGCGCTGGGATCTTAATGTATGGCAACATGATTTTAAAAGTATAAGTTATATACCTGCAGTATGGGATGAATCAATAACTAACTTTAAAAACGGTATAGGATATGGCGATGATTGTAAACCTATATTAGCAAATAACTCTCAAAGTACAAATGCTACTATTACTCTTTACGACAAATCAAAAGAGACAATGAATAAGTATCTTGCAGATAAAAAAATAGAAAGAGATATAACTATTAAATTTAAAAAATACAATGATGTATTAAATCAGAATCTTATTAATTATACAATAAAGGCTGCTCGTTTAACTAGATTATATCCAGAGCAAATAACATTGGATGCATATCAAGAGACTAGTACAGTATCTACTGTTCCTGTTGAAAGAATATTTAAACATGGGCATAATATAGAATCTAATAAATCTAATTCTATTATAAATGATGTATATCCATATAAGTTAAAATTTGAACCTAAAGACAATAATAAAGATATAAAGATTACAAAATGTAAAGTTTATTATATAGATAAAATTACAAATGAGATATCATTTGAAAAAGATCTAATAAAAGAAAAACCAGGCTTTATAGTAAACTCTTTTGGTAATTTAGTATCTAACAGTATAAAGCGTTCTATTACTAGAGTAGAAGATTTTGATGCTAATCAATATAATAATTTCAAGAATGTTGAAAATTATTTAGGAATAAAAGCAGTTGGTGCAGTAAGTACAGGAAGTAAAACTTTATATAACTTAGGTGGACAAAACATAACATATAAGGCTTCATGTGATTTATCTGCCGTTACTTCATCTTCTGGTTTCATAACTTTTGATAGTACTGATTGTAGATGGGATAATAATAATATATTATTTTATACAGATGACGTTAATAAAAGAATTAATATTAGACTTAATGCTAATAAGTTTACGTTTGATGTACTAACCAATAACACTGTAGACGTTATGGTTAGATATAATAAAACAGGTTCGTATCAAGTAAGTAAAGCAAGCATGGGATCTACATGGAGCACTGAAGAATTTTCTGAACCACGTTATATGGAAATAATTATAACCACAAAAGCAAAAGAAGAAGTTAAAGTAGGAAACTTTAAATACTGCAATTATAACGTAGAGTTTTATTATAAAACAAAAAACGATTTTGTAAAAATGAGCGGCACAACTTTACCTATAAGTAATGTTATAACATTAAAGGTTGTTGTCACTAGTAAAAGTGGAGGATGTCCAGTAATAGGTGGTATATATATTGGAACTGATATATCAAGTACAGTTTACGAAACAGATATATTTGATATGGTTAATAGTTGTTATAGACAAATAGATATAGAATCTAACTGTAAAGTAACGTTAGTAAAGAGAAATATTAGTAATACACGCGATGATAAATTTATAGAAAACTATAATCCTGCAATATCTTATAAAGCTACAGACAATGACTCATATATAAGATTAAATCTTGATGAGTACAACACTATAAATAATATAACTACTACAGTTGGTCAAATACAACGTATAGAAGAAAGCGGAAAGATGTTTTATAATATAGCTTTGTCTGCGGGACAAGAAATAAAATCCGTAGTCATTGACGGTACAAAAAGTGAATCAACATATAAAGTAAGTTTATTAGATATGATAAATAAAGAGCTTAAAGATTATACTTTTGATATAACTACCGATAGAGTATATTGTTCTAGACTTGTAAGAGGAATTGTAATTCTTAAAAATAATGATGATGGAAATGCTAAATTATTAAAATTAAATAGTTCTCTTTTATATGGTGTCAATTCTACTAGATTTACTTTTAATAATTTGCCACCTAATATAGGAGTAATTTGGGGCTCTGGCGATAGCTATTACAATAATAGTATTATAGGATCTTTTGATTATATATCTTTTTATGATAAAAACGATAGAATACATACAGCTAATAACACATACAATTTATTTATTAATGAAATTAAAGATGTTCCTGTTGCAGAGAACTTTACTGAGCCAGATTATTATGATAAAGATGCTTTAAACTTTTACACTGTAGAATGCAATACTCCAAATACAGGAGTTAGATTCTATAATTATTTAGATGAAGGAAAAGAATTTGATGAATTATTAGATTGGTCTATCGGTATTAAAAACCTTTATATAAAAAATACTAATAATTATAATAACGAAACTATATATGATATAAGTTATTTAGAATATTCTAATAAAGAGATATTAGCAGAATATATAAATCTACAAGATTCTTATACAGTATCAAATAACAATACTATTTATACTGAACAATATATAGTAGTTCCTCCTGAGGGTATGAGTGTTCAATATAAAAAATATGACGGTACAGCTGAAACAGAAACTTTACTAAAAACAGAAATAATAACTATAGATAAAACAATGTTCAAAAAACTAAACTACTCCAATATAGATAAAATAACTTATATAGGAAACAGCTCACCAGATAAAGGAGATCCTTCTTCTGATATAAAATATACTCTATTAAAAGATGAAGGTATTATAGTATGGAATGAAGTTTTACCTGAAGGCTTAAATATCTATGTACAATATACTATTAACAAGCCAGTGGCATTAGTATTTGACTTAGATTTATTATATAAATTAACTGGATACACAGTTGAAACATATAGAGAATTAAACACATATTATTTACTTAATATGGATAATGGAGAAACATATGATTTAAATAACTTTAGTGATTTCTCTGATTCAGACTTAGCTTATATAGAATGTGAAGAGCCTAGTTTTGAAGGTCAAATGATTAATGATCATACAGTTAAGTTTAATAAGCATGTTGAAGAAAAAACGATATTAGTAAAGACAGGATATTATTATTTCAATGGAAGAGAATATTATTTATTTAGTGAAAATGGAAGCAAGACTTTATATAACAATAAACACTTATTATATGATAATGTAGATATTAGCGATGATTATATATACACATATAAGTCTGCTAATAACTTTGTAAGAAACAGTGAAATGCTATTACGTAATATGAATGACTTATACAGCTATGATTGTAGTAATCCTTTAGAGTCACCTAAATTCAATAAATATACTGCTTGTGACTCATATAATGATTGGGTAACTTTCAATACTACATTAAGTTTAACAGATAAATTATATAAACTAAGATTAGATACTGGGGATTCTACATACGAAGGATTTAATGATATAGCACTTCAATTAACAAAAAATAATTCTGAAATGACAAACTATGCTTATTTAGATATAACAGAATATGTTAAGCCAGAAACATATATTACGTTAGCTGCTACTTCTGGATTAAAAGTATATATAGGTGAAGAACAAAGATTAGGCACTTTAAAACTTAAGTCTGCTTTATCTGTATCTTTAATAGCCGAACTAGAAGAGAAATCAAATGAGTCTCATATAAGAACAAATAAATTCTTAACTAAAGAAAAGACTAAATATTATCTTGTAGTTGTAGGAGAAGGTATAATAGACGATATAGTTATATCTAATAAACTTGATCCTATATGTAACTATCATGTTAAGAACATAGAGAGATTAGGAATAATCTTTAATGAAACAAAAAGTGAAGGCTCTGAATATAAAATGAAACTTAATTCATTGCATAATAGTATAAATAATAAAGCTAGTTTATGTAGTGATGGCAATATAAGGGTAGTGGGAAATGTTTCATGGAATGCCACAAAGATAAAGACTTATGAAACCGCAGAAGACTTTAACGATAGAAATTGTTATAAAGATACTGAGTTAATAGTTAATAATTATATTAAAGCTCCATCTAACTCTCCTGGTAGATTTATAACTGATTATGTAGAGATAGATCCTTCTGTTATTAATAGATTATTTATTAAAGTCAATGATATATTAATAGATAAAATGGATAAGTTTAAAATAAAAATATTAGGCACTGACAATAAAAAAAGACCTAATGTTGAAATATTAACATCAAGTAATACTAATTACGCTTTTGCATATGGTATAGATTTATATAAATATGTTAAAGCAGAAATAGAAATACCTGAAGATTGTGTAATCGATAAAATAGAGATATTAGTTGAATATAAAAGTACAAAAGAAAATGCACCAGTTTTAGTTACTCCTAATTCTGGTAGTTTAATAAGTCCAGTATTTGATAGCCAACAATCCTCTATTTATACAGTAAAGAATATAAACATCAACGACATAAGTAATATAAATGATGTAGAAGTTTACATAAGAGCTATGACTGATAACAATACATCTGGTAGATGGATGGATTGGAATAAATTAAAATTAGTAACAAAAAATAATAAGACGGTATATGATTATGAAAATGCTGATCCTTTGAATTTTAAATATATTCCGGTTAGATTCTTCCAGTTTAAAATAGAATTAAAATCTAAAACTGCTTATGTAAATTTTGATAGTCTTGATGTTGAGGTGATAAGCTAGATGATTCAATACAATAGTAGAATAAATGTTAATAATGGAATCGAATTTTATGAACAAGATATTCTATATGATGATTATTTATATTCTGGCGATATCGATATTACTTTGAAAATAGATTACGCAAATCCAGGCTTTGGAGTTGCTCTCATTGATAATGAGGGCAATTCTATTATAAATAGTAAAACATTAATTTTTAAACTTGGATCAGGAACATTCGAAATAATAGAAAAAGATATTAATAATAATATTTCTATTTTATTTTCTACTTCTGCATCTCCTGCTAGACCGTATAAACAAGATATTATATTTAAAATATCTAAAAGAAACAATGCTTATACTTTTAACATAGGAGAATTAGAATTAAAAAATATAGTACTAAAAACAGAGATGAATAATTATATATTAGGATATTATTCTAATAAAGATAATGTAATTAAATCTATTAATATAGCATCTTCTATTCCATATGGATGGAATGTCAATATGGTAAATACAGAAGGTGGTTATGTATCATTTAATAGAGATAGCTTTACTCTTGAAGGCTGCAACAATAACGCAGAAATCGAACAATTAAATATTAGACTTAGTAGAGGAAGTTATTATTTAAAATTTGATAAAAGTAAAGACTCAGACATAAAACCATATATATTTATTTCAGAAGATGAAAGAATGTCTGATAATGAAAAGAATCTATTAAACACAAACAATACATTTACTTTACCAGAAGCATCAAATGTGTCCTTAAAGTTTGTTGGAACTATTGGCACTATATCAAACATATATATAACTACAGAGTCAGATAGTAAGTATTTACGTACTTCAATAATTGATGGTGAAAATAAAAGTATATACGGAAGCTATGTAAAGTTCTTATTAAATGATTTATCTTATTTTGAATTTATAGGTTATATAGAAAACACTCCTGGTATAGATCATTATTCACCAGAAGATTATAGTATAGTTAATATTAATAATCAATCGTATGGTTTATATGATATGTCTATATCTGAAAATGTAGAATATAAATATGTATATAAATCTGGAGAAATAAGTGTATATGATAAGAACAATATTAAACGTTGGAGTGCTTCTGCTAAGCTATCTTCGTTTCTAACTGTGTTTAATAATGTTAATGGTTACATTACTTCATTAAAATTAATAGACTTAAATAATAACGAGTTTTATTTTGGAGTACATAATGAGATAACTAAATATGTTCCAGGATTAATTAAGTCTCCTATAGTTGTATTAGACAGAGAAAGAGAAGACGAGAAATCTAGACCTTTAGATTTATCTTCTAGTTATAGAATAATAGAAAAAGAACATGGACCATATTACTACTTTACAAATGTAGAACGAGAATACTTTAAAGCTAAACGTCGTATTGTTTTAGAAAAGGTGCCGCTACAAGAAAAGGGTAGTATTAAGATCTACTTAATAGATAAAGACGCAGATTTTGATTTAGATAAAATATATCATATTCCAGATAAAGGCCCAGACACAATAATGGATACTATAGATCTATGCGTACGTGGTCAATATATGATAGTAACGGAAGATGAATATGATGAATTTGGAGTAGTAGTTTATAGAGATATTGGAGAGATAATATTTAATAGTGATTTGAGCGAATATAAATATATAATAGTTGATTATTTTAAAAATGATTCATATGCTATAAATTATGATTATAGTAGACAGTCATATTCGGTAGATATATCTACAACAAACGAAAAGATTAGTATATTATATGACAATATAGAAAACACAATAGGAAGATATGAATATATAAATGAACAAAAATATGTAGATAGTAAAATAATTCCTTCTGAAAATTGTTATATAGTTATAGGTAGTTAGGAGGTGCTAAATGAGAATATATCCTAGTAAACATAAAATAAAATCAATACCTACTTCTAAAATAGATACAGATTTAAATATACCATTGGCATATGTAAGTGTTGATTATACAAAATACGATATAAGTAAAATAGTAGAACCAAGCTTTTCAACTACTAGTAAATCTATATTATATCCTGAACAGAAGTTTGAAAATAAAGACTTTTTACTATTTAATGAATTCGAAGAAGAAGTAAGTAAAAACAATCTATTTGTATCTACTAATAATGGATATATGTTTTATCCTTCTAATACTATAAAGTTTTCTCCTAAAAAATTTTTATGGAAAGCCACAGTTAAAAAGAATTATGACTATAATATTTCTAATACATACAACATAAAAATAGGCTATGAATATGATAACACACTTAATAGAAATTTAATCAATACTTTTATGAACCCTTCAGAAAGAGACATGTATGTATATAGCAATATCAAAATAAATAGTAACGATAAAACTCATAATACATTTGAATTATCAGATGAAACTGATATTATATTTATAAAGTCTCATAACTGTAAACACTTTGATGTAAACAATGTTAGAGAAATAAGGATAGATGATTATCTTAGTAAACATACTAATATATGGTTTGGGTGTGAAGACGCAGTAGCACTTAACGAAACATATAAAGTACTAACAGCAACTACTCCGCATACATTTCGTATAAAGAATCCAATTATAAGTGAGAATGCTGTAATTGATACAAAGTATTATTTTGATTTAAATACAATAAGTACACCTACAGGAGTTACGGTACATAATATATTTGATACTAATTTAGTACCAGCTTTAATATTAGAATATACCAATCAAGGTTTTATAGTTATAACTTCTTATACTATATTTGATGATATGAATACATATGAGAAATTTATGTACGAGATTATGATGTATGTTTACTGTAATACATACATGTCTACAGATTATAATGAAGAATGGATCACATACTCGCTTCCAAATTATGAAGTTACTAATAACGTATATACTACAAAGAGTAGCTTTATATCTAAGAAAAGTATTTCTTCTCAATTTGATTCTCAAGGATCCTATAATTTAATAAATATAGATATAGTTGATGATACGGCATTAGATGCGGGTTTGGAAACTGCAGGATCTATTAAATGCATAGGTCAGAATAATGGTAAGCCTGTATTCGTTATAGACGGAAAACTAAATGGATATACAGAACCTAACAAACCAGAGGGTTGGAAGAGTATTTATTGTAATGGCAGCATCTATTATATAGATAAGCTTTACTACTTAATAGAACAAGATATTACTAATAAAATAATGATGGTAGAATCAGATACAGATTTAATAATCAAATTATATAATTTTAAATCAAGTAAATACAAAATCAATAAACAAACTGATACTACATTAAAGATATCCTTTATAAAGACAGATGGAGAATTAATACAAAGAATTAGAGAAGCGGAATATACCGTATTTTATAATAAAGATAATTCTATGATAACATATTGTTATGCTGAAGATTATGAAGATAAACCTAATCTATATAAATTGTTTAATATATTAGTTCAGCAAACAGATGATGCTATTGAAGTGTATGATATGAGACAATTAGGTGGAGGATTATCTGAAGAAGAAGAGGATGATTTTGAATTAGTTGATATAGGACACATTAATGGACGACCTTATAGAATAGCAGGAACATTAGTATTAACTATGCCAACTAAGTATAAACCTTATGAGGAATACATACAAAAAGCATTAGATAAATATAAAACAGCAGAAGACTATATTGCTGTATTTTTTGAAGATAAGGAGGATGACGATAATTAATGTCTAAACTTCATATTATAGATTTTTCTGATGGAATAAGAAGTGAAGAAATACAAGAAAACTTTGAGTTCTTAAATGACGAAATAAGCAGAGAACGTTTAAGTATTGGTGGTCCTGGTATAGCATCAGGGTTAGAAATAACCCCAATAGTAAATGAATCTCAATTTGCTATTAGAGTGTCTGCTGCATCTATAGTTGATAAAAACGGAAACGAAATATTTATAGAAGATCAAATAATAGATATTGAAAGACCTAAACTATCTAAGCAATTAGAATATCTAAGTGCAGATATTAATAACCAGGTGCAACTTAAAGAAGTGCCATATATGGTTAATAGAATGTGTCCAGTACAATATGGTGATTCATTAGCTCCATTATATTGTGGAATAAATATTTTATATCAAAACTCTACTTCTACAGATGATTACATAAGAGTAAAAGCTGTAAGTGGTAAAACATTATCTCTTACTGGATTAACGAAAAGAAATGTTAAAGTAGAATATTATAGTACTGCTAAACGTATAGATACTGTATATATAGATACTAATAATAAAATAAGTGTTAAATCTTCTAGTATAACATCTACTACTCCTTCTGCTATAATTCCTGACAAGTACAATTATCTTATAGCTTTTATACAAATAGAAAATGAATATATGGAAAGCCCTAATGATACACCACATGCTTATATAACTATTAAAAAAGACCTAAGAAGCTCTCGTAATATATATACAGCTACAGATGGAACATTATATATATGTGGTACTCCTTTTAATGACTTACATTTAATAGCAACAGAAGAGCCATTAGATCCTAAACCTAATCAACTATGGTTAGATAGAGATACTCTTTATGTATGGCAAGCAGTAGATAGTTATACTTATAAACGTACTATAGAAATAACTCAAGATAGAAACTTTGATGGCTTTAATGATTTCGAAACAGCAATAGACTATAAAGTAAATGGAAAACAATTAAAAGTATATTTAAATTCAATAGAAATGCAGGATAGTGAATTTGATGAATTGTTCGGAGATATGCCTGCTTCTATACAAGTTATACCACGTAATACTTATTCAGATAAGTTTAGAGTATATACTCCAGTATCTGCAGGAGACGTATTAACATATACAATTACATTTAATGAATCAGGATATAGATGGATTCCTATTAACAAAGAGACTTATGCTAATACTAAAGAATGTAAAGTATTCGGTAAAGATTCGTTATGGAAAAATAATAATTATTGGTCTTCACCTCAAGCATTAGCTTTAGGAAAAGATGAAGATGGATATCCTTATAAATATTCATATTTTATATTTGATGCAGAAACTGATAAGGCTTTATTCTTTTCTCCAAATAGAAATGAAGTTAGCGTTATTATAAATCAAATGCCATTACATAGAGATCAGTTTACTGAAATAAGTATAGAAATGATTCCTACGTTACCTTTAAGCGTTCAACAAGCTATAAGTGATAAGTTCGGATGGACTGAAGGACGCTTATCTACAATGGATGGTTTATATGATAACTTAGGTATAGGCATAATGCTTAATGAACCATTGGATAGCATATTTAACGAAGAGATAGTTGATAATAGCGGCAACATAAAATACGAAGATGAACTATATGTAGAAATTAATATTGACCGTGCAGTATCATCTGCTAATAGTTCTCGTAAATTACAACGTAGTGCTGTATATATATATGAAGATTCTATTGTATTAAATAATAATGTAACTAACGTTATAGAAATAAGTAATGATGCATTTTATAGATATAATGAAAATCAATTAGAAGTATATATAAACGGAATAAAAGCTGTTAAAGATATCGACTATACAGAAGGTACAGATCTAGACTTACCTACATTGGATCCAGAGAATGGAATTTTTGATGGTGATGCATATTACAATAAAGAAGTATCTGGACTACTTAGATTAAGAGGATCTGTAACTCGTCAATTTACTATTAATAAGCCATTGCATATTGGAGACGTAATAAGCTATCGTATAACTAGCAATTTCTTCTCATATGATCATATTAACAGTCTAGTAAATGAGCTAGAGACAAGACAAGAAACATGTGATGCAAAAGTAGAAACATTATACAATTCAACACTAGAGTTTTGTCAGAATACAGAAGCTGCTATTGAAGATATTAAAAAAGAAGTATCTATAGTAACAGGTAGCGGCATAGGTAAATTAGATTCTTATCTTACTACTAGTTCTATTATATCAGAAGATAATTTAGCTCCTAGCTTTGTTAAAAGAGTTCCTCAATCTTTAGATCATATATATCATGTAATAACTTTTGGTTCTTATTCTGTTTTAGGATATGATGTTAGTAATTACTTACGAACTGAAGATTTCGTATTAATATGGTGGAGAGATGTAGCTAATGGTAATATAGATAGAATGCTACTACCTGATGAAGATTATGTATTAATACAAGAAACTAGTACTATAGGTACTGTTAATGTATATTTGAAATTAACTGATAAAGCATTATCTAATATAAAAACTGACGATAAGATTATAATTAGAGGAATCAAGTTCGGAAGGGATGGTAGATAAATATGAGTGCTAAAATATCTTGGATGGTTTACGAAGATGAAAACTTTATTCAATACAATACATATATGGCAGATGGAGCTTATACTGCTGGAGACGTAATTATTCGTAGAATACAAGTATGGAATAATTATCGAGGACTTAATGATGTAGATGATGTAATAGATGCTAAATTAGTTTTATCTTTTAAAAAGTATGAAGATAACTTTTTGCTTAACTTAATAGAAATGCGTATACCAGGAACAAATGATTATAAGAAACCAACTATAAATATAGATAGAGCTATATTTGACTTAGGAACTCTATACGGAGATGCTGGTGGCACATATAAAGAAATAGAAATAAAAATAGGACCAATACCTGAGAATATGAAATCAGAATTAAAATCTCTTGTATTTTATTTGGACTATTAAGAGGTGTTATAAATGAGTAGTTTTGATACTTCAATACAAAATTATATATATAAGTATTTAAATAATACAGAAAATATAAACGTTAAAAAAAGTTTAACAATTGGATCTCGTGCCCAAGGACATAATATAGGAGAAAACAGTTTTACATCTGGTATTAACAATACAGCAGAGGCTCCTCATTCAGCAGCTATAGGTTCTAATAATGAAGTTGACTATAAAGCTAATAGTGCAGTAGCTCTTGGCGAAGGTACTAGAGCATACTCTGAATATCAATTAGTACATGGTAAGTTTAATGAATCAGATTCTAATGACATATATGCTCATATTGTAGGTGGCGGAGATAAAGAAGTTCCAAAGAATATATATACTTTAGATTGGCAAGGTAGAGGTTGGTTTAGAAGTGCTGTACTTATTGGTGGAGAAAAACCAGAAGATGCACAAGAAGTAGCAACTAAATTATATGTTGATCAAAACGTATTAATTAAACCATATCCAAGCGTATATGAAGATGAAGATACAATAAAGATATATGTAAATGATTTAGATCCGTATACAATATATAAAGCTAAGTTAGATAATAAATACAACAAAGTGGTATTTTGTGTAAGAACTGATCATGGAGACATGCGCTTCTTACAATCAGACTCTACTATAAATAAATACAATATGTTTGTATCATCTAAAAATGATAGTGAAATGGAATTCATTATAAATTCTGTTTTATATCATATAGATTTAAATACTGGTAGAGTTGCCAAAGTAATAGATGAATCATTTATTGGTCCCGGCATAAGTGGTGGAGACTCCAGTATTACAAACGTAAAAATAATTGACGACAACGTTACTGACGCTAGTCATACATGGAGTTCACAAAAACTATCTCAAGAGTTACAAGGAAACTTTAATGGAGCAGAAATAGTAGATGGAACATTAATATTAAGTCGTGATGGAGTTACTATCGCTTCTGTAAAGATACCAACATGTACTGATTGTGACGATGCTATAAGTGAAGAGTTAAAAATAAAATTAAATAATAAATTAGATAATCCTTCAGGCGGTAAAGAAGGGCAAGTACTAACAATGGGGCCAAACAATACGCCTTATTGGTCTGACCTTGCAATTAAAGATAAAGAAGTAACACTTAATGCGTCTCAAGTATCATATACATATGGGGATAGTAATGTAAATACAGTACAAGAAGCATTAGATCAATTACTATATAAAGAACCAAAAATACATAGCTTTACAGCTAGCGATCCTTTTGGATTAAGAGAAGCTGGAAACTATGTCGATGTTCCATTAACATTATCTTGGACTCATGACAATACATCTCCTATACAATCTATTAAAGTAACAGATGTAGAATCAGTATCTGTTGATGCAAGTAATACAAAATATCTTGTAGAGCCTATATATGAAGATAAAGTATTTAAGCTAACCATTACAGATGAAAAAGGCGGCAAGGCTCAAGCTGAAGGTAAATATACTTTTGGTTATAATTTATATTATGGAGTTAGTGTAAGTCCAGATGGATATGACCCTGGCTTTGTAAAAGGACTACCAAAAAGAACTTTAGCTACTTCTAACGATATTAAGTTAACTTTTGAAGCTACTAGAGATAAGTATATTTATTTCTGTGCTCCTGTTTCTTGGGGTGATCCTATATTTAATCATGGCGGAATTGATGGAGGCTTCGAAAGAGTAGATGAAGTGTTAGTAGAAAATGACTTTAACGTAGAACAATTATATGGTATATGGAGATCTGATAACCATAGCTTAGGAACAACTGTTATAAACATTAGAAGCGAGGAGTGATTAGTAAATGAAAGGTATACCTTTAATTAGTCATATAACCCAAAAAGATGGTGGCGATTTTTGGTTAGTAGATAGTAATGCAATATATGGTGGATTATATCACGTAAATTCTCCTAATCAAATGAGAAGCTTACCAGAAAAGAGATTAAAATACGGAATGCTATGCTATGTGGAAAACGAAGATAAATATTATAAATACATGGGTAATGAAGAATGGATACCATGGATTAATAAAGATTGGGCTTTAGATGAAGTTATAGATGAAGAAGAAATACAACAAATAATGAGTATATTTAAAGATGACGCGAATTAAATATCGTGTCATTTTTTATGTAATAGATTTATAGTGAAGGTGGTGATTAAAAAGATGGATGAAATGAAGCGTATGAATAAAGGCTTTATGAGAAAAAACGGTAAAACTTTTTTACCTGTAACTCATGAATCTTTGGTCTTAGATAATGATGGCTTAAGTATCGACGAAAAATACTTAACTAAACTTGAAGCCGAAGAACTTGCTACTGAAGACTATGTCAGACAATATGTAGAGCAAGCTCAATTAGGTGGAGGTATTGATCCAGATACAATCGCTAAGCTAGAAGATCTTGAAAAAAAAGTTGATAAAGAAGAAGGTAAATCTCTTGTTCCGGATGAAGAAATAGAAAAATTAGCTACATTAGAAAATTACGATGATACAGAATTAAGAGCGTTGTTAGCCAATAAAGCATTTATCAATCATAATCATGATACAAAGTATGCATCAAAGGATTCTGAACACAAACATATAAATAAAGCTGTATTAGATGAAATAACTTTAGTTAGAATGAATACTTGGGATGACAAATCTGATTTTAGTGGTTCTTATAATGACTTATTAGATAAGCCAGTAATACCTTCTATTGAAGGATTAGCTACCGAAGAATTTGTTGAAACAAGAATAGAAGATGCTTTAGCACAAAAAGGTGAATCTGGCGGAGAAATAATAGACATGAATAAATTTGCCACTAAAGCATATGTGCAAGAACAAATAGATTTAATAGAACTTACTCCTGGCCCTGCTGGAAAAGATGGAGTAGACGGAGTAAACGCAGAGAATCCAAATTTTACTTTTGCAATTAATATGATAGAATCAGATCAAGATGCTAGTGTCACTACAGAAGGCACTTACCCTAATTTAACTATAACATTTAATATACCTAAATGTATATGCGATACTAAAGAAGAAGATCCATCAATAACAAAACCTAAAATGTGGATAGGTTATATGTATTATGACGAAATAGGCGGAAATGGATTTAGCGTATTAGATGATATAAATGAAAATATGTCAAAAGCAGAAATAGACGAAGCCGTAGCTAGAGGCGGATTAATTGAAATGGAGCCACAATTACTAGAAGATTACGATTGTGGAAATGTAGAAAATATTTTTGAAGGTGGAGCTTATTTATGCTGCATTTATCCTAAAGAATGTAATTATGATGTTTATGTTATGTCTAATCAATTAACTAGACAATATAAACACTTTAGTGATTTAAATAGCGAAGATGGTAGTACTGGCTATCAATTTTGTCAACAAGGTATAGAACTAATAAACAAAATAGATGGTGTTACTTACTGTCAGTCAGGTGGTTATATAGCAACTGATGGAACTAAAAACATATTGGCTGTGCGTCAACTTTAGGAGAGCGTTGTCAATATGAGTACTGATTTCAATACGAACACTATACAAACAGAAGGGTCTATAAGACCTAAATCTATAGATACGCCTTTAGACATTAGAACTAGAGTTGAAACAGAAAAGGATATTTTATCTATACCATCACCTTATATAGGCATGGTTGTATATGTAAAAGATACTGGCAAACGTTTTGAAGTTTTAACATTAAAAGATAAAAAACAAGGCTTTAGCGTTATTAAGAATGCTGCTGTAGGTACATATCGTGAAATAATATCAAAATTTGATGTAGTTAATACCATTGAAGAACGTAATATATATTCAGAAAAAGGTTATGCCAGCCCAGGTATGAGTATATATGTATTAGATAATCAAAAAGAATATAGATATATAAATGATACTTGGATTGAAATAATAAATGATCTTAGTCAAATTCATGGACATGATAACAAAGATGTATTAGATAGTATAACACTAAACGATATTGAAAATTGGAATGCTAAAAGTAATTTTAGTGGTTCATATAATGACTTAACAGATCTACCTGAACTGCCAACAAAGATTTCAGATTTAGCTAACGATATTAATTTGGCTACTGAAACTTTTGTAATAGATAAAATAGCAGAAATCGATCTAAGTGATTATGCTACTTTAAATGACATAAGTGCATTCATTGATGAAGATAAGTTAACTATGACTCTTAATAACTATGTCTTAAATAAAGACTTAGAAGATAATTATGCAACTATACTGTATGTTGATGAACTAATAAAAAATCATGAACACATTACAATGAGTGATACTGATGTTGATGAAATTTTTAATAACTTATACCAATAAAAACGAAAGGAATTAATAATAAGATGGCTGATGAAACTAAAAAAGTCTTTGTAACCAAAGAGAATTTACAAAAAGTTCTTACATTTTTAAAAAGTAAAAACGCTGAATTATATTTAGCTAAAGGTGCACAAGCTGCAAGCGCTGCTAGAGTTGCTAATGCGTTAAAATTAACAGTAGGAGATCAAGAAGTAGAATTCGATGGTTCTGCTGAAAAAACTGCTACAGTAGCTGCAAAACAACATATTCATGAAACTACTGATATAACTGGCTTTGATGCTAAAGTTAAAGATTTAATAGCTGGTGCTGAATCTACACATACACATGCTAACAAAGCTGAATTAGATAAAATAACTGATGGAAAAGTTGCTGTATGGGATGCTAAAATAGGTGTAGAAGATGTAGCAAAACTTAAATACTCTAATCCTGCTATGTCAGGCGTAGCAGATGTTAAAAAAGCTATAGATGTATTAATTAAAAATGTTCAAATTGGAAATGCTGCATTAGCAGATGCTACTGCTAATGTTAATGGATTGGCTGATAGATTAACAACTGCAGAAGGTAAAGTAACTGCATTAGAAGGCAAAGTTGGAGACGATGCTAAAGGATTAGTAAAAGACGTAGCTGATTTAAAAGCTGCAAATGCAGAAGGTGGAGCAGTTGCTGAAGCTATAAAAGATGCTAAACAAGCTGGTTTAGATGCTCAAACTGCTGTACAAGCTGAAGTTACTAGAGCTCAAGGTGTTGAAAATGAATTAAGAGCTGACTTAGGACAAAAAGCTGATGAAGCTACTGCTGATACTGCATTTGGTAGAATAGCTAAAGTTAAAGCTGATTTAGTTGCTGAAGCTGCTGCTGCTAGAGCTGCTGAAAAAGAAGCAAAAGATGCTGCTGATGCTGCACAAGCTGACGTTGACGCTTTAGAAGTATTAGTTGGTAAAGCCGATGATGCTAAAGATAAAGATACTGTATTTGGCGCAATAGCTAAAGAAGCAGCTAGAGCAGATGCTGCTGAAAAAGCTGTAGATGCAAAAGCTGAAGCTAATAAAGCTGCTATAGAAACATTAAATGGAGACGTTAATGTTGATGGTTCTGTAGATAAGAAAATAAAAGATGCTATAGATCAAGTTAATACTGCTGCTGATAGTCTTAAAAATAGAGTTGCTGCTAATGAAGGTAAATTAGCTGTTATTCAAGGTGAAGGCGAAGGATCAATTAAGAAAGCTGTTGCTGATTTAGTTAACGGTGCTCCTGAAGCTATGGACACATTAAAAGAATTAGCTGACTCTATAACTAAACATGAAAGCACATATCAAGCTTATGTTGCTCAAGTTGCTAAAGACATAGCTGCAGCTAAACAAGCAGCAATAGATAAAGCTGGTGAGTTAGATACAACTTTACATACTACTATAACTGGTGAAATAGCTACTGCTAAATCTGAAGCTATAAGTGCTGCTGCTAAAGATGCTTCTGATAAAGATGCTGCATTAGAAAATAAATTACAACCTAAAATAGACGCAAAAGTTGCTCAAACTACTTATGATGCTAAAGTTGCTGCTTTAGAAAAAGCTGATGTTGATAATTTAGCTGCTGCTAAAGAATATGCAGATGCTGAAGATGCTAAGATAGAAGCTATATTAGGACATAAAGCAGTTGAAGGTGGAGAAGCTGCTACTGGATTATGTGCTGATGTTGCTGCTAACGCTGCTGCAATAGCTGCTGAAGCTACAGCTAGACAAAATGCTGATAAAATATTAACTGATAGATTAGATGCATTAACAGGAGACGGAGCTGACTCAGTAGCTGCTAAAGTTCAAGTTGTTCAAAAAGCTTTAGATGATCACAAAGCTGCTCAAGCTACTAAAGATAAAGCTCAAGATGACGCTATAGATGCTGTTGAAGGTAGATTAGATGTATTAGAAGGTGGTGCTGAAGTTGAAGGATCTGTTGCTAAAGCTGTAGCAGATGCTGAAGGTAGAGTTAAAGTTACTACTGATGCTTTAGGTGGCAGAATTGCTACTTTAGAAACTACTGTTGGAGACAGTAATAGCGGATTAGTTAAAGATGTAGCTGACTTAAAAGCTATAAATGCTGGCACTAGATTAACTTCTGCAGAAGCAAGTATAACTGCAATGCAAAAACAATTAGCTAACTTAGTACCATTAGAAGATGCTGAATTACAAACTATGTTAGATAACTTATATAAATAATTTACTAACATACTAAAACGGAGTGATAACAATGAGTCAAAGAAGAGTTACTGGAGACGCATTAAGTAGAATACTTACTGTCGGAAAAACTTATATAGATAATCATGACTTAGGGTTCGAAGAAGTAGAAATAGATGACGTAACAGGGAACATTGTTTTTTGCAAATGTAATGAGTTATATAGAGAAGACGTTATAGATCTTTTAAATAGAAATTTCTACAAAACTCCAGACAATACTGAAAATAATATAAAATAAAGGACCAATAAATTATTGGTCTTTTTATTATGTAATAATATCTTGAAGGTGGTGAACTGATGATTAATGTAGAAGACCTTAAGAAAGGTTTTATACTAGACCCTCAAGGGAATAGATTATTACCTATTACACATATAAATTTAGTTATTGGTCACGAAGGCGAATCATTAAGTAATACTCTTAATAGAATTACTGAAACGATAAATGTATTACAAGAAAGTGGCGGTATACTAACTGTAAATACAAACCAAGAAATGCAAGATTTAAACACAACTAACATTAAGAACGGTGCATTGTGTTATGTATCTGATGAAGATAAATATTATAGTTATTCTATTAATAATGGCTGGAGACCTATGTTTTCTACTAACACTAGTGGTGGTAGTGGCGGAGAAGGCGAAGAGGAACCACCTGATATTTATGTTCATATTTGGGTAGGTCCAGAGCCACCAGAAGATAATAGAATGTTATGGCTAGATACTAATACAGATGGTATTGTAGAAAGTGAACAAGATCTTGATTTGTTAAATAATTTAAAACAATTAATTAAAGAAATGCAAACTTCAATGGATGTTTTAAATAAAAGAATAGACGAATTAGAAGAAATGCTAGAAAGCGGAATTATAGTTTCACCTGATAATCCAAGTAATTATAGTATCTTGTTAGAAGACGGTTCATCAATACTATTAGAGGACGGTACAGAATTGCTGTTAGAAGTTCAGCAATAAACAAGAAATGCAAACTATAATGCAAATAAAAAGGAGGCAAAAATGGGCAAAAGAATAAGTGAATTAACAGAAGTCCTAACAGTTGATGTCGATCAGGATTATATCGTCATACAAAGAGGAAGCGATAACAGAAAGTTAAAAGTAGCCAACATGATGGGTTCTACAAATGTTGGTGAAAATTTTGTAGATTTAAAATCACACGATAATGATGAAGAATATAGATTAATTATAAATACTGATGGCAAGCTTCAAGTATTTCCTAAAGATACAGTTGAAGGACATGTGTATGCTCCAGGAGAAAATTTAAGAACACCATTAAAAACAGAAAAAATAGTTGTAGGTGCTATGGCTGGTACTAATGCAGCTACAGGTAATGAAGCTTCAGCTACTCTTGTAGATGGTCATGGTATAGTTATAAATCAAGCTTATGGCGGAGGCGACAGCGTACCTACAGATACATCTCAAGGTGTTGCCGTATCTCACAGTTTTGTAGAATTGTATAACTGTTCTAATACTAACACTGTTAACCTTTGTGGTTTATATTTACATTATAGAGGATCTAATGATGCGGCATGGAAAACATTATCTCTTAGAGGTGCTATTCCTCCTCGTCATTCTTTTTTAATTAGAGGAAAACAACACGGTAACATGTCTGGTGATATGATTATATGTAAAATATATGACTATGATCAAGAATGGATAGATGAACAAACAGGTAAACCTATAGCCTTAAGCGATAGTGGTATGTCTTTATATTTAAGTACTAACTCTATTGCACCAACAGACAACCCTACTGTAGTTACTAAAATAGTTGATGCTACAGGAGCTGTTACTGAAACAAGAATAAATCAAGACTATGTAGATTTATTAGGTGTTGGTGCTGCAGGTACAAATGCTGCTCCACCAGCTTATAATAAATTCTTTCATAACTGTATGAATAAAGATACGGCTATAAGACGTATCGACTTTAAAAATAATAAAAATAATAAATATGATACTAAACCTATCAACTATAGAAAATGTAAAGTTGAAGATGTAAGACCTAGAAGTTTAAGAGATGGTAGATGGGAACAAAGCGCTGATAAAATAAAACCAAAAGATAATATACCAAATTTAGTGAACATAACTTTTGGTAAAAGATCAAGCACTAGAATATTTACTTGGCAATCTACAGTTACAGATAGTGGAGAAGTTAGATTAAGAAAATTAAAAAATATAGATGGTACTCTTAATTTAGAGCCATGGATACAAGTAGAATCAAAACGTGAAATAGTAAATAATCATGGTGTATTCATGACTATACATAGAGCACAAGTAGATAATCTAGATCCAGGTTTATATGAATATAAATGTGGTGAACCTGGCTATTGGTCAGATAATGAATTATTAGAAATAAAAGAATATAATGATAATAGTAATATCAGATTATTGTTAACTACTGATCAACAAGGATTTACTGAACCAGAATATGAAGCATGGAATACATGTGTTCAAGCTATGAGAAAAGAAAAGAATTTCTATGATGCTAATGGATTACCTAATTTTGATTTCCATGTTAACTGTGGAGACATATCTCAAAACGCATCTAACTTATTTGAATGGTTATATTATACTAAACATGCTAACGAATTTATGAAAAATGTTCCACATATGACTACTTGTGGAAACAATGATTTAGTTGATAAGAAATATGGATTTGCATATGAACATTATGCTACTTATGAAGATCAACCTATGCTTAATGATTACCATAAAGATGTTAAAGCTACAGTAAATCAGCCTATGGTATCTACTTATTCATTTGATTTAGGATTTACTCACTTTATATGCTTAAATTCTAATGATGAACAAATGTATAATGATTATGGAATTGATAAGGCTGAGTTTCTATTAAAGCAGGCTTATTTCTTAGATAGAGATTTATGGAAAGTATCTCAAAGAGCTGTTAAACCTAAATGGGTAGTTGTTTATGCACATTTATCTCCATTTTCTGTTACAAGAGCTAAGAGATTACAACACTGGATTCCTGTATTAGAACATTATGGAGTTGACTTATTTATGTGCGGTCACAACCATAGTTATAATAGAAGTATTCCAATTAAATGTGGTTATGAAAAAGCAGAATATAAAGATATGACAAATGAAGCTAATTACAATACTTATGTAACTAAAACTAAAACTTATACTGTTAAGAATGAAACTAAATTAGATGGCTCTGAAATAGATAGAACTGCACATCCTGCAGATGGAACTTATTATATATTATTCCAAGCTAGTGGCTCTAAAATAAGTGGTAAAGAAAAAGCTATACCTTTAAATAATTTAACTATGGTAGATAAATCTAGCAATCCTATAAATGCAAGTTCTGGAGAAGCTTATACTAAACACTTTAGTGCTTCAGCTCCTACAAGACCATGGTGGTATGATTATGGTGGAGTTCTTATGTTGCAACCAAGTTTTGCTACTATAGATATTACAAAAGATAGAATAAACGTTGTTAGTAAATATGTTCCTGGCGTAGTAAGTACAGACAAAGAAACTGGAATAGTTACAGTATCAGAATATAAGGATTCTATGGTTCCAGTACAACATGATACATTAACAATTAACTTTGCAGATAGAAGACCAGCTTATAGAACTGGCGTTACTGCTCCTTATTACAACGAGAACAAAACAAGCTAGGGAGGTGGTTAGATGGCACTTAAAAGATACGTAAACGGTAAATGGATCGAGATTGCTGGGCCATCTACCAGCAACTCTACTAAAGCTGTTAATGTGGGTATTACAGATTTGCAAGATTATTACAAAACTGAAAATGTAGAAGGTGCGTTAGCAGAAATAGGTACTGATATAAAAAGCATTAAAACTCAACTTAAAAATCATACTACTAATCATCCATCAGGTGGTGGTGGAGGCGGTGGCGCACTACCAACTATTACATCTGATTTTGAAATAAAGAGTTCTGATGGTTCTAGTTCTATTACTATTCCAATATACTATACTTCTCCTAATCTAGGTGAAGGTACTGCTTATATATTAGTAAATAATATAGAAAGAGGTACTCAATTAATTCAACAGGGAAATAATGATATCATAGTTCCACCTTTAGGATCTGGTAAGAATATATCTATAGTTATATATGTAAAAGATAGAGCAGGTATGTTATCTAACCAATTAAAATGGGTAGTAACAGCTGGTGGTATCAAGATGACAATGATAACAGATACCAATGCTATTTATAATATTAAGAATAGAATAATGTTAGCATACACTATCGAATGTATGACTGGTGAGAATATATATACTTGTTTTGAAATTGATGGAGTTTTAAAAGAAATAAAATCTATTAATGGATATAACAGTTACGAACTAACAGATATACAAATAGGTGTTCATAAGATAACTTATTGGGCCAAATCTGGAGACTATATAACAGAAAAGAAAAAATTCGCATTATTGGTTGTAGACGAAAATCACATTATTGTCTATGCTGATTTTGATAGTGAAAAAGAATATGAAAGCGGTATTCCTATTAGTATACCATATAGAGTAGCTATAGATAGAGATGAAGATTTTACTGTTAATATGTATATAAATGGTACTCTTAAAAAGACAATAGTTACTAGACCAGGTTTATTATATTGGAGTATAACAAGTTTAGACGTAGGAGATTATACATTAAAAATAGAAGCAATAAATGAAGAATTAGGAATAAGCGGCTTTACTGAATTTGCATGTAAAGTGGTACAAGGTGAGTACACAAGAATACAACCTGTAATGGATGCTTCATTATTATGCTGGTTTGATGCTACAGATAGAACTAACGATGACGCTGATAGAGATATTTGGACAGATAAGTTCAGAGGTCACAAAGGTAAACTATATAATTTTAACTATGGCTCTAATGGATGGATAAAACCTGAAGGATCTGATATGGCAGAACTTGTTATGGACGGTACATGTTATGTTGAAATAGATATGACACCATTTAAGAATAACTTTAAAAATGGTGGAGCTATAGAAATAGTGTTTAAAACTAGAGACGTAGGTAATGACATAGCTAGAGTTTTAGATATAACAGATACGCTTACTCCATTCAAAGGAGTTTATATAGATACTAGAGAAGCATATATAGCTAGTGCTAACCAAACTATAAATGCATCTATAGGTGCAGATGAATACATACACGTTATATTTAATATAGATAGAACTAATAAATATGCACATGTTGTTATCAATGGAGTAATCACTAAATCATGTAAACTTAGTGACAGTGGTATTGGTACATCTGCAATACTAGAATCATTTGCACACGCAGAAAAGATTTTCCTTAATAGTAAAAAAGGTGTTGAAGACTTTGGTAGTTGTGAAATAAAACACTTAAGAATATATGATAGAAACTTAACATTTGATGAGCTAGTTCAAAACTTCTTATCTTCTATTGAAGATATATCACTTCAAAAATTTAAATCAGATTTTAATGATCCACTAAAAAATATAATGCCGATAATGAACATTACAGTAGATCCTGAAGCTTTTAAAACTATGACTGAAACAAATAAAGTAGAAGTAGCTATGACATATACTTCTCCTAACTCTGATTTATATGGACAAACTTTAACAGATGCCACTAACTGTTTAATGTATTGGCAAGGTACATCTTCAATAGCATATAACATTAAGAACTTTAATCTAGAACTTAGAGATTCTAATAGACAGCCTATAATGTATAGTCCATATCCTAATTGTATACCTCAAGACCTGTTCTGTTTAAAAGCAAACTTAATGGAATCAACAAATGCTCATAACGTAGGCTTAGCTGACTTTGTTAGAAAGTATTTATATACTAATCAAACTCCAGCTCAAAAAATAGATTCTAGAACATCTAGAACTGTTCAAGGATTTCCAATCTTATTATACATTAATGGAGAGCTACAAGGTGTTTATGATTTCAACTTAGATAGATATAGTAGTACTGCATTTGGATACGACTTACCAGCTCATAAAAATACTTGTAAAGTATATGAAGTATCAGCTAATACAAATCAAACAGCTGGTGCATTTATACCATGGACTCCTGATACTGGAATAGATGAATGGTCATGGTATAAGAATGATTTTAGTGGTATATATCCTGCAGAAATACAAAACTCAATGAATGATGATTATAGAGAACTTAAAAACTTAATATCATTTGTTCATGATTCAACTGACGAAGTATTTATAACTCAATTTGAAACATACTTTGATAAAGAGTCAGTTATAAGATATTACTTAATAGTTATGGTTCTGGGTCTTGTAGATTCACTTGGTAAAAATATGAAACTAGTAACATTTGACGGAGTTAAATGGTATATAGATTTTTATGATATGGATACTGCGATGGGTCTAGATAATACAGGTGCTACTAAATATGATGTTGATATAGAAGTTAATATTGATGAATTCAATACAGCTAATTCTGTATTATGGTCTAGAGTTAGAACATTATTTGCTGCTGACTTAGTAGCAGAATATAATAACTTAAGAAACGGAAACTTAACATTAGACAAAATATATGAATGTTTATTTACTAATCAAATAGAGAAAATACCAGAAAAACAATATAACTTCAGTACTCAAAAGAAATATTTAGACTCTGGTACTTATATAATGATGTCTAACGGAAATAGATACTATAACTTAAAGAGATGGATAAAAGAAAGATTATTATATTGTGATACATTATTTGATTATAGCCCTGCTACGTCATCATTTATTTCTATTAGATCAGGTATTATAGGTGAAGCATATATAGACATACAAACTTATTCACCGATGTATTTGACTATTAAATGGCGTAATATGGCTGACAGGTCAGGAGAGCAAACGCTTAAAGTAGGAAGAAATCAAGTTGTTAGATTCCAAGCTAGTAAAGAAAATCAGCCACAATCTAAAGACCAAGAGATAATGATATATGGTGCTGACCAAATTAAATCTTTAGGAAAATTAGATGGCTTAATGCCTCGACACTTATATTTAAGTAATGCTACCAGATTAACTAATATAGAATGCGCTGGAAATACAGATCTATTAAGTATAGATATAGAAAACTGTAGATATCTTCAAAGATTAGATTTAAGTGGATGTAATAAGCTTGGTACATTACAAACATCTCAAGTTCTTAAAGTAGCTGGATGTAATAACTTAAGATATCTTAATGCGTCAGATACAGTATTAAAATCTATAGATACTAACCAATCAGGTGGTAACTTAGTGGAAATATATGTTCCTAAAACATTACAAAAGTTAGAATTACGTAATCAATATAGTTTAAAGGTAGTAGGTTTACCTGCGTCATCTTCATTAGATGGCTCTAAAGTATATGACTTAAAACAAAATGCTAGTAATATGTCAAGCTTTACATTGATCAACTGTCCTTTAGTTGAAAGATTAACATATAGTGAAGACTTTGGTGTAAGTGGAAACTTCTTTGACAACTATGCTAATGAATGTAGACCATCAGAAATTAATTACTTAAATTATCCAGAAGGCGAATGGAAACGCTTAATGTCTTGGGGTAATGGATTAGCTAATTGTTATGATATACATATAGAAAATAGTTGTCATAATGTTCCTAGCATGAGTTTTAGAGGAATTAGCAATCTTAATAGTTTAACTTTAAGATCTATGCCAGGATTAAAAACATTAATGTTAGGAGCTAACTGTTGCGGATATAAATACAATAATGAACCTACATATGAAGCTGATAGATACGATGTAGTAGGAGAATTCGATTGGGATTCATTGAAAATTATAAAATGTCCTAACATAGAAGAATTTAGAATACATGAAATGTATCCTTGCAATTGGAGTGAAGGTATGGGTGGTAACTTAAGTTACTTTACTTTTAAACCAGGAACAGAATCTATTAAGTTATCTGATAAGTTCCCTAATTTAAAAATATTTGAATGTAATTTAGCCACTCAAAATATTCATCAAATAATTTTACCACAAACTTTAGAGTCTGTTATAACTTGTGCATGGAATAAGCGTCATGACGAAGGTTTTGATAATGAAGTAAAAATAGAAAAATTTAATATAGATAGCATTTACTTCGAAGGAGAACATGAACCTAGTTATGTAGGAGTAGATTTAGGAAATCATAAATTAAAAGATACATGTATAATTGCTCCATATGCTAAAGAGTTATTAGGTGTAGATATAGTTAATCAATATGTAAATCCTGTCTTTAACGATTTAAAAGAAAGCTATATTGAAGATAGACCATACGTTACTCCTAATGGTGTAATAGATCTTTCTGATTTTAAATGGAAATATATAGCAGACTGGTTTGCATTTATAGATTTTACAAAAGGTGAGTGCGAAGTTAAAACTCCTTCAGACTGGGAATCTTTCTTAAGAAACATAACAAGAACAAGCAGAATGTTTTATCGTTGTACTAATCCTGATTTCACTTGGGAATTCGCTATGAAGTTCTTCCCTAAATTAAATACATTTGAAGATCTAAATTATATGTATCAATATGCTGTATTAGCAGAACAAAGAGATTACGAAACTGATGGAGTAGTAATGAAAAATAAAAACAACATAGGCGGATACAACTATAATATTAAACCTTTTTATGGAACTAATCTTAAGTATATAAAAGAATTCACCTTAACAGATTGTGATGGTGCATATGCTACACTTTCTGGATGCGAAAGCTTAATTAAACTAGGCGATTGTAAGTTTACCGGTACTAGATCTAGTACATGGGGAATAAACTATTTATGTCAAGGTTGTGTTAACTTAGAAGAAATAGGAAGCATTACATCATCTGCAACTAAAGAAAGTAAAAAAACTATTCCTATGGAAAGTGCATTTGAAGGATGCCGCAAACTTAGAAGAATAGGAAAACTTAACTTCTCTGCTGACAATATGAACTGTGCATACTATAATTGTTTAGCATTAGAAGATGACGGATTAAGCTTCCCATACATGGGAGAATGTACAGACATAAGAAATGTATTATGCAATTGTAAATCTTTAACTCGAGTTAGATTTGAAACATTAGCTAAAGTTATTTACGCAGATGGATTCTTGCGTTCATGCGATAACTTAACTTCAGTATATTTACCAGATATAGGACGAGATCATCCTCTTCAAGAAATGTCTAGTGGATTCTCTGGATGTGTAAAATTAACAGATATAGAAATTGAAGGAGAGACATTACCTGTAGGTTTAAGAAGTATGGGTTATTTATACGGTCAATGTGAACTATTAACTAGACTAATACCTATACCAAATGATTTTATTTATGATGTTGATATGAGTGGATGTTGTAGCCGTTGCTCTTCTTTAACAGATGATAACATATATAAAGAGATACCGTTCAGAGTTACTAATATCAGTTATATATATGAACGTTGTAATGGATTAGTTAATCCAGTAGTAAACGTTAATACTGATAATGTTTACGCTAAGCAAGCATTTAGATACTGCGAAAATATAAAAACACTAACTGTTAATTTCAATGGACGTTTATTACGTGACTCTACTTATTTTGCAGAGTATTGTAATAGATTAGAGACAGTTAACTTTAAATTCCCTAGTGCATTAATGATGCATGACTATTATGGTACAGGAGTTACTTATTATAATATGTTCCAATATTGCAATAGCTTAAAAGTAGTTAATCTTAATATGACTAAATTAGCAGATACAAATAGTAAAGCAGACTTTGGTGGTATGTTCTATGAAGATAAATATATAGAAGAAATACATGGATTAGATTTTACTTATCTTAAAAAGCCTGTACGTTCATTAACATCTACTGGACAAAATCCATATGATTGGCATGATACATCTATTACATATGGAGCAGTATTCGAAAACTTAAAGAACTTTGATGTAACTGGAGCATTAATTCATAGCTATGACTTTAAAAATATTAATACTACAGCTCATACAAAAACTATATTAAGACACTTAGACACTGTAACAGAAGAAACATTAGGTTTAACATATAATGTAATGGACGCTATAGACGACGAAAAGACAGAAAATGTAGATGAAGAATTAAGAACATTAGCATTAGATGTTATGAATAACAAAGGCTGGACATTTGCTATAGTATAGGAGTGATTATATGAGAGTATATACAAATAGTTTAGGTATAACATGCATAGAGCCAGCTGAAGGTTGCTTACTTAAAAAAGGTAATCAAACTTTTAAAAAAGTTTACTTAGGTAAAAACGATAGAGCAGAATTGTACGAAGAAATAAAAGATGAATCTTATGAGCCTAAAGTTGACTCTATACAGTCATTAGGAGAACCTATTAGCGGACTTACTATTTTAAATGATGAATGTATATTAGTTAGTCCTAATGGGAATCAATTTAAATTAACAATTTCTGACGACGGTACTTTAAGTACAAAAAGAATATGATATTTAAGGTCGGTTAATCCGACCTTTTTATATGAGTACTTATTTTACGTAATTAAAATATAGGATAACATGAAGGAGGTTTTATAGTGTCTGATAATAGTAAGAAGATTTCGATAACGGTAATGGAGGCGTTAGACTTAGTAACTGAAGCAACAAAGAAATACGTTGATGAAACTGGCTTTAGTGGAGATTATAATGATTTGTACAATAAACCAGATACTATTATTGCCGATATAAACCAAGCTAGCAATTCGCAAGTAAGTGATATGCTATCAAATATTTTTGATAAATAAAGGAGTGAAAATATGAGCAGTCCACTTATAAATCTTGAACAGTTAAAGATGTCAATGCAAAGAATACGATTGTTTTGCGAAACTAATTTCTGTGCAAAAGATCATACGCATGACGAAAAATATTATACTAAAACAGAAGTAAATAATATTAGAGATGGCTTAGTAACAAATTTAGATAGTAAAGCTAATGCTAATCATACTCATACTTCTAATGATATATTAAAAATGACAGGTTATGTTAAACCTGCAAATACATCTGCTATAGCAAATACTGATAGCTTAAATGTAGCTATTGGTAAATTAGAAAAAGGTTTAGATAATGTATCATCTAATAGACCTAATTACGATGACACATATTTAAAATTAAATGCTACAGCTGTAGCTGCTAAAAAATTAGAATCACCTAGACAGATTAATTTAGGTGGAGCAGTAAATGGTTTAGCTTCATTTGATGGCTCAGCTGATATAACAATAGCTACAACTCTTTCTAATTTGTCTTCTGATAAGATAACATCCTTAACTGGTTATGCAAAATCAGATGCAGCTTCAAGTATACTTGTTACTGACTCTTTGAATGTTGCTCTTGGTAAACTAGAAAAGGGCTTAGAAGGTAAACAAGATGCAGGAGAATATGCACCTAAAAATCATAATCATAATGATTTATATTATACTAAAGCAGTGCTAGATGAAATGCTAACAGAAATAGAAAGCGGAGGATCTGCAAGCTTAGAAGCTTCTAAACAATATACAGATGAAGCTATTTCATCTATAATTGGCAGCGCTACTCCAGAAAGTTTAGACACTTTAAAAGAGTTAGCAAATGCTTTAGGTAATGATCCTAACTTCTCAACTACTATTTTAAATAAGATAGCAGAAAAAGCTGATAAGGATCATACTCATTCAGATGCTACAACAGCAAAATCTGGATTCATGTCTTCTACTGATAAGGCTAAACTTGACGGCATACAAGAAAATGCTAATAATTATGTTCACCCTGATACAGCAGGACATAAACATATACCAGCAGGTGGAGCAGCTGGTCAAGCTTTAATATATTCAAAAGATGGAACAGCAGTATGGGGCAATGTTTCTGTTACAGATCAATATGTAAAAAATAATTTAAACACTACTGCTAAAGCCTATATAACAGGTACTACTTCAAATGCTACTCAAATAGGAGAACAAGTATTTGACACAGGTGTATATTTAACAGAAAATGCTGGAGAATTAAAAGCTACTACTTTTGTAGGTGATTTAACTGGTACAGCTACTAAAGCATTAACTGCTGATGCATGTGCTGGCAGTGCAGCTAGTGCAGATAAAACAAAAGAGGCACTAAGTATATCTTTAAACGGCGTTCCTCAAAAATCTTTTAATGGTAGTGAAGCTGTATCTATACAAATAACAGCTACTTCTGTTGGTGCCCCTACAATAAATCAATTTGAAGATGCTACAAAGCAAGCTACAGATGACGAAGTTACAAAAATGTTAGATTCAGTATTTTAATAAAGGAGTGTTAAAATGGCAAATGCAAAACTTATAAATTGCGATCAGTTACAGGTTTCATTAACGAGAGTTAAGGCTTATATTGATGGTGGATTTTCAGTAAATAATCATAATCATCATACAGATTATTATACTAAAAATGAAATCAATAATAAAGTAAATACTATAAATACAGCTATTAATGGTAAGGCTAATTCTAATCATAGTCATGCATCTAATGGCATCACTGCAATGACTGGATATGCTAAACCAGATAGTACTGGAGCTATAGCTACTACTGATAATTTAAATACAGCTATAGGTAAACTAGAAAAAGCATTAGATGGAAAATCTGGTACTTCACATAACCATGATGGTTCATATTTAGGAAAAACTGCTACTGCTGCAGCTGCTACTAAATTAGCTACAGCTAGAACAATAAATGGTGTTAGTTTTGATGGTACTGCAAATATAACTATATCAGCTAATCCTAATGCACATAATCAAGCTTCTAATACAATAACTGCAATGACAGGATATGCAAAACCTACAGCAACTTCTGCAATAACTACTACTGATAGTTTAAATGCTGCTATAGGAAAATTAGAGAAAGCCCTAGAAGGTAAGCAAAGTTCTGGTTCTTATGCACCAGCTTCACATAATCATGATGATAGATATTATACAGAATCAGAAATTAATACTAAAATAAGTGCTTTACAAACTACTGATGCAGATAACTTAGCCGCTGCTAAAGCTTATGCAGACAGTAAAGTTGCAGCACTTGTTGATTCAGCACCAGAAACTCTTGATACATTAAAAGAATTATCTGATGCACTTGGTAACGATGCTAACTTTGCTACAACTATGACAACTAATCTTGGTAATAAAGCAGATAAAAACCATGGTCATGGTAATGCTACTACTTCAGCAGCTGGATTTATGTCTAAAGAAGACAAATCTAAATTAGACGGTATAGCTAGTGGTGCTAATAATTATGTGCATCCTACTAGTTCAGGTAATAAACATATTCCAAGTGGTGGATCTTCAGGACAATTTTTAGGTTGGTCAGCAGATGGTACTGCAAAATGGGTAGGAAATCCAAATTCAGATAATAAAGTTGCAGTTTCTGCAGATACAACTTCTGAAACTTTATATTTAACTGCTGCTACTGGAGCAACTACAGCTGGTTTAAAATATAATTCAGGTGTTAAATTAAATGCAAAAACTGGAGCAATAACAGCTACTACTTTTGTTGGTGCATTAAGCGGTAATGCTAGTACTGCAACTTCAGCTGGTACTTGTACAGGTAATGCTGCTACAGCTTCTAAAGTTAATCATACATTAACATTACAATTTAATGGAACTACAAGTAAAACTTTTAATGGTAGTTCAGATCAAACATTCAATGTAACTTGTGCTGCTATAGGTGCAGCTACTACTGCAGATGCAGCTAAAGCTACTGATGCTGAAGTTAATACAATGTTAGATACACTATTTGGTTCAGCTAGCTAATTTAGGTTTTATCTAAAGTAATAATATAGTGAAAAATATTATTTAAGGGGGTTAGTTGCTAATACTAATCCCTTATGTTTGTATATATTAAATTATAGATAAAGAGAGGAGAGACTAAATGCCAAATAGTAAAAATATAACATTTGATCAATTGCAGAGTGCTTTAACTAGAGTTAAAAATTCTCTTGATAAAAAAGCTAATACAAGTCATGGTAATCATGTACCTAAGACTGAAACTGCAAACAATGCTAGATTCTTAAGAAATGATAATACATGGCAAACAATAACGCCAGTTAATATAGGTGCGGCAGATAGATCGCATAATCATACTTCTTTAACAGGTGTAACTAGTCTACAATTTGCTGCAGGTTCATCTGACTCTGCGGTTATGAAAGTAACAACTGAATCGGCTAATACATATTTAGACTTTGAAATGAATGATGACGCAGGTTCAGATATGTATAGATGGAGATTTAGTACATATGACACTGCTGGAACAACACCTTATTTTAATTTAATGACATTAACAGCAAAAGATACTACATCAGCTAGGTTAACAGTTAACGGTGATGTAACTGCCTCATCCTTTACTGGTAATGCTTCTACTGCAACTAAATTACAAAGTGCTAAAACATTAACTATAGGAAACGCAAGTAGATATTTTGATGGATCTGCTAATGTTACTTGGTCATTATCAGATATAGGAGTCGCAGCTGATTCACATACACATGGTTCATATATAAATCAAAATGCATTTACTAATGTTAAAATAGGAGATACTATAATAGAAGCTGATTCTCCTACAGATACATTAACATTAAATGCAGGCGCTAACGTAACAATAACACCTGATGCTACTAACGATACTGTAATAATAGAAGCTAAGGATACAATATATACACATCCTACAAATCCAGGAAATAGACATATACCTAGTGGTGGCTCTAGTGGACAAATATTAAGATGGTCTGAAGATGGCACTGCTGCTTGGGGTTCAGAAAATAATTCATTTGTAAGTGGTTCTGTAGGTGGTTTTACTGTAACACCTAATAATTTAGTTGGTAACAATGTAGGTATGACTAGTTCTTCAGGTCATGGCTATGCATTCTGGGCAGGAGCAAACGGTGCTGAGAATTCAGGAAGTGCACCATTTAGAGTTGGTCATGAAGGAAGACTATATGCTTATGATGCAGTTCTAGCTGGTACTTTAGATGGTAACGCTACTACTGCAACTAAATTACAAACAGCTAGAAAGTTCACTATAGGAAATACAGAAAAATACTTTAATGGTTCTTCTGATGTTTCATGGACATTAGATGAAATGGGTGTTACTTCAGCTATTACTCAAAGTGGAAATAATATTTTAAATACTGTGTCAAATACTTACGCAACTAAAAACGAACTTAACGATTTAGAAATAGGTGGAACTAACTTAGTATTAAACTCTGGTTTTTTAAGGGGCACTACTAATTGGTCTACAAATTTAGTGACTTGGGATGATATTGCGATTATAGATGAAAGCACATCCCCAACAGGAAAAGCACTCAAAATA
>JALFMW010000181.1 GCA_022782605.1 Clostridium sp. | reverse complement strand
AGAATACAAGAAAGTGGAGTCTTAAAGGATATACAGAAAATGAATTAGCTTTAATTCCAAGTAAGAAGCTTTTAGGAAGAAATGAACCTTGTTTATGTGGTAGTGGAAGAAAATATAAGAAATGTTGTGGAAGATAAATTTTTAAGAGTTATTGATTGACAATAACTCTTTTTTTGTATAGATGTATAAAAGTGTATTTTTTTTCATAATAATGAGTAAACTAATAGTTAGATAGATCTTATCTAATAATTAATAAGGAGCGGATTATATGAAGAAAAGTGTAAACGCCACTATTGATACTTTGATACGATGGAAAAGCATATATAGCCTCATTGGACATACAGAAGATCTAGAAATAATAAATAGTACCATTGATATCTTAAAAAATTATGATAAGGCTATAAAAAGCAAACAGAAAGATAATTTAAGAAAGTAGAGGTTAATAAATTTGAATTACCATAGGTTATACTGTAATGAAAGTATAAGGAAAATGATATACAAGAAAAGAAGATTCTTAAAAAGGTTCAAGGAAGATTAGTTTACTTGAACCTTTTTAATATCTTTAAATTATATTTTTCTAAAATATCTTTCGTAAGATGAAAAGATTTATCTATTTCAATAAGTTGATTTATGATTAGATTTTCCTTTGTTTCAAAAGACAAAAGTTTGCCACCTACTTCATCTCTAAAGTTTCCCCAATCCCATAAATGTACTTTACCTTCTATAGGAACAAAGAGAAAAATTCTCTTCTTACTTCTATTAATATAAGTCATAAGGGGAATGGATACAGTCTTGCCGTTAGAAAAGATATTGATATGTTCGTTTTCATATCTATTATAATCAAAGAAATTTTTACTATCATTTAAGTTTATTATCTTGCCATTATTTAATTTATCAATATATATATTTTTATATTTCCCCATAAAATCACCTAATTATATTATATCATTAAGGAAAGATTTATTATATAAGTTTGAATGATGTATACATAGTAAATCTATAGAGAAATCTTAGAATTATTTATCATTAATGGAAAGACTTGAATCAACATTAGAAAGTTGAATATTAATTTTTTTATGTTCTAAGAATATTTTAAGTTTTCTTGCAGGAATATTATTACTTTGAGGAAGAAAACTAATTTTAAAAATTATATTAGAATCTATTTTTTCAGCAATAAGATTCCATTTATCATTATTATTAAATATTGCACTAAGGGAGCCTAAATTTACTTCATATCTAGTAGGAATAGCATATCTAAAAATTATGTTTTTAATGGGGGAAGTTCCTATATTCTCAACAGTTATAAGGCTTTTATCGGGATTTGTATTTATCTTAAGTAATGATTGTTTAAAAGTTATACAGTTCTTAACGGTGGTAATATTGTTGAATTTTTCATATGGGAAAAATTTTATAGTACTTTTTATAGCTTTTTCTTGTAAATTTGCAAAGTTAATCTTTAAATTAAATTTTATATTTAATTTATCATTTGATTTTAAATATGAAAGATTCATAAGATTTTTTTCTGCATATTCGTTGATATAAACTTCAGAGGTATCAATATTTATTAAGGAACAAGGTATAAATTCAAAGATGTCATCATTATTAAATTTAATTTTATGAAGCATAATATAATTTAGGATTTTATAATGAAGATAAAACAAAATCTTCTTCCATAAAGATATTAGATTATATCAAATTAAAAGCTATAGGGGAAGATGGAGAAAATATAAAAAGTATAAGTAGTGAAAATAATGCTGGAAATGGTGGAGCTGCAATTTATCTTAATGATAATGATTATTTCATTAAAAGTAGTGATGCTCATATGTGTTTAATTGGCGGAAATGGTGGAAAATGCATTGGGGAATATAGCAGTGGAAAATGTGGTGATGGTGGACCAGCCATAAAAATTAATGGTGGAATAATAAATATACTAGCGCCAGCATCATTAAAAGGCGGTAATGGAGGAAACCTTATTAATGGCGATGAAACATCCATAGAATTACAATTGGGAAATATTAAAGGAATAGTAGGTAGTGGAGGGGCAGGAGGATGTAATGAACCACCATGTAAAGATGGTGAAAATGGTAAGGATATTGTAGGGGAAAAAATAATAGTGAAGGAAGATTTAGAAGAAATTAATGATGAAGGAAACATAGAGGGGAATATTTCAAAAGAAGTGTATAATGATGTTACTAAAGGAGAAAGAAGAGGAAGGTATAATAGATAAAAGTGAAGACATATATGAAATCTTAAGAGATGATATAATTATTAATGAGGAAGAAGAGACAGGCTTAGAGGTTTATAAAAAAGAAAATCTAAAAGATCATTTGTTTTAGCCAATAAGTCTATATAAACAATTTCTCCAGAAAATTCTGCTTGATGTGAATAAGTTATAGTAGCTGTCTTTGTACCATCTGGATTTTCAACAAAAGTAACAGTATCTATTAAATTTTCTATTATATTATCTGAAGTACGGAAAAATGTTGTGACACTATCATTTATACTTGTAGGATCTGTAGGATCAAACACTAAATCTAAAGATGAAGGTACTGTGGATAAAAAATATAACTGAAATATTTACTTCCAGTTATATTTTTTATTTTAGTTAATTAAGAGTATCTATACTGATGACGTTAAGCTGACTTTTTATGGCGTCATATTGAGTTTTTAATTCTGATAGTTCATTATTCATTACAGAAAGGGAATTTTCCAATGATTTAATATTATTAGAGGTTGCTTCCAAATGGTTTTTAAAATTTTGCAAATCAGAGGAAGAATCAGTTTTTAAGCTAAGAAGTTGGTTATTAATAGTTGTAATAGTAGTATTAACTTTTTCACTTAGCTCTTTCATATCATTTAAAGTAGTTTTTTCTTTTATTTCAATTTCCGCTAAGTGATTAACAATGGAAGCAATGGTTTCATCATTTTCATTTAAAGTGTTTTTTAATATATCGTCATTAAGCTTTAAAGTATTTATGATATCATTAAAACCATCTAATTTTTCTTCTAAATTTGAAATCTTACTGGAAAGTTCAGAATTAGTATCAGAAGCTTGCGGAGCAGGAATATTGTCAGCAGTAGCTTTCACCAAGGATTCTAAAGATGAGTACTTGGTATTAAGATCTTCAATTGAAGTTTTTAAATCTGTAAGCATTGAAGTATCAATACTGTTTTCAATAGTATTTTTAGGTGGTAAATTTTTAGAAATCTCAGTTGGTATATTTGTCACTATCTTATCAGTATTTTCTGGAGCAGTATTAACTTTGTTAGATACTGTTTCAATGGTTATATAAGGGGGATTAACTGAGTTACTACTTAAAAACTGAAGCATGGATGTATATTTTTCTTGTGAACTTTCTAAGGCAATACCATAAAAGTTATTATTGGTATTTTTTATTATATAAGTAATATCTAGTTCCATATATTTTCCTACATCTGAAGGATTTACAGAAAAGTTTAATGAATTAAATTTGTTTATTTCAGGCCTATTGTTCCAATTAGCTGTATAGCCCATAAATGGTGATGTAAGTGTGGAAATTTTAAAGTTTGCCTGCATATTATTATATACACGGATATTATTTAAAAAGATATTTAAGCTTATCTTCTTTATGTTGTCTACATCAACAAGAGGCAATGAAAAATTTAATAATGTCTTATAAATATCATAAGTATATAAATTAACATAAAATACACCACTTAATAAAAATTCATTTTTAAAAAATGTATTATTGTTTCTAAGTTTCTCTACATATGTGCAAGAAAGATTAGTTATTTTAATTATATCACTCAAAGTCAAAATCCTTTCTAATTATTAATAGTCACATTTATAATATGAAAATCATCAGCATTAAGTTCAAGTTAATTAAATAATAGGAGAGATAGGATTTTTAAAAGTATAAAAAATAGATGGATAGCTAATGGCTTTATTATTGCTATTATATTGGCAACGATAAAAAGGTTTAAAATCTGCTTGTTTATTTTCCAGTGGAGTGCTCCAAGTCTTACCTGAGTTTTGTGATTTACAGGTGAGAAGAACAGTACCTTCTATCCATTGCAGGTAAAGAGTAGAGTTTTTTACTAATAGGTTAGGAAATGAACATATTGCTTTTTTATTTAAATGTATGTATTTGTGATTAAGAACAGAAATGTTATCAGCAGCTTCATTAAAATACATACAATAATATTTATTATTATTATTTTCAGCAAATGTTATATGATACTGCTTGTTAGTGGTTTTTAAGATAGATAAATAGACTTTTTCTCTTTTAGTCATTGTAATAGGTATAGCCTCTGTCCACTTTTTATCAGCTAAGTTAAAGGTGGATAAGAAAATTTCAGAGCATTTATTAATCTTTTTTAAGAAAAAAATAGTAGGAATATCATTATCCCATGAAACTGAGAAATTAGTAAGAAGGAAGTAATTTAAAGTGCTAATAGTTGATTTATACCATGTAGTACCATCGTAATAAAAGTGAAATAAAGTACAGTAATTAGTTTTAGAAACATTAACTAGATAGAAGAATACATGAATGATATTATGAGGAAATTTTTTTATATATGGAAATTTAACAGAGTTTTTCCGCCCATTAAATGATAATA
>JALFMW010000180.1 GCA_022782605.1 Clostridium sp. | reverse complement strand
ATTGGTGTAGATTATATTTCTGTGGGAGCTCTTACCCACTCTGTTAAAAATCTTGATCTTAGCATGAAAAACTTAAAAAATATTGTGAAATAGAAAATAAAAATTAGATGATATCTTAAATTTTAAGATTCATCTAATTTTTTTAATTTTTTATACTCAATAAATGTAGGTATATCTACGATGACTAATATTATTGATACTAAAATTAATAAAAATGAAACAATTTGATCAGTGGAGCCTGAAGCAGAAGTTGATATGTTTAATAGGGAAAATATAATTAAGAAGATAATTAACATTAATCTAGAAATTAAAGTTCTTTTAAAATAATAAACTTTTGAACTAACATTGGAAAATAAACTAAATTCACCTAATTTTCTTTTTCTTCTAAAAAATGCCCAGTTTCTATATTGGCAGACGTATTCAATACCCCACTCATCATTTAAATAGTTAATGAAATCTTCATTTGTTGGATGTGAAGGTAAATTTTCTAGTAATTCAATAGAATAATAATACTCTCCAGGATTACATTTATCAAACAGAAAAGAGCAGACATTACAGTTTGTCAGTGCATATCCTTTTGAGCACATTTTATTTACCCATTTTTCTTTTTTCTCGTATTCTCCCAAGGCGAAAAATTTAAATATAATCATCATAAACCACCTTTTTCATAGTTTGAATTTAATAAATACTTTATATAATAAGTATAGGACGAGATAAATAAGATGTTAAGTATAAATAATTAATTTTCAAACTAAATAAAGACTTTTTAAATAGAATGATTTAAAATGGTAGTAAGGTTCAAGACAAAACTAAGTAGGGGGAAGAAAGATGATTTGTAAAAGTTGTGGTGCAGTTATAAAAAACAATGAAGAGTACTGTAGAAAATGTGGAGCTTTAGTTATTATCTTTAAACAAGCTGAAAATATAAATTTAAAAGATGTCTGTATTGAAAATAATATGAGTGGTAAATTTCAAAGTATAGTAAATAAAATAACTAATAAAGAGTCAAATGCACATAAAGTTGAAAATATTAACAAAAATAAAAGGAATTTAAATAATATGAGAGATTTGACTAAGTCAGTGAAAAATAATTTATCTACTAATCAACAATTAAGTAAATTAAATACATTAAGAAAAGATAATAATGGTAAGGATTGGGTTGAGTGGATAATTGATGCTGTTGAAGATCTTTTTAGAATATAGTATAAAAATTTAATTTTATTATAAGGAAATAATATTTTGAGAATGATTTAATTTAAAAAAATAGAGAATAATAAATTAAAAGTATTGATAAAATAATCAATACTTTTTTTAGTTTGATTAAAAATTTATAGTATTAAAAAAATTAAATTTTAAAAATATAAAAAAGTAGGACAAGAATTTACAATTTAAGTGGATAAATGTAAGGATAGAGAGAAAGTACAAGTTCATATAGTTAGAAATTATAAAAGTTAATTTGCGTAAAGTTAAATTAATTCTTAATATTAGTATATTTTAATAACAAAAATCATAATTAATAGAAAAGTAGTTACACATACTAAACTTTGAAATAATTAATATAAACATTTGAAAGATTGAAATAAATAAAAACAAGCTATTTACACATTTTCAAAGTTAACAATAAAAAATGAAAAAATCAGAAAAACTATTGAAATATATCTGGGATTTTTATATAATAGCTATTGTTGTTTAGAAATTATAAACTTAATGTTTACATATAATAACATGAAATAATGAAAATTAATTTGAAGATAGTAAACTTAAAATTTACTAATAATAAAAACATAAATCGACATAGAATATGTATCGTAAAACTTAAATTATAGAAAAAGGGAGGTGTGGCTATGGATATTGGTGGAAAGATTAAACGTATGAGAATAGAAAAACAACTGACCCAAGAAGAACTTGCTAACAGATGTGAGTTGTCTAAAGGATTTATTTCTCAACTTGAAAACAATTTAACTTCACCGTCTATTGCAACCTTAATTGATATATTAGATATATTAGGAACGAACTTGAGAGAGTTCTTCAATGAAATAAGCGATGAAAAAATAACCTTCACGAAGGACGATATGTTTGAAACTGAAGATGAAGATTTAAAATATACATTAAAATGGTTAGTGCCAAATTCGCAAAAAAATGATATGGAGCCAATCATAATAACTTTACAACCAGGTGGACAATATAAAGAAGAGAAACCTCACGAAGGTGAAGAATTTGGATATGTTTTAGCAGGTTCAATATTCCTTCATTTAGGAGATAAGAAGAATAAAGTTAGAAAGGGAGAAAGTTTTTACTTTAAACCTAGAGCTAATCACTATATTTCCAACCCAGGTAAAAAAGAAGCAAGAGTGGTTTGGGTAAGTACACCACCATCATTCTAAAATGAATTTTAAGCAACGTTGGCGTTATGAGCGAAGCGAATTTTATAAATAAAAGAGGTGTTTACATTTGAAACAAGAGAACATAATTGAATTAAAAAATATTACAAAGCAATATGAAGATAATATAGTCTTAAAAGACTTAAATTTAGATATAAAAAAGAATGAATTTTTAACTTTATTAGGACCAAGTGGATGTGGAAAAACAACTACTTTAAAAATAATAGCAGGTTTTGAATTTGCAGATGATGGTAAAGTTTTATTTGAAGGTAAAGATTTAAATGAAATACCACCATATGAAAGACCAGTAAATACAGTATTCCAAAAATATGCTCTATTCCCTCATATGAATATATATGAAAATATAGCTTTTGGATTAAAAATCAAAAAGATGGATAAAAAAACTATCGACGAAAAAGTTAAAAAAATGCTTAAACTAGTGGCACTTCCAGGATTTGAAAAAAGAAGTGTAGATTCATTAAGTGGTGGTCAACAACAACGTGTTGCCATAGCTAGAGCTTTAGTTAATGAACCAAAAGTACTTTTACTTGATGAACCATTAGGAGCATTAGACTTAAAATTAAGACAAGAGATGCAAAGAGAGCTTAAAAATATACAACAACAATTAGGAATAACATTTATATTTGTTACTCATGACCAAGAAGAAGCTTTATCAATGTCGGATACCATAGTTGTTATGAATAAAGGTAAAATACAACAAATGGGAACGCCAGAAGACATATACAATGAACCTAAAAATGCTTTTGTTGCAAGATTTATAGGTGAAAGTAATATAATAGATGGAGTAATGCATGAAGACTTCTTAGTTGAATTCTGTGGAAGAAAGTTTGAATGTGTGGATAAAGGATTTAAAAAGGACGAAGAAATACAAGTAGTAATAAGACCAGAAGATATAAAAATGGTTAAGCCTGAAGAAGGAATGTTAAAAGGTGAAGTTACTTCTTGTGTATTTAAAGGAGTTCATTATGAAATGACAGTTGAAGCTTGTGGCTTAAATTGGTTACTTCATAATACTAAATCAGCGGAAGTTGGTACAGAATTAGGATTAGACATTTATCCAGAAGACATACATATTATGAGAAAAACAGGGGATGATGAGTAAAATGAATAAGACTAGTAATAAATTAGGATTAAAAATATCTTCTCCTTATATACTTTGGAGTGGACTATTTATTGTAATTCCTTTATTCTTAATAATATTTTTTGCTTTTACAAATAGCACTGATTCAGGATATACATTTACACTAAAACACTTTGAAGAATTAATGCAACCAATGTACTTTAGAATATTCTTTAGATCTCTTAAATTAGCGCTAATATCTACGTTATTATGTTTACTAATAGGATATCCAACTGCTTATATAATATCTAAAACTAAAGCAAGTAGACAAGGAACATTATTAATGCTTGCCATAGTTCCAATGTGGATGAACTTCCTACTTAGAACTTATGCATGGTCAGCTATTCTAGGAAGAAATGGTGTAATAAATACAATTATAACTAGTTTAGGATTTAGCCCTATTAATATACTTTATACAGATACAGCAGTATTACTTGGTATGGTTTATAACTTCTTACCATTTATGATATTGCCAATATACACAATCTTATCAAAAATGGATCAAGATTTAATTAATGCAGCTAAGGATTTAGGAGCTAACTCTAGACAAGTATTTACAAAAATTATATTACCACTAAGTATGCCAGGTGTTGCATCAGGTATAACAATGGTGTTTATGCCAGCAGTATCTACCTTCGTAATTTCAAAATTACTAGGTGGAGGACAATTCATGTTAATTGGTAACTTAATAGAACAACAATTTATGTCAGTTGGTGACTGGCATTTTGGTTCAGCAATATCAATCTTCATGATGATAGTCATCTTAATTTCAATGGCAATACTTAATAAATTTAGTGACGAATCAGATAAGGAAGGCGGTGGATTACTATTATAAAGAAATTCACATCAAATATATACTTAACTCTTGTGTATTTATTTTTATACGCACCAATAATATCTCTAGCAGTATTTTCATTCAATGATGCTAAATCTATGGCAAAATGGAGTGGATTTTCTCTTAGATGGTATCAAGAGTTATTCCAAAATGAAAGAATACTAGATGCTCTTTACTACACAATATTAATAGCTCTACTTGCAGCAGCTATATCAACAATTGTGGGAACTATAACAGCTATAGGTATTCATAAAATGAGACAAGGAAAAGTAAGAGGATTACTTTTAAATATAAACTATTTACCAGTATTAAATCCAGATATAGTAACTGGGGTGGCATTAATGTCACTATATGTATTTATAAAATTAGAATTTGGTTTTACTACAATGTTATTATCACATATAGTATTTGATATACCTTATGTAATTTTATCTGTACTTCCAAAATTAAAACAATTACCTGCAAATATAGAAGATGCAGCAATGGACTTAGGAGCAACTCCTTGGTATGCTCTTAGAAAAGTTGTTCTTCCACAAATTAAACCAGGTATAATATCAGGTATGCTTATAGCATTTACCATGTCAATAGATGACTTTGTAATAAGTTTCTTCACAACAGGAAATGGTGTGACAAACTTAGCAATAGAAGTTTACTCAATGACAAGAAGAGGATTAACACCAGAAATAAATGCTTTATCAACTTTAATGTTTGTTGCTGTTTTAATATTATTACTTTTATCAAATTTAGCAGCCAACAAAAAAGAGGCTCAAAGGTCATAATAAAAGGGAGGACATAATATGAAACTTAAAAAAATAATCTCACTAGCATTAACACTTATGATGTCATCCACTTTATTAGTAGGTTGTGGTCAATCAAAGAAATCTGCTGAAGTTTTAAACATTTATAATGTTGGTGATTATATTGATGAAGATTTAATTACGAAGTTTGAGGAAGAAACAGGTATAACTGTTGTCTATGAAACTTATGATACTAATGAGTCAATGTATCAAAAACTTAAAAGTGGAAGTACTAAGTATGATTTAGTATTCCCATCAGATTATATGGTGGAAAAACTGATTGCAGAAGATATGGTTGCACCAATAGATTATTCAAAAATACCTAATTATAAATATATAATGGAAGATTATAGAGACCCTGCTTATGACCCAGGTAATAAATATTCTGTACCATATATGTGGGGAACATTTGGAATTTTATATAATAAAACCATGGTAGACGAAAAAGATGTAAAAAGCTGGGATGTACTTTGGAATCCTAAATACAAAGGTGAAATCCAAATGCTAGATTCAGTTAGAGATACTATGGGAATATCTTTAATAAGACTTGGACATTCAATAAATACTCAAAAAACTTCTGAAATAGAAGCTGCGAAAAATGAGTTAATAAAACAACTTCCTTTAGTGCAAGCTTATGTAAATGATGATGGAAAAGATAGACTTTTAGTTGGAGATGCAGCTATGGGTATAGTATATAACGGAGATGCTTTAGTTTTAATGGACGAAAATGAAGACTTAGCATATTCTGTACCAGAAGAAGGAACAAATAGATGGATTGATGCAATGTGTATTCCTAAGACAGGAGAAAATAAAGATTATGCAGAAGCGTTTATAAACTTTATATTAGAACCAGAAAATGCCCTTCAAAATGTTGAGTATATAGAATATTCAACACCAAATCAAGCTGCATACGATATGCTTGATGAAGAAGTGAAAAATAATCCAACAGCTTATCCAGATAAAAAGGTCTTAGATAAGTCAGATGTATTCTTAAATTTACCTAAAGATGTACTTAAGGTATATGAAGATGCTTGGACAGAAATAAAATCACAATAGATAATTAAAAATAGCCAAGATTGATGAAAGTTATAAACTTTATCGATCTTGGCTATTTTTGTGAGCTATATTATTCTGATTTATTAACAGCAGCTACGATATTTTTGTAAAAAGTCTCTTGCTTATTAGATTCTATATGAAGGCCGTCCTCTGTGAACTTTAGATATCCATCTTCTGTAGTTAAATCATTTGTTGCATCAATGTAAAATACATTATCATAACGATTACAATACTTTTTAGTAGTTTCATTGTTATTATCTATTGCTTTATTAAAGTCATCGGGATTGGCATTTTCGAAGTTTTTACCTACAGGAAATACTTCTTGAACATAGATGGTTTTATTTTTATATTTCTCCACTAAAGATGAAATAAGTTTTTGTTTGTTTGGAATATTGTCTGAAAAAGTAGCTCCATTTACACCAATTAGTAAAACTACTCCTTTAACCTCACTATTTCTAGGTAACTCATCAAAATGTTCTAACCAATACCCAGGTTGTACACCTGATACTGCTTTTACAATGGCATTTGGATTATGTTTTTTTATAGTATCTT
>JALFMW010000172.1 GCA_022782605.1 Clostridium sp. | reverse complement strand
AAAGATATAAATGAAGAAGTAACTTCTTTAGTATTTGATTTTGTAAATAAGACTTTTTTAAATGTTAATATTATAGATGTTGAAAGACAAACTGAAGTTGAATTTATATCAATCCTTCATAAGATTTATGAAAGTTTAGATAAATCTATTAGACGTATAGAAAAGCATCCAAAACATGGAGTTTTAAGTGAATATAATTTGAAAGATAGAGATAATAGTAAAAGAGTTGCTATTAAGGAGACAATAAAACATCTTAGAAAAAATTCATCATCAAAGGTTGTAGAAGTGAGAAAGCATACAACTATAGATATTTACGAAAATCAATATGTAAAATATATAATTAAAAGAATTTTAAATAAAATCAAAGATGTTAAACAAAATATAAAAAAATCTAAGAACGAAGATAATGAATTCTATAAAGTTTTATCTAATTATGAAAATAGATTAAAACATCACTTAAAGGGATTTTTCAGTAATATTAGTGATATAAATAATAAAAAATCTATGACGTTAGTATTTAAAATGGCAAGTGGATATAAGGAAGTTTATTATTACTATAATTTGTTATCAAAAGGTCTGGATATTTGTGAAGGTTTATATAATATAAGTAATAAAAAATTATGGAATCTTTATGAAATCTGGTGTTATCTAAAGATAAATTCTATCATAAAGGAATTAGGTTATACTCCAAGGAACTCTTCTTTTATTCAAGTAAATTCTAATGGATTAACATTATCAGTTTTACAAAATACTCAGTCTAAATTGATTTATGAGAATAAATTAGGGGAGAAGTTAGAACTTTGGTATAACAAGGCTTATTATGGGCTTCCAACTACAAATCAAAGACCCGATACAGTACTTTGTTTAAAAGGTGATAAAACTAAGGATAGGGTTTATTTATTTGATGCAAAATATAGAATTTTTATAGATAATAATGGAGAAATAGGCCCGATGGAAGAAGATATCAATGTTATGCATAGATATAGGGATGCTATAGTTAGTGAAAATAAAAAAGAAGAATATTTTAAATATAGTACATTTGGAGCTTATGTAATGTTTCCTTGCAGTGATGAGAAAAAATTTGAGGAACATAGATTTTATAAAAGTATTGAAAAAGTAAACATAGGAGCTATTCCAATGTTACCAGGATCTAATTCACTTATGAAAAAACAGATTGCTAAAATCATAGGAGAGTCTTATATAGAAGCAGTAAATAATAATCCTATATTTGATGAAGAGGGAGATTATTATAAATTTAAAAATAAAAATGTAATGATTGTTAATGTTAAAGATGAGAAGCATTTAAATGTTTATAGAGAACATAGATTTTACCATATTCCTAAGTCAAGTCTTTCAAAGGTTAAATTGGGAGTAGAATATTTAGCATTTTATCAACCTCAAAATAAGTTTGGAAAAGATAGTGGAATTTGCTACTATGCTAAAATTAAAGATAGCTATACTTATAAAAGAGGAAGTTGTATAGAGTTAGAGTGTGATAATGGTAAAGAAAAAAGTATTTATATTAGATTTGATTTAGAAGAGTTTGAACCAATATCTAAAATTTCTACAGTTGAGTATGGAGTTAGAAATGTAATGTATACTACGCTTTATCTATTAAAAAATGCCACAACTATTCATGAATTAAGTATTAATAATAGAAAAGAGATCGAAGTTTATAAAATTTTAAAGAAAATTAGTAATGATAAAAATCTACCTTTAGAAAAACGTGAAGACGGATATAAGTTACAAGAAGATTATATTAAGGTTTATAACAATGATATCAGAGTTAATCATGAGCTAGTAGAGATTAATGATTTAGAAGCTTTATTAATGGATACAAGTTCAAATTAATAAAAATCTGTTCCGATAACTACTTAAAAAACATAGGAACAGACATAGGAACGGACATAGGAACACCTTATAAACCAGATAGATACTGGGTTTGGGATGTATGTGTTCCTATGTTCCCACATTTTCTATATATGAAGTAATATAATATATACTATTTAATACATATTAAGTATATACTCTATATAGGATTTTTAGGAACATAGGAACAAAAATGATGAACATAAGTAATTTCAAAGGGTACAGGGTGTTCCTAAGTTGTTCCTATAGGTGTTCCGTAAAATTCAAGGAACACATAGGAACAGAAAATAATTAATAAAAATAATATCTCTTATATAATTATGATATAATGATGAAGTTCAAAATAGACAAAAAATAATTATCAGCAAAGGATTAATCATAATGAATAAGACAGATATATTAGAGACAGTAAGTTTTGAAAGAATGATAAAGCAAAAAAATGAATTAGAGGGATTTGGCAAGGAAGTTGGAGTAAAAATTGTAGATATTTCAGAAGGTTATGCCAAGTGTGAAATAGAAATTGATGAAAGACATTTAAATCCTGGAAAATCTGTTCATGGAGGATGTATATATACTTTGGCAGATATCGTTGGAGGTGTGGCAGCCTGGTCTAGAGGTAATTATGTAGTAACTACTTCTGGAAGTATTAATTATTTAAATCCAGCTATAGGATGTAATAAATTAATTGGTATAGCTAGGGAAATTAAATATGGTAAGACTCTTTGTGTTTATGATATTGAAATTTTGGATGAAAATAATAGAATGATTGCTAGAGTTACTAATGAATACTACAATATGGATAGTAAGATAAAATTATAATGATAAATTTTTATTGATAAATAAACATTCTGAACTTACAATTAAATTAAAGATATATATAAGTGAGGCGAAGAAAATGAAAAATTATAAAAGGTGTGATTTTTACATTACTTCTTGGCTTTCTAATGATAATTAGTACAAATCCAGTAATGGTATATGCCGCAGAGTCAAAAGACACTGGAAATGGAAATTTTGTATTTTACTTCGTTTTTGCAATTATAGGATCAATGTTACTAGCAACAGTTGTTAGTTTGTTGGAGAACTTAATTAATAAGATTAAATCAAAGTCAAAAGCAAGTGATTTAGCTATAAAATCAAAAGAATAATATAGAAAGGGTGTAACATTTTTATTTTTGTTACATCCTTTTATAGTGTTGAAATTACAAAATAATGTAAGTTTTAAGGTAATTATATAAGATAAGTTACAAAATTTAGGGAAAACTCCTTGAATTAAATTTAAAAATATGTTGTATTATATTTAAAATAAAGCAAATTGAGCGTGAATTGAGATTAGTTTGCGCTCTTTTTAAGTTTAATATAATATTTAATTAAAAATAAGGAGGGCGTAAAATGAGTTGTATATTTTGCGAATTAAGTGATTATGTGTTAGAAAATGATTTAGCATATGCTATTTTTGACAAATTTCCAGCTACAAAAGGTCATATGCTTGTTATACCAAAAAGACATGTGGCAAACTTTTTTGATATAACAAAAGAAGAAGGAGAGGCAATTTTTGATTTAGTAAACAAATGCAAAGAATTGCTTGATGAAAAATATAATCCAGATGGATATAATGTGGGAGTAAATGTGAATGAAGCTGGAGGACAAACTGTTTTCCATGTACATATACATGTGATGCCAAGATTTAATGGTGATGTTATTGATCCAACTGGTGGTGTCAGGGGTGCAATTCCTAAGTATATGAAGTATGGTAACAAGTAAAATAATAATTATAAGATTAAGAATAAATTGTATAGAAAAGACAAATTTTATATAAAAAATAAGTTACAAAATGGAAAAAATTTAAAAAAATTTTTTAAAAACTTATTGTTGGTGGGAAGTGTTGAAAATACTTGTATAGAAAGGTTTTAAGTTTGTATTCTAATCAATGATTTTGTTACTGATTTGTAAATATTTTCCAAAAAACACTTTCGAAAATTACAAACTTGTAATAAGATATAAATATGAAATCTTAATTTAGAGCTAATCATAAAGGAAATATTTTCAACAACAGTATTCTAAAAAAATATTGGAGGGGAATATATGTTTAAAAAAAATTTACAAGCAACTGCTTTCTTATCAACAGCAGTAATGGTACTAGGAGCTTCTACTAGTGTATTATCTCAAGCTGCAACAGTAGATAGAGATGTTAATATGAGAGAAAAAGCAACTACAGACTCTAAAGTTAAAGGATTGCTTAAAGAAGGGTCTAAAGTTAAAATACTATCTGAATTAAATGGATGGTATAAAGTTGAAAACTCAGATGGTAAACAAGGATGGCTATATGGCCAATTTATAAATTTTTCAGATGAAGAAATTGAAAATGCTAAAGATGAAGAAACTGAAAATGCTAAAGCAGTTAGTGGTACAGTAACAGAAAATTTAAATTTTAGAAAAGGTCCATCAAGAGATGAAGAAATAATAAGTGTTCATGAAAGAGGATCAAAAATAGAAATATTATCTGAATCAGATGGATGGTATAAAGTAAAAAATTCAGATGGTGAAGTAGGATGGTCACATTCTGAATATATAAAAACATCAGATACAAAGCTTAGCTGGTCAGAAAAGGATACAAATGGAACATTTAAAAATACAGCTAACATGAGAAAAGGTGCCTCAACTAACTATGAAGTAATAAAGGTAGTTGAAAAAGGCGAAAAAGTTAAAGTAATATCAGCGCTAGATGGATGGTATAAATATCAAACATCAGATGGTGAAATTGGTTGGACTCATGGATCACATATAGATTCATCAGTGGCTTTAACACCCAAAAGTGCAAGTAAATCATCAGAATCAAAAACAAGCAAATTATCAAAATCAAGTGAAGGCAAATCATCAAGTTCAAATAAAAGTCAATCATCAGAAGATAGTCTATCTTCATCAGAAATATCATCAAAGAAATCAATGACAGTATCTGCAACTGCTTATAGTGGACATACAATAACAGCAACAGGAACAACTCCTAAATGGGGAACAATAGCTGTAGACCCAAGTGTTATTCCTTATGGAACTAAGGTATACATACCTAGATTTGGGAGAACATTCGTAGCAGAAGATTGTGGTGGAGCAATAAAAGGAAATAAAATAGATATATTTATGAATTCTGAATCAGAATGTAATAGCTGGGGAAGAAGAAGCATAACTATACAGATATTAGATTAATAGATAAAAGGGGGATATCTTGATGATATTCCCTTATTTTCATGTGCTGTGATAATAAAAGATAATATGTCAAAAATAAATATAAGAAAATATATTGTATTTATGAAAAATACATGTAATATATTACCTAGATATATAAAGTGGAGGGTAAGATGTTAAGTAAAAAAATTAAAAAGTATATAGCTGCTTTATTTACAGCAATTATAATAAGTACAAGTATTGTTCCAGCAGCAATATCTCAAGCAGCACAAATAACAGCTGTAAGAGTTATAGCAACAGGAACAGCAACAATAGATGGAGTAAGTGTTAGAAGTAAAAACTCAGCAAGTGGTACTTATTTAGGTAGTCTATCTACTGGAGATAAGGTAGAAATTGTTCAGAAGATGGATAATGGTTGGTACAAAATAAAATATAATAAATCTTTTGCTTATGTGAGTAAGAGTTTTATAAAACTTGCTGGAACTAAAACTGTTGATAATGTATTAAATACAGGCGTGGTTAATACAACAAAACTTGATGTTAGAGAAAATTGCTCAACAAATTCAAAATGTTTAGGATATCTGCCAAAGGATACAAAGGTATCCATAGTTAGAGCTACATCTAATAATTGGTATAAGATAAAATATAAAAATTCTTATGCTTATGTAAATGGTAAGTATATAAAACTAACTTCAAGTGTAAAAGTAATAAATAGAGGTACAGTTACATCAACTACTTTGAATGTTAGAAAAAGTAAATCTACAAATTCAGAAAAGTTGGGAACTCTTAAAAAAGGAGCTAGAGTTGCCATAGTGAAAAAAGAATCAAATGGTTGGTATAAGATAAGATATGGTGAAAAGTATGGATATATTGCAGGACAATATGTAAAAATAAGTTCATCAAATGTTACAAATAGAAAAAATTTAAATGATTTCTTATTTGTGGGAGATTCATTTACAGCTAGAATGGAAAGAACAATAAAAAGTAATAATGATGCTATTTATGTTCATGCACAAGGTGGAAGTAGATCATCTTATTGGTTAGACAAAGTAGATGAAATGCCAGATAAAAACCTTATAGATAGTGTATCTATGTTAATTGGTGTAAATGGAGTTACAACATCTGATAATATAAAAAATACAAAAGCTTTGATAAATGAATTAATTGTAAAATATCCAGATAAAACTATTTATATTCAGAGAGTATTCCCAGTTGGTAAAAACTTTACAGAATCAAGTCCTCAAACACATAATAAAGCAATTGCAGAGTATAATAAACAATTAAAAGAATTTTGTAGTACAAAACCAAATGTTAAAATAATAGATGCAACTACTGGTTTTATTGATAGCAAGGGATATTTAAAAAATACAAGTGATGGATTACACATTAATGAATCTAAAAACGCTACTTTTTACAAGAATATCTTCAATGCTATAAAAAAATCAGAGAAAAAATAATAAGAAGATATAATTAAAGTGATAAGAAGGGTATGATTATTATCAATCATACCCTTTAAAATTATATTTATTCTTTTGTTCGTTATTTAAGTATAATTATTAATAGTAAATTATAAGAATAATAGGTGAATTATTACATTAAATAAAAGTAAAGGGTTTATAATAAATATAGAGTATTTTTAATGTTTTTTAATGTTAATTAATAGTAATATATATTTATAAAAGATTGAAGTTGTGATAAAATATATAGATTAGATAAAGAATTCGTTGAGAAAGTAAAATAGGAGGATAAAATGAAAAATAATGTAACAATAAAAGATGTTGCAAAACTGGCTGGTGTTTCTATATCAACAGTTTCAAGAGTTATAAATGACTCAAAACCCGTAACGGACGAAGTGAAGCAAAGAGTTTTAGACGTAATCAAAGAAACAGGTTATGTTCCAAATCCTCTTGCTAGAAGTTTAGTTACTAAAAAAAGTAAGTTAATAGGAGTAGTAGTTCCAGAAGTATCTGATTCTTTTGTAAATGAAATATTGAACGGAATAGAAGCAGTTGCTAAGATGTACGATTACGATATACTTTTAGTTAATACTTATTCAGATAAAGAACAAGAAATAGACAGTATAAGACTACTTAAGACTAAACAAGTTGAAGGTATAGTAATGGTTTCATGGATACTTGATGAAGACCATGTAAACTATATGAAAGAGAGCAGAATACCTGCAGTTTACATAAGTAAAACTGCAAGAGACTATGATGTATATAGCGTAAGTACAAGTAACGAAAATGCTACTTATGACATGACTAAATACTTAATAGAAAATAACCACCAAGATATAGCTTTAATCATGACTAGTAAAGAAGACACTATACTAGAAATGGAAAGAAGAACAGGTTATGAAAGAGCTTTAAGAGATAATAACATAGATGTAAGAAGTGAATTAATCAAATACGGAAATACTGACTATGAGGGCGGATATAACTCTATGAAGGAATTTATAGAAGAGAAAATAATACCATCGGCAGTATTTGTTACAGGAGATGAAGCAGCTGTTGGAGCTATAAATGCAATATTTGATTCAGGTTATAGTGTTCCGGAAGATATTTCTGTAGCAGGATTTAATGATACAAAACTTGCAAAAATATATAGACCTAAGTTAACAACTGTATTCCAACCACTATTTGACATGGGTGCTGTTTCAATTAGAGCTTTAATTAAGCTTATAAACGGTGAATCTGTGGAAGAAAAGAAAATAGAGCTTCCTTATCAAATAATGGAAAGAGAATCTGTAATTAAAAAATAATAAATTTATAAATTTAGCATACCTTATGGTATGCTTTTTTGATGAAAAAATATAAAACATAAAAGACTTTGTATATATTAAATTTTATATTACAAATAAAAATAATATGGTAAATTACTGAAGGTAACTTAGCGGAATATGTAGAATATTTATGAATGAATATTTTTTAACAGATTTTAATATGTAGTATAAACAATAGAAAATTTAATTTTGGGGAGGTTTATATGAAAAAAATAATTATTGATGGTAATAGCCTTACATTGGATGATTTGGTTAATGTTGCTAGATATAATTTTCCTGTTGAAATAAGTGAAGAAGCTTTGGCAAAAGTTAAAGTTTCTAGACAAATAGTTGATGACATAGTTGAAGCTGGTCAAATATCTTATGGTATTACTACTGGTTTTGGAAAATTTTCTGATGTAGCCATATCAAAGGATGAATGTAAGCAGTTACAAAAAAATCTTATAATGTCACATTCATGTGGTGTTGGTAATCCTTTAAGTGAAGAAATTGTAAGGGCAATGATGTTGCTTAGAACAAATGCTTTATCTAAGGGATTTTCAGGTGTAAGATGTGAAACTTTAGATGTATTAACTTCTATGTTAAATAAGGGAGTTCATCCAATAGTTCCAGAAAAAGGATCACTTGGTTCATCTGGAGACTTGGCACCACTTTCTCATATGGTACTTACTATGTTAGGACTTGGGGAAGCAATATATGAAGGAAAAAGAATGGAATCTAAGGAAGCTATGGCAAAAGCAGGGATAAAACCTCTTGAATATTTATCTGCAAAAGAAGGATTAGCACTAATTAATGGTACTCAATGTATGACAGCAGTTGGTGCTATGACATTATATGATGCATTAAATTTAATGAAAACAGCAGACATATCTTTATGTTTAACAATGGAAGCTCTAAATGGTATAACTTGTGCCATGGATGAGCGAATAAATCTAGTCAGACCTCATAAAGGACAATTCAATACAGCTAAAAATGTTTTAACAATAGTTGACGGCAGTGAAATGGTAAGTGAGCAAGGTGAACTTAGAACTCAAGATGCTTATACACTAAGATGTTCACCTCAAATACATGGAGCAGTTAAAGATGCTCTAGAATATGTAAAAAATAAAATAGAAATAGAAATGAATTCAGTAACAGACAATCCAATTATTTTCCCAGGAAAAGATCAAAAAATTATATCAGGTGGTAATTTCCACGGAGAGCCAATGGCTTTAGCCTTTGACTTTATGGGAATTGCTTTATCAGAAATGGCTAATATATCTGAAAGAAGATTAGAAAAAATGGTAAATCCAGCTTTAAGTCATGGTCTACCAGCATTTTTAGTAAATCAAGGAGGTTTAAACTCTGGATTTATGATAGTTCAATATAGTGCAGCATCTCTTGTTTCAGAAAATAAAGTTCTAGCTCATCCAGCAAGTGTTGACTCAATACCATCTTCAGCAAATCAAGAAGACCATGTATCAATGGGAACAATAGCAGCAAGAAAAGCTAGGGATATTATGGATAATGCAAGAAAAGTAATTGCTATGGAACTTTTAACAAGTGTTCAAGCAATAGACTTAAGAGGAAAGAAAAAATTAGGAGTAGGTAGTGAAGCTGCTTACAATATTATAAGGGATCATACACCATTTGTAGATAAAGATAGAATTATGTACGAAGACATAAATATTTGTGAAGATTTAATAAAAGATAACTTATTAGTAGAAGTTGTAGAAGAAGCATTAGAAGAAGAAATATTATTATTTGAAGAAATAGAATCAAGTAGAAAGCTATCAGAGAATTTATAAAATGTATTTTTTAGAGGGGATAGATAAAAATATGGAAAAAACTTTAGCTTTTAACAATGAAGATATAAAAAATTCTATGACTATTAAGTTAACTGACATACCTAAAGACATACCACCTTTTACAAAAAATATAAGAAGAGCTCCTAGAAGGGAAGCAAAATTAAGCAATTCCGATATAAAACTTGCCTTAAAAAATGCTTTAAGATATATACCTGAGGAGTACCATGAAAAATTGGCTCCAGAATTTTTAAATGAACTTATGACTTATGGAAGAATTTATGGTTATAGATTTAGACCAGCAGGAAAAATTTATGGAAAACCCATAGATGAATACAAGGGGAAATGTACAGAGGGAAGAGCATTTCAAGTTATGATAGATAATAACTTGGACTTTGATGTGGCACTTTATCCTTATGAACTTGTTACTTATGGTGAAACAGGACAGGTATTTCAAAACTGGATGCAATATCAACTTGTAAAAAAATACTTAGAAGTTTTAACAGAAGATCAAACTTTAGTTATACAATCAGGGCATCCTGTAGGACTTTTCAAATCTAAACCAGATGCTCCAAGAGTTATACTTACAAACTCATTAATGGTAGGTATGTTTGATAATCAAGAAGATTGGAAAAGAGCAACTGCCATAGGTGTGGCAAACTATGGACAAATGACTGCAGGTGGTTGGATGTATATAGGACCACAAGGAATAGTTCATGGAACTTATTCTACTATATTAAATGCAGGAAGATTAAAACTTGGTATACCACAAGATAAAGATTTATGTGGAAGATTATTTGTAACTTCAGGCCTTGGAGGAATGAGTGGTGCTCAAGGTAAGGCAGTAGAAATTGCTGGTGGTGTTGGAATAATTGCTGAAGTTGATTATTCAAGAATAGAAACAAGATATACTCAAGGATGGGTTAGTGAAATAGCTAGAACTTGTAAAGATGCTTTTGATTTAGCTCATGAAAAAATGAAAGAAAACAAACCTTGTGCTATAGCTTATTATGGAAATATAGTTGATTTGCTTCAATATGCAGTAGATAACAACATTCATATAGATTTATTATCAGATCAAACTTCTTGTCATGCTGTATATGATGGAGGTTATTGTCCAGTAGGAATTACTTTTGAAGAAAGAACAGAATTACTTGCCCATGATCCAGAAAAATTTGCACACCTAGTTGATGAAACTTTAAGAAAACATTTTGAATTAATAAAAACTTTACATGATAGAGGAGTTTACTTCTTTGACTATGGAAATAGCTTTATGAAGGCAGTTTATGATGCTGGATGTAAAGAAATTTCAAAAAATGGAGTAGATGAAAAAGATGGATTTATATTCCCGTCTTATGTGGAAGATATATTGGGACCACAATTATTTGACTTTGGATATGGACCATTTAGATGGGTTTGTTTAAGTGGAAAACATGAAGACTTATTAAAAACAGATGCAGCTGCCATGAGCTGTATAGATCCAAATAGAAGATATCAAGATAGAGATAACTATATTTGGATAAAAGATGCAGATAAAAATAATCTTGTAGTTGGTACTCAAGCAAGAATTTTATACCAAGATGCCATGGGAAGAACTAATATAGCTCTTAAATTTAATGACATGGTAAGACGTGGTGAAATAGGTCCAGTTATGATGGGTAGAGATCACCATGACGTATCAGGAACAGATTCACCTTTTAGAGAAACTTCTAATATAAAAGATGGAAGTAATATAATGGCTGATATGGCTACTCATTGTTTTGCAGGTAACTGTGCTAGAGGAATGAGTTTAGTTGCTCTTCACAATGGTGGAGGAGTTGGAATAGGTAAAGCTATAAATGGTGGATTTGGTATGGTTCTTGATGGAAGTCAAAGAGTTGATGATATACTTAGAACTTCCATGCCTTGGGATGTTATGAGTGGTGTGGCTAGACGTGCTTGGGCTAGAAATGAAAACTCCATAACTACAGCTATGGAATATAACAAAATGTGTGAAGGCAAAGACCATATAACACTTCCGTTTATAGCAGATGATGAAATGATAGATGAGTTAGTTGGAGATAGAGAATTTGAATAGTTTTAAGTAGGGGGAGCTTAAGGTGGCAATAGTTCAATGTGTACCTAATTTTAGTGAAGGTAGGGACTTAGATAAAATTGAGAAAATAGTAAGTCCTTTAAGAGGAAAAAAGGGAGTAAAATTACTTAATTATGAAGCTGATGAAAATTACAATAGACTTGTAGTTACAGTAATAGGAGAACCTGAAGCAGTAAAAAATGCAGTTTTTGAATCTATAGGTGTATCAAAAGATGTTATAGATATGAATTGTCACAAAGGACAACATTCAAGATTTGGGGCTTGTGATGTATGTCCATTTATACCTATAAAGGGAATGAATATGGATGATGCTGTAAAACTAGCTAATGAACTTGCTGAGATGGTATCTAAAGAATATGAGATTCCAGTATTTTTATATGAAGCAGCTGCTACTAAACTTGAGAGAGAAAATTTAGCAACTGTCAGAAAAGGAGAATATGAAGGATTGGATGAAAAATTATCAAATCCAGAGTGGACTCCTGATTTTGGGAAAGCTAAAAAACATCCAACTGCTGGAGCTATAGCAATAGGAGCAAGGAAACCTCTTATTGCTTATAACATAAACTTAGATACACCCAATATAGAAATAGCAAGTAAAATTGCAAAAACTATAAGATATTCAAACGGTGGATATAGATATATAAAAGCAGGACCAGTAGAAATACCAGAGAGAAATATAACTCAAGTAACTATGAACTTGACTGATTATAGTAAGACAGCTATGTATAGAGCTTTTGAAGCTGTAAAAATGGAAGCTAGAAGATATGGTGTAAATGTAATGGGAAGTGAGATAGTAGGACTTTGTCCAATGGAAGCTTTAATAGATACTGCTGCCTACTATTTAGGACTGGAAAATTTCTCTTTAGATAAGGTATTAGAAACTAGTTTGATGGAGTAGATTAATATGAAAATAGATTTAATTATAAAAAATATAGGTAAATTAGTTACAATGGAAAACTCATTTTTCCCGAGAATAGGAAATCAAATGAATGAACTTACAATATTGGAAAATGCCTATATAGCTGTGGCACAAGGTAAAATTTTTCAAGTAGGAATTGGTGATGATTATAAGGAACTTGTGGGAGAAAATACTGTAATAGATGATGCCAGTGGAATGCTGGTGACCCCGGGGTTAATTGATTCACATACTCACTTAGTTCATGGAGGTTCTAGAGAAAATGAGTTTTCTAAAAAACTAAATGGTGTGCCTTATATTCAAATTTTGCAAGAAGGTGGAGGTATTTTAAGTACAGTAAACGCTACAAAGAATGCTACCTTTGATGAATTATACAGTAAGGCTAAAAAAAGTTTAGATAGAATGTTGGAGTTTGGGGTAACTACTGTGGAAGAAAAAAGTGGATATGGCTTGGAATTTGAAACAGAAGTAAAACAGTTGCAAGTAGCTCATAAATTAGATAAAGACCATCCTGTGGATTTAGTGCATACATTTTTAGGAGCTCATGCTGTACCAGTGGAATATAAATCAAACTCTAAAGCATATATTAAATTATTGGTGGAAGAAATTATGCCAAAGATTAAGGAAATGAACCTTGCTGAATTTTGTGATGTATTTTGCGAAGAAGGTGTTTTTTCTGTAGAAGAAAGTGAATATATTTTGAGCAAAGCAAAAGAAATGGGATATAAATTAAAAATTCATGCAGATGAAATAGTTCCAATTGGAGGAGCAGAGCTTGCCGCTAAATTAGGATGTATCTCAGCAGACCATTTAATGGCAGCCAGCGATGAAGGTTTAAAAAATATGGCTGAAAATGGTGTAATAGCAAATATTTTGCCAGGAACTTCATTTAATTTAAATAAACCATCAGCAGATGCTAGAAAAATGATTGATTTAAATGTTCCAGTAAGTTTATCTAGTGACTATAATCCAGGAAGCTGTCCAAGTGAAAACTTGCAGTTTGTAATGCAATTAGGTTGCTTAAACTTAAATATGACACCAAATGAAGTATTAAGTGCGGTAACAATAAATGCTGCTCACTGTATAGATAGAGCAAATGAAATAGGTTCTATAGAAATTGGTAAAAAAGCTGATATAGCTATATTTGATGCACCAAATGTGGAATACTTAATGTATCATTTTGGAATAAATCATATAGATAGAGTATATAAGGAAGGTAAGTTAGTAGTTGAAAATAAGCATGTGTCTTATTAAAAAAAAATATATATAGGGGGATATGTATGAAATTAATAGATATGACAGTGACTAATTTTGCTAAAGAAGTAGATTCTGCATCTCCAGCACCAGGAGGAGGTTCAGTAGCAGCTCTTGCTTCTGATATAGGTGTTGGACTTGCTAGAATGATGGCTCATTTAAGTTTTGGAAAAAAGAAATATGAAGCTTTGGATGAAGATATAAAAAAAGAGTTTCAATCAAGATTCGAAAAACTAGGGAAAATAAGAGCAGAATTAAGTAAACTAGTTGATGAAGATACTCAGTCTTTTAATGAATTTATGAATGCTGTAAAAATGCCTAAGGATACTTTTAAGCAAATAACTGAGAGACAAAAAGCACTATCAGTGGCAACCTTAAATTCTATAAAAGTACCATATAAAACAGCTTATTTATCATTAGAAGCTATGAGAGAATTAGAATTTATGGTAGATAATGGTAATCAAAATGCCATAACTGATATAGGTGTTGGAACATTGATGTTGTGTACGGGTTTAGAAGGTGCCATATTAAATGTAAAAGTTAACTTGATGAGTTTAGAAGATAAAGAACTTGCTAAAAAATACAGTGAAAGCTGTGCAGAAATGTTATCTGAAGGAAAAGATATAAGAGATAATATTTTAAGTAAAATACACAGTGCAATAGAATAATTGAATACTTAAAACCCACCAATAGTAGGTGGGTTTTATTTTTAAAGTTCTTCTACAGCTTTACGGCCAACGAAATCAGCATATTGAGGAGTTCCTAAGTGATAACCTCCTGATACTTCAAGTATTGAGCCTGTTATATAAGCAGAGTCATCTGATGCAAAGAAAGCAACTGAGTTTGCTATATCTTCTGGAGTACCCATTCTATTTAGAGGTACATGAGATAAGAATGATTTTTGGAATTCTTCAGACATAGAATTTTTAACAGCATCAGTTGCTGTCATTCCTGGAAGTACAGCGTTGCATCTGATATTATATCTAGCATATTCCATTGCTATTTGTTGAGTTATATTATTTACTGCAGCTTTTGCTACACCATATCCTATTCTAGATATGTCAGGAACAGTACCACTAATAGATGCAATATTTACTATGCTTCCACCTTTATTTTCTAACATATGTGGAACAACTAACTTAGAAATTCTAAATACACTACCTACGTTCATTTCCATTATTTTAAAGAAAGTATCTTCATCAGTATTTACTAAATCAAAATCTTTATCTGGAATTCCTCCCCCGTAGTTATTTACAAGAATATCTATTTTCCCAGCTTCTTTTATAACACTTTCTACCATAGTTTTATAACTATCAAGATTAAATGCGTCAAAGAATACAGGCTTCATAACTAAGCCTTCCTTTGCATATGTATCACATATTTCTTGTGTAGCTTCCATTCTTCTAACACCCATATAAACTGTAGCTCCTCTTTGAGCAAGTTTTATGGCTGAAGCAAGTCCGATACCTCTAGTAGCAGAAGTTACTAAGGCAACTTTTTTGTTTAGATCTTTCATATTAATCCTCCTGTGATGATATTATAGTAATGACTATTACTATACATATTTTATATTTTTAAATAGATTTGTCAAATACTTTTAAATTATTCAAAGTATAGGAGAATCTAAGGATATTTAATAATAATGATAGAAAAATTACTATATACTTAAAGTAATAATATTATATGAATAGTCTTCTACTATATAAGGTGGTGAAAATTTGGGGAAGGAAATTTTTCGTGGATTTAAATTTGGCATGATATTGCAAATTGCCATAGGACCTATATGTATTTTTATTTTTCAAACAGCATGCAAATATGGATTTTTTATGGGATAAATGTGATTACTAGATGCAGTTTTAGTTGATATTATTGTAGGTATTGTTTTGATTTATTTTGCTATCAAATTATTAATAAAAAAGGATAAGGAAGAGAATGGAGAACTTAAATAATAAAAAATAATTAAGTACTTTAGAAAGATTAAATAATATATAAAAGGTTGAATATTAAATTCAACCTTTTATATATTATTTGTTATTAAAGCTCTTGAGCATCAGCGATTCTTACAATAGATAAGTTAGCAGCACTACCAGAAGTGCTACCATTTACTATATAGACTGTACTGCTAGTTATATTTAATATTCTAAATTGAGAGTTTGCAGAAAGTTGAG
>JALFMW010000155.1 GCA_022782605.1 Clostridium sp. | reverse complement strand
CGTTAAGTTTTATAGCATCATCTATAACATCTTTTATACTTATATTATCATAAGTATTAAGATTAAGTAATTTATATATGATACCATTATCACCGCTAAACAAATATTCTTCTTCTCCTACTTTAAGACCAGCAATTACTTTTTTACCATTAACAGTACGTTCAATTATAGCATTACCACCATAACCACTAGCAGAACTTTGGTCAGTAATTTCAATTCCGATTTCATTAGCTAAATCTTGATAATTTTCATTGAAATCAGTTTCTTTATAATTAGCAACATAAAGTTTATTTTTGAAACTTGTAATATTACCTACATCGTAAAGTTGATAAGCACTTTTAAGTAAATCTACAACTTCAATTTCATAAGCATCTCTTGCGTTATAATCAAAATTAATAGTATTTACATTAAAATCAAAATGCTTCCAAGCACGTGCCATTATAGCATCATCATGTGATATAATGAAACCTATTTGGAAACTTTCATAATTATATTTTTGGTCTATAAAAAGATGTTCAACAGAGAATTTAAAACTATTATCAGAATCTCTATGAGTATTTACAAATTTAACAGTACCAAAACTAGTATTAGTTGTATTTTTATTACCAGCAAATAATTCTTTACTTGCAGGAAACCAATCAGTATAAAAGTTTTCTCTAATTTTATATCTTACAAAAAACTGATAAACTCCATTAGGAATAACATAATTAAAAGAACCAATATAGTTTAAATTAGTAATAGGAATATTAGCAGTTTGTGTATAAATTCTTTCATCATCTCCTATAGTAGAATTGTTAAGATTTATACACTTTAGAGGAACAAGAGTAGAAGAGTTTTTCTCCCCTATATTAAGAATTTTTTCTCCAAGAAGATTATTAATAACACAACCAGTTATTGTTCCTCCAGACCAATTCCAATTACAATTACAAGGATAAAATCTATCTTTTTTTTCATCATAACAAATAATAAAATTATAAGTTTCAATTATATCCTTATTGTTAGAATCAGTTCCTCTTGAACAAGTACCATTTATAAAAATATAAAACTCATTACTATTAGGAATAATACCTACAATTTTATGAGTTCCTTTACTTGCAATTACATTATTATTTTCATCTTTTATTTCTTTACCAGAAATCCAATTAAGATGAGTATAACTAAGAAGAATATAGTTTTCTACATTTTCAGCTTTAGTAGAATCTTCAATATCAGAAATAATCCTGTTAAGAATAGTTTTATAATTAACAAGACTATTTATCTTCTTTCCCTTATGAATACTCATTGGGAAAACTCCATAATCTCTATGAATAGAACCATCTATATCAAGTCTAATATTTTTAGAAAATACAAGACTATTTGATTCTACTGTAGAAGGAGTTTTATTAAGATTTAATTTAGAAACTATCTGTGCCATAATTTAACCTCTTGGAAGAAATGTACTATTATAAAAGAAGTTATTCCAACCTTCATTATCGTTTTTAATAGCTATCTTTACAGCAGCCATAGCTTTAGGTCGAAGAAGATTCCATTGAAGATAAGGATTAGTAACAGGACTATTACTTGCAAGACTATAAACTTGATGTTTGCTACCTCTACTTAAATACTTAAATAAAACATACCAAGCAAGAGCCTCAAGAAGTATTCCGTTGTCATAAATATAAGGAACTTCACATTGATAATAATCGTCAAAATAAGTAGCAGTTTCATAAGTTTCTACTTCAATTTCATCTGTATCAAAGTTAAGTTCTATATTATTTCCATCAAGAACAAAATTATGATTACTACAATTAACAGCAATAGTTCCAACTTTCATAAAGTTTACTCCTGTTTTATTAGTAGTATCTATAATAGCAATTTCTTGTTGAGTAGTTTTATTAGTTTTACTACAACCACAAGAATTTACATTATTAAGTTCTTGTATTTCGCAACCATTTTTATCATATACTTTAAGTTCAGTAGCGTTTATAGTACAAGGAAATTGTGCAATTCTATTACTAACTTCAAGTTTTCTTCGTTTTCTTTCCATTGGAAGAACTTGCATTTGAGATAGTGCATCAATAGTCCAAGCAGCTACTCTGGGAATCCAATCAGATTCACTTATATTAAAATCATTATCTATTTTACCTATTAGTCTTGACAAAGGTAATTGGTTTTTGATTTTCATTTCTTATAAATTTAGTATATAAAATTTTATCAGCTTTATCACAAAGAGTAACTTTTGTTTTAAGGTCTAATGGAAGTTCACAAATTTTCTTTATATCTCCATTACACATTTCTATAATTTCATTATTACTCTTTCCACGTAAACTTCTATGTCGATAATCTCCTATTTCTAATTTAAGATTATTATTACCAGGAAGTTTACAATTTATAAGAGGAATTTGATAGCAATATTCATTACAAACAAATACCCTTTTATCTTTACCATCATAATCTAAACCATTACGAGCACACCATTCAGCTTCTTCTTTATTATAAATTCGTTCACCTTTTGCAATAAGTTCTTTTTCTTTCTTTTTAGTAGCAGCATAATCAAGCATTGGATGTCGTTTATCAAAAAGACAACGATTAACACAAATCCAACCTATACCATTACTAAAAGCATATCCTTGTCCTTCAAGAATTAATTTTTTGTGAACTTCAGTATAATAAATTCTAAGAACTTCAGTATATTCTTTAAGAGTTAGTTTAATACATTTTCTATAAAAAGAGATACTTTCAATACAATCATGTAATTGTTTTTGAGTATCAGCTAAATCAAAAAGATTAAATAAATCTGCTACAAGTTCATAATCATTTTGTTTATTAATAAGAAGTCCTTTAGCAACTCTATAAAACTTTCCTATATCATATTTATTATTTTTAAATTCAGAATATGTATCGAGCTTTATTCCAAACTCTTTTTCGTAAATATCTGTCCATGCAGAAACATTAACATGTTTAATTCTGACAGATTCTTCTAATTTTTCTTTTTGTTCAAGAGCATCTTCAAGTTTTTGTTTATTATCTTCAATAAACAATTTGTAATATACTCTAAAGTTAGTAGGTATTTCTTTAACAGCCATATCAATTAAACTTTACAGTATCTGGTATTTCATTAGTTTCACGAATAGTACTAAGCAAATCTCGTTTATATATAATTTCTTTAAGTTGTCCAATCATATCTTCAGACAAAAGAAATTCATTTTCATCCATAAGAGCATCCATACTATCAACTTCGTTATTCTTAATTTGAATTTCAGTAGGATGTTCAAAAGCAGATTCTATAATAATCTGATTCAAATCAAAAGTATTATTATCTGTAGGAAATATATAAATATAACCATTTATATAATCATAACAAGGCATACCACAAAGTCCAGGAACTGAACTTCTAAAACGAGCAGAAGTTTCCTTAATAAAAGGAAATTCTCTTGATGTTCTATATCCTACAGAACTAACTCTATCAAAAGGAAGATTATTTGTAAGTCTAATAGGAGTAGGAACTTTTTGAAGACTACGCTTAACCTTAGCTACGTCTATATCTTCAAAACCTTCAGGTAATTCAAGTTCACCATCATAAACTTCTGTAAGACTAACTTTAAATCTTTGAACAAGACCTTTATCTACATAACT
>JALFMW010000108.1 GCA_022782605.1 Clostridium sp. | reverse complement strand
TTTTCTAAGTCTTTCATTTTTTTAGAACTAGGTCTTTTTTTATCAGTCATATTGTCACATCCTTTAAACTTTTTATAAGATTAGTATTTGATTTATATTATTTTAAAATTCTTGAAAAACATTACCAGTAAAAATCATAATAAATTTATATTTTTTAGTATATATATTAGTAAGAGAAAAATTTAATTGCAAGTGAGATTAAATAAATTTATGATTAATAATGAGTAGATTTAATAATTTAATTATTGAGGGAGTTATATCAGGGGGAATGTAAATGATTCAGAGACTTAATAATAGTCACAATAGAAAGGTTATTGAATACTTGCACAAAGAAAAAGAAGTTAATATATTTTTACTAAGTGACATAGAGCGATTTGGTTATGATAGCTATTTCTTTAGTATTTATGGTGGAATTGATGAAAATGGGGAGATAAAGGGAATACTACTAAAATGCTTTGAATTTATTATATTCTATGCTTATGATGAATTTAATGTAGATGAATTTGCAAAATTTATCAATGATAGTGAATGTGAAGAAATTTGTGGAAAATCAGAAGCATTAGAAAAATTAGAACCAAAAATAAATTTAAAAAGATATAGAAAAGTAAATATATTTAAGTTAGTAAATACAAATTTACTTCCATCCTATAAAGAAGATAATATAAAACTTAGAAAAATTAGGTTTGGTAATTTAAATAAAGTAGTAAGGTTATATGAAGAGATTGATGAATTTGAAAATACAACAGTAGATAATATAAAATCAAGTTTAAAAACAGGTAGGGGATACTGTGTAGAGAGAGAAGGTAAAGTTGTTTCCATGGCCAAGACAACATCAGAAAATAAATCTAATGCTATGATAATTGGAGTAGGAACCCATCCGAAATATAGAAATAGAAGTTATGCCACTAAATGTGTAGTAAAAATATGTAATGAATTGTTACAAGAGAAAAAAATACCTTGTTTATTTTGCGATAATGAAAGAGCTAGTGCAATGTATAGGATGTTAGGTTTTGAGAAAATAGGATATTGGAGTATATATAGAAAATAGGAATAAAATGTAAGAAGATAATTTGAATTTTCAAGTTATCTTTTTTAATTAATGGGTATAAATTTATTATCACTAAATTATCATTAAGATTAAAATTTAATTCTGATAAAAATAGTCAGAAATAATCTTGACAAAAATAGTAGGAAATAATATAATGATATCAAAGTAATTCATACAAATTTAGTAGGAATTATATTAGACACAGAGGGTGATAAAAAATGAAATTATCAACTAAAGGTAAATATGGTCTTAAAGCGATATTTGAACTGTCTTTACATGTAGACGAAGGGCCTATACCTGTCAACATGATTGCCAGTAAACAAAATATACCAGAACAATATTTAGAACAAATATTTTCAACGTTGAAAAAATCGAAATTAGTGAAAAGTGTAAGAGGAGCACAGGGAGGATATCTACTGAATGAAGAACCTAAAAACATTACAGTTGGAGATGTGCTTGATGTACTTGAGGGACCAGTAGCATTATCACAATGCATAATTGATGAAGGCTGCTGTGAAAACTCAAATGATTGCTCTACCAAACTAGTTTGGGAAAAATTGAAAAAAGGTATAGAAGATGTACTAAATTCAATTACACTACAAGATATGATTGATGATTATAATAAGAAAAATAAAATAAAAGAATTTGATATAACAGAATTAATGAATAATAAAAAATAGGAGATGACTATAAAATGGAAAAAAGAAGATTATATATGGACTATTCAGCAACTACTCCAACTAAAAAAGAAGTTGTAGAAGAAATGATGCCATACTTTACTGAAACATTTGGAAATGCTTCAAGTTTCCACTTATTTGGTAGAGAAGCAAAAAAGGCTTTAGATATGTCAAGAAAAAGAGTAGCATCACTTGTAAATGCTGATCCAAATGAAATATACTTTACTAACGGCGGAAGTGAAAGTGATAACTGGGCATTAGAAGGAACTGCTTTTGCAAGAAGAGATAAGGGGAATCATATAATCACAAGTAAAATAGAACATCATGCTATACTTCATACATGTGAATACTTACAAAAGGTTCATGGATTTGAAGTAACTTACTTAGATGTTGATAAGGACGGTAAAGTTGATTTAGAACAATTAAAAAGAGAAATAAAAGATACTACTATATTAGTAAGTATAATGTACGCAAATAATGAAATAGGTACTATACAACCTATAAAAGAAATAACTGAAATAGCTCATGCACACGGAGCTTTAATGCACACAGATGCAGTTCAAGCAGCTGGAAATATACCAGTAGATGTTAAAGATTTAGGCGTAGACTTAATGAGTATGTCAGGTCATAAAATATATGGACCAAAAGGTATAGGTTCTTTATATATAAAAAAAGGTGTTAGAATACACAATCTTATCCACGGTGGAGCTCAAGAAAGAAGAAAAAGAGCTGGTACTGAAAATATACCTGCAATAGTAGGATACGGAAAAGCTGCTGAAATGGCAAAAGAAAATATGGAACACCATATATCAGAATTAACTAGACTTAGAGAAAAGTTAATAGCAGGTGTAATGGAAAGAATACCTTACACTAGACTTAATGGTCATAGAACTGATAGATTACCAGGAAATACAAACTTCTCATTTGAGTTTATAGAAGGTGAAGGAATACTTCTATTATTAGATCAAGTTGGAATAGCTGGTTCAAGTGGTTCTGCTTGTACATCAGGTTCTTTAGATCCATCACATGTTTTAATGGCAATAGGATTAACTCATGAATGGGCACATGGTTCTTTAAGACTTACAGTTGGAGATTTTACTACAGATGAAGATATAGATTACATCTTAGAAAAATTACCACCAATAATAGAAAGACTTAGAATGTTATCACCTTTATATAACACTTATTTAAAAGAACAAAAAGAAAAAGAATCAGTTAAATAATAAATAGAGAATAATAAATAAAACGGTTAAATATAAAAAGTTATTAATTAGGAGGAAAAAATTATGCAATATAGTGATAAAGTAATGGATCATTTCTTAAACCCAAGAAATGTTGGACAAATAGAAGACGCAAGTGGTGTTGGTGAAGTAGGAAATGCTAAATGTGGAGATATAATGAAAATATTCTTAGATATAGAAGATGGAATAATAAAAGATGTTAAATTCCAAACATTTGGATGTGGATCAGCTATAGCATCTTCATCAATGGCAACAGAAATGGTAAAAGGAAAAAGTATACATGAAGCTTTAGCTTTAACTAATAAAGCAGTTGCAGAAGCTCTAGATGGACTTCCACCAGTAAAAATGCACTGTTCAGTTTTAGCAGAACAAGCTATAAAAGCTGCATTAATAGATTATGCTGAAAAAAATAACATTCATATACCAGAATTAGATGGTGTAGTTATAGATGATGATCATGATCATCACCATGATGTAGAAGATGAAGACTAATAATTAAAAAATAAAAATCTTTGGGGTATTTATCTCAAAGATTTTTTTTGTCCATAATTAAAGTTGAGTAAGGTTTTTATTTTAAAATTAATCATCAAGATATGATGATTGTTAAAAACAAATTATAAATTATGCTTTTAAAAATTATTGAAAGTATATATAATATAGAGAATGAGGTGATTTAGAAAATGAGCAAAAGAGTAATGATAGGTATGAGTGGTGGAGTTGATAGTTCTGTTGCTGCATATCTACTAAAAGAACAAGGATATGAAGTAATCGGTGTTACCATGAAATTATGGCAAGACGATGAAGAATATGATTTAATTGAAAATGAAGGTGGATGTTGTTCTCTAGAAGCAGTAGAAGATGCCAGAGCTGTGGCAGACAAACTGGGAATACCATTTTATGTATTAAACTTCAAAGAAGTATTTAAAGAAAAAGTTATAGATTATTTCATAGACGAATATTTACAAGGAAGAACTCCAAACCCTTGTATAGCATGTAATAAACATATAAAATTTGATGATTTATATAGAAGAGCTATGGCTCTAGGATGTGACTATGTAGCTACTGGTCATTATGCGAAAATAGAAAAAGATGAAGAGACTGGAAGATATCAACTTGTAAAGTCTGTCACAGATAAAAAAGACCAAACATACGCGCTTTACAATTTAACACAAGAGCAATTAGAACATACTCTTCTTCCTATAGGAAATTATGAAAAAGAAAAAGTAAGAGAAATGGCAAAAGAATTAGGTTTAGAGGTGCATAATAAACCAGATAGCCAAGAAATATGCTTTGTAAAAGACAATGATTATGCAAATTACGTAAAAAGACATGCAAATCAAGATATAAAAGAAGGAAACTTTGTCGATACTAAAGGTAATATACTTGGAAGACACAAAGGTATAGTATTCTATACTATAGGTCAAAGAAAAGGACTTGGTATTGCTTTTGGTAAGCCGATGTTCGTTCTTGATATAAATCCAGAGACAAATGAAGTTATATTAGGATCTAATGATGATTTATTTAGCAATGAATTAATTGCAAAAGATGTAAATTTAATTACGGTGGATGAGATTACAGAGCCAATAAGAGTAGAAGCTAAAATAAGATATTCTGCAAGACCAGCTGCAGCTACTGTATACAACAACGGTAAAGATTCAATAAGAATAGTATTTGACGAACCACAAAGAGCCATAACAAAAGGACAATCAGTGGTAATGTATCAAGGTGATAAAGTAGTTGGTGGAGGAATTATAGATAAAAGTTTATAATAACTCTTGATTAAGATTTAAAAATTTAGTAGAATTACTATATGCAAATAAGATTTTACAAATAATTTAAATACAATGAAAAGAAGTAGTAAAATATTTGACGTCTTCACAGAGAAGGAGAAATGGTGAGAACTCCTAGAATAGAATATTTGAAGCAGTCTTGGAGTATCAATCTGGAAATTAAGTATAGATTGACGGTAGTTACGTTATAGCTAAGGTTTTCCGAAGATATCATATTTTTATGATAATTAGGGTGGTACCGCGAATATACCTCGCCCCTATATAGTTTTATATAGGTGCGAGTTTTTTTAATTTTGAAATATATTTTTATAATTTTGGTAAAGATATATTTTAATTGATATAAGGTATAAATTACATATTTTGTGATAATAAGTTTTATTTGTAAAAATAAAAATAATTAAATCAATTAATAGGAGGATAAAACAATGCAAAAATTAGGAACTAATGAAATTAGAAAAAGATTTTTAGATTTCTTTGAATCTAAAGGACACTATGTTGGTAAAAGTTCATCTTTAATACCAAACAACGATAAAAGTTTATTACTTATAAACTCAGGTATGGCACCACTTAAAAACTACTTCTCAGGAGTAGAAGTGCCACCAAGCAAGAGAATGTCTACTTGCCAAAAATGTATAAGAACAGGTGATATAGAAAATGTAGGTAAAACTGCAAGACATGGTACTTTCTTCGAAATGATGGGTAACTTCTCATTTGGAGATTACTTCAAACCAGAAGCTATAACTTGGGCATGGGAGTTCATAAGAGAACATTTAGAGATACCAGAAGATAGATTATGGGTAACTGTTTATTTAGATGATGATCAAGCACATGATTTCTGGGCAAAAGAAATAGGTGTTCCAGAAAACAGAATAGTTAGACTTGGAAAAGAAGATAACTTCTGGGAAATAGGTCTTGGACCATGTGGACCTTGTACAGAAATATACTTCGATAGAGGTGAAAAATATGGATGTGATAGTCCAGATTGTAAACCAGGATGTGACTGTGATAGATATTTAGAATTCTGGAACTTAGTTTTCACTCAATTCGATAGACAAGAAGATGGAACTTATCCTGAACTTGAAAATAAAAACATAGATACAGGTATGGGTCTTGAAAGAATGGCTTGTATAATGCAAGATGTTGATAATATATTTGAAATAGACACTATAAAATATATAATCCAAGGAATAGAAGAATTAGCAAATATCAAATACGGAGAAGATGCTAAAAAAGATGTATCTGTAAGAATAATAACAGACCACATGAGAGCTATGAGTTTCTTAATAGCTGACGGTGTATTACCTTCAAATGAAGGAAGAGGATATGTTCTTAGAAGATTACTTAGAAGAGCAGCTCGTCATGGTAAATTACTAGGAATAAAAGAAGACTTCCTATATAAATTATATGACAGAGTTAAAGAAGTAAGTGGAGATGCTTATCCAGAATTAGTAGAAAAAGAAAACTACGTTAAAAAAGTTATAAAAATAGAAGAAGAAAAATTCAATGAAACTCTAGACCAAGGTGTAGAAATATTAAATTCATATATAGAAGAATTAAAGAAAAATAACGAAAAAGTTTTAAGTGGAGCTAATGCATTCAAATTATATGATACATATGGTTTCCCAATGGACTTAACAGAAGAGATTCTTGAAGAACAAGGATTTGAAATAGATGAAGAAGGATTCCATGCAGAAATGGAAGCTCAAAGACAAAGAGCAAGAGCAGATAGAGGTGCTATGGAAGATGAAAGTTGGAAGGAAGATCCATTATCTTCACTAGATGAAAGTATAGCTTCTACATTTGATGGATATGAAAACTTAAATGTATGCGGTAGAGTAACTGCAATAGTTAAAGAAGATGAAATAGTTAGCACTATAAATGAAGGAGAAAAAGCTATAATAGTATTAGATGAAACTTCATTCTATGCAGAAGGTGGGGGTCAAGCTGGAGATGTAGGTACTTTAGAAAATGAAGATGCTATATTTGAAGTTGTTGACACTAAAAAAGGTGCTAATAACACTATAAAACACATAGGGTTTGTTAAAAAAGGAAAAATAAGTGTAGAAGACAAACTAGAATCAAAAGTTAATAAAGAAATAAGAATGGCTTCTGCAAGAAACCATACTGCTACACACTTATTACATGAAGCTCTAAAACAAGTTTTAGGTGATCATGTTAACCAAGCTGGTTCTTTAGTAACTCCAGAAAGACTTAGATTTGACGTAACTCACTTTGAACCAATATCAAAAGAAGAGTTAAAAGTAATTGAAGAAAAAGTAAATGAAGCTATTTTAAATTCATTAGATATAAAATGGGAAATAATGAATATAAAAGATGCAAAAGAAAAAGGAGCTATGGCACTGTTTGGAGAAAAATATGGTAATGAGGTAAGAGTTGTATCTATGGGAGACTATTCAGTAGAGCTTTGTGGAGGAACTCACCTAAACAACACTTCTCAAGTTGGATTATTTAAAATATTATCTGAAGGTGGAGTAGCTGCTGGTATCAGAAGAATAGAAGCTATAACAGGTAAAGCTGTATATGAATACTTAACACAAAAAGATAATATGATAAATGAAGTTTGTGTAGCTTTAAAAACTAAAGAAGATAATTTAGTTCAAAGAGCTAATCACTTAGTTGAAGAAAATAAATCTTTAGCTAAAGAATTACATGAAACTAAAACTAAATTAAATTTACAATCAGTAGATGCTCTATTAGATGCAAAAGTTGAAGTAAACGGAGTTAACTTATTATGTGCTAAATTTGAAAACATAGATATGAACACATTAAAAGAAACTGCTGATACTTTAAGAGACAAAGTAGGTAGTGGTGTAGTAGTTCTTTCAAATGTAGCAGAAGGTAAAGTAAACTTTGTAGTTACTGCAACTCAAGATGCTATAGAAAAAGGAATTCATTCAGGTAATATAGTTAGAGAAGTTGCAAAAATAGCTAATGGTAAAGGTGGAGGAAGACCTAATATGGCACAAGCTGGAGCAACTGATGTATCAAAAGTAGATGAAGCTTTAAGTTATGCAAGTGAGGTTATAAAAAGCCAAGTAAAATAACTATAAGGGGGAATTATTTTGGATAACAAATTTGATTACACAGTTAAATTTGAAGGAGTTACAGAAAATAAACATATGAGCCCTGGTGAAACAATAACTTATGTATATCATGCTTTACAAGAAAAAGGATACGACCCTATCAATCAGATGATAGGGTACATCCTATCTGGCGACTCAAGCTACATAACAAGTCATAAAGATGCTAGAACAGTAATAAGAAAATACGAAAGAGATGAATTGTTAGAAGAAATTCTAAAGTCTTATTTATCAAAATAGAAAGTAGGTCAATTTGATGAGGAAAAAATTAATATCATTTTTATTATTAATGATGATATGTATTGGACTTGTTCCAAATTATTCCTTCGCAGCCAATGAAAAAGAAGGTAAGATAATCTATATCAGTATAAATAGAACTAATTTAGATAATCTGCAAGAAATACCTGTATTAAATAAAAAACTAAAATCAAGTGGATACGTTGGTCTTATGAATATTAAAGGTGACCAAGGTAATGATGATGAAAGGTCTTACGCAAGCATAGGCGCTGGATGTAGAGCCAATGTTGAAAGTGGTAATGCTATATCATTTATAAACTTAGATGAGAAAAATGGTCAAATATTTAAATCTGTTACAGGTGTAAATCCAAAAGAAATAAACAACATTAATATTAATAAATCTATAAATATTAATGCTGAAAAAGGCAGCTTTGGCTCTGTATTAGGTTTAATTGGTCAGACTTTATCTGATAATAATAAAACAGTTTCTCTTTTAGGAAATAGTGATATTGTTGATGGTAAAGGAAATGTTGTTGAAATAAGAAATGCAGGATTAATAGCTATGGACACTATGGGTAGAGTTGATAAAGGAAATATTGATAATATCAATATGGAAGATTTAACTATGCCCTATGGAATAAGAACAGATTATTCTAAATTAGCAAAGGAAACAAGATCATACTATGAAAATAGTGATGTTGTATTTGTTGAACTAGGAGACACTTATAGATTAGATAGATATAAATCTAATTTAAATAATACTACTTACAATAAAATGAAAAAAGAAATTTACAGTAATATAAATACATATTTAGAAGAAATTTTTAATATGGTAAATGTAAATGACACTGTTTATGTGGTAAGTGAGTTTCCAAGTAAATTAGACTACAGTAATAGAAAGCGTCTTTCTCCAGTAATAAAATTTAAGGGAGAAGGAAAAGGTCTATTAAGAAGTGCTACAACTAGAAGAGATGGAATAATAGGAAATTTAGATGTTGGTGTTGACATATTAAGTGAATTTGGACTATCAAATGAACGTGCTTTAGGAAGAACTTTTAGTTTGATAGACAGAGATGATAATATATCATTTATAAATAATGAACTTGAAAAAATGGTCTCTATAAATAATATTAGATCAACTGTGGTTAATACTTTTGTTGGTATAGTATCTACTTCTTGGGTAATTGCCATGTTAGCCTTATTAATAAAAGATAAACTACCACATAAAGAAAAAGTATTTATAGTTTTAAAAGAATTAATTAAGTTAGCTATAATTATGCCACTTACATTCTTAATTGCACCTATATTTAATTTCAAAACTCAAATAGGATTAACAGTGGGAGTAGTAATAACTACTGCTATACTGTACATATCAGGAAGATTACTATTTAAGCATAATGACCTTAAGCAAATGGCTTACTATTCAATATTGACAGTTGTAATTACTGTTATTGATATAGTACTGGGAACTTATCTTATGAAAAATTCTATAATGAGTTATGATGCTATTGTAGGAGCTAGATATTATGGTGTAGGTAATGAATACCAAGGTGTTATAATAGGTAGTGCTATATTTGGTTTATCTGTGTTATTAAACTACAAAAAAATTCCGAAATGGTTTACTGTTATATTTGCCATAATAACTCTTATAACGACAGCTTTCCCATCTATGGGTGCTAATGTTGGTGCATCTATATCAGAATGTATAGCATATTTACTATTCATAATGTTAATATTTGATGTTAAATTAGACTTTAAAAAGATAGTATTATTAGGTTTATCTGCCGTTTTATTAGTATCTGTATTTGCAGGTTTAGATTTAATGTTAGGATTAGAGTCTCATTTAGGAGGATTTGTAAAACAAATAATTCAAACGGGACCACAAGCTATTTTTAATACATTTGGTAGAAAAATATCAATGAATTTAAAACTTGCCAAGTCCTCAGTATGGGTAAATATATTATTGGTAGGAATTGCAGTAATAGGTATATTTATATTTAGACCGTCTAGACATATGAAAAATATATCTAATAAATATCCAATGATATTTAAAGGATTTATTGCATCTATGGTTGGATGTTTAATAACTCTACTTGTAAATGACTCGGGTATAGTTGCTGCTGCTACAGCATCAATTTATATTCTGATTCCAATACTTGTTATTAGTATAAATATGATAATATTTAAAAATGAAAGAGAATAATTTATAAATTAGCCAAAATTTTATTTTGGCTAATTTTTTGTTATGTTATAATATAAAATAATGTATGATAAAATAAAAAAAAGATAAAATAATAAAGTCTTATTTTATTTTTGCTATTAAACTTAATGCAAAATTTATTTTATTAAAGTAAGTA
>JALFMW010000094.1 GCA_022782605.1 Clostridium sp. | reverse complement strand
TAAATTAAAATAATAAAAAGCCCTACAAATAATTTCTCATTTATAGGGCTTAATATATTTTTATTTATTTAATTCAAAAAATTCAATTATTTGATCTTCATGATAGTTAATAACTAATTCTTTTGGAAAATCAAATTCTTCAATTAATCTCTCTGCATCATCAAGTATTCCAACTTGATAACATATATGAGCATCACTTCCTAAAATAATTCTCACATTATGCTTCTTGCATAAAGTAAGTAGTTCTTTATAATTTTCACGTGCATTAGGTCTAAAAGAATCTGGATTTATTGATGAGTTGTTTACTTCTAATAAAATATTTTTTTCTTTAGCTTTTTTAACTACTTCCTCATAATCAAGTTCATATCTACCATCATCTGGATGACCGATTATTTTTACCAGTTCATGATCCATGGCTTTTATTGTGGCCTTGGTATTTTGCTCTTTTGTTCCTGGCTCTAAACACACCGTATGAAGACTAGCTATTAGATAATCAAGTTTATTAAGATATTTGTCAAAAGTTACATCAATATTTCCATCATAATCTATAATATTAGCTTCCATTCCTTTTAGAATTCTAACACCATCAATTTCTTTTGGTAATACTTTTAAATTTTGAAAATAAAATAAATGTGGTCCTCCTGGCATATTAACTCCATGATCTGATAAACCATAGTATTTTAATCCGTTTATTTTGGCATATTCTATATTTTCTTTTACTGTACTATATGCATGTCCACTAGCAAGTGCATGAGTGTGTAAGTCTATTATTGATTTCATCTATATGTCTCCTTAACAGTTTCTCATATTCAAAAAGCCATAGAGCTTTAGCAATATGGCTTAATTTTATATATTATTTTTGGTTGTTTAACTTACCTTTTAATAAATCACCTATAGTAGATCCTAACTCTTCTTCTGTGTTTAAGAACTCACTGTAATCTTCTTCTGGCTCTTTATTAACGTCTTTTATTGATACAGACATTCTCTTGTGAGATGGATCTAAAGTTAATACTCTAACAGTTACTTCATCTCCAGGGTTTACAACACTACTTACATTTGCAACTCTCTCTTCTTTTAAGTGAGATATTGGTAAAAATGCTTCAACACCTTCTTTTATTTCAACGAAAGCTCCTCTGTCTATTATTCTAACAACTTTTCCTGTTATTATATCGTCAACTTTTACTTCTTTAGCTATTAATTCCCATGGATCATTGTTTATATCTTTTAAAGCTAAACCTATTCTTCCACTTTCTTTATTTACTTCTAATACGTAAACATCAACTTCTTGTCCAACTTCTAGCATATCTTCTACAGATTCTACTCTCTTCCAAGATAAGTTGTTTATGTGAGCTAAACCTTCAACTCCACCTAAATCTATGAAAGCTCCGTAACTTACTATGTTAGTAACTTTACCGTGTCTTTTTTGTCCAACTTCTAAAGAATCTATTAAAGCTTCTTTTTCAGCTTGAATTCTAGCTTTTTCAGCAGCTCTTTCTTCTCTTATTCTTTGTCTTTCTGCTTCTCTTTCAGCTTGAATTTTTTCTCTTCTTGCTTTTCTTTCTTGATCTAAACGTTCTTGTAATACTTCTCTATGAGAACCTACTATTTTATTAGCCTTCTCATCGTATTCTATTACATAAACTTCTAGATTAGCACCTTCATACTCTTTAGTATCATTTACAAATTTAGTATTTAATTGAGATATTGGTATGAATAATTCAACTGATTTATAAGCTGCAAATACTCCTCTTGGTATAGTTTTTACAACATGTGCTGTTACTATTTTATGATCAGCATGTGCCTTAGCTAGTTCTTCCTTGTCATTTACCATATCTAATTTTAATTTAGATAATTTTAAAGTACCGTCTTTTTCAGAAACTTTAGTTATAACTGCAGATATTTCATCCCCAACTTTGTAAGCATCTGCAATTTCTGTATTTTTAGGTAGGTTTAATTCATTTACTGGTATTATACCATCAAATCCCATATTAAGTCCTACAGTTAATTCATCATTATTTACTTTAGTTATAGTTCCTGTTATAGTGTCCCCTACTTTTATTGAGTTAAGTAGTTGTTCTTGTTGGTCTAACAGTTCTTGCATAGATAGTTCTTTAGTCATTATTATACATCCTTTCACCTAGTTATCTTACTTTTATATTATACCATTAAAATTTCAAATACTTACAGATTTATACAATATTTTATGAGTATTTTTTATAGTTTTTTATAAAATTACCTTTACAGGTTTATTAAGCTTTATATCGTCTATCTTTACTATTGAATCATAGGCTAAAATCTTTACACCTTTTGCATCTGCTTCTTTTAATACATCTCCAAACTCTTTGTGCATTTCTATATTGGGTGTAAAATAAAGTACATCTTCCATTTGAATAACAATAATTATGTAAGCTAAATATCCATCTTCTCGAGCTTTTATTAACTCTCTAACATGTTTTACTCCTCTTTCTGTTTTTGCATCTGGAAACTTTACAACTCCGTCAATTTCTAGAGTACATCCTTTTATTTCAATAAAAGCTTTTTTTGTTTTTCCTTCTATATACACATCAAATCTTGAATTACCATAAGTTTTTTCTGGTTTTAATAAAGTTATTTCTTCATCAAATCCTGGTAAGACTAAGGATTTGTCTTTTAAAGCCTCATAAACCATTTTATTTGGCACTTGAGAATCCATATTAATCAATTTATTTTCTCTTTGCACAGCTATTAAAGAATATTTTGTAGCTCTCGATGGATTATTACTTTCCTCCAAATAAACCTCATATCCTGGAACTAATAATTCTCTACATTTACCAGTATTTTTAACATGTACTTTTTCAACTTTACCATTTATATCACAATAAGCTACAAATCTATTTGGTCTTTCAATAAATTTAGCCTTAACTATTTTATTATATTTCATTTTATTCTCCTGCTTTATCTATTTAAAAATATTATATCCATTATATTTATATTAAAAATTAATTTTATCTTTAAAAATAATAAAACTATCCTCTTTCTAAAATGATAATTTAAAATTAATTGATTCATAAAAAAAGAGCGATAGATTTTATCACTCTTTTTAACTATACTCCTGCAAATCCAAATAAAATCCCTATAATAGCTGATCCTACTATAAAAAATACTGGATGAAGTTTTTTAGTTTGTTTTATATTATTAGATAATATATATATTATTACAGCTAGAATTAAAGATTTCCAGTTAAACAAATCCATAATACTACCACTATTTTTAAATAAATCCATTTGAAGTAATGTTATAGTAACAACAGTCATCCCAGCTGCTGCTATAAGACCTGTTGATGCTGGACGAAGACCGTAAAATGCTGCATCAACATATTTATTTTCTCTAAATGCTTTTAAGAAATAAGATATTATTACTATAATTATTACTGAAGGTGTAACAAGTGCTAATGTTGCAATTAATCCACCCCAAAACCCTGCTGTAGTAAATCCTACATATGTAGCCATATTAACACCAATCGGTCCTGGTGTAGATTCTGAAACTGCTATCATATCAGCTAATTGTCCAGAAGTAAACCAGTTAGTTTTTTCTGCCATATCATAAAGGAAAGGAAGAGTTGCCATTCCTCCACCAACTGCAAATAAACCTGTTTTAAAAAATTCAAAAAATAATTGAAGGTAAATCATTATTGAGATTTCACCTCCAAATTCTTAACTATTACACCAGCAAATCCCATAACTACTACAAATACTATTGGTGATAAATTTGTGAATACTGATCCTAAAAATACACAGATAAATATAGCCAATGTTGGCTTATCAACTACAGAACTTTTCCATAACTTAATTACAGCATTAAATATAAGAACACATACACAAACCCTTACTCCTGCGAATGCATTTTTTACAATAGCTAAATCCGAAAAATTACTAATAAAAGCTGCTATGGCAGTTATAATTATAAGAGATGGTGTTATAACTCCTAATGTTGCCATAATACCTCCCATTATCCCCTTATTTTTTTGACCTATAAATGTTGCTGTATTTACTGCGATTACTCCTGGTGTGCACTGTCCTATTGCATAATAGTCCATTAATTCTTCATCGCTAGCCCAATTATTCTTTTCTACTATTTCTCTTTGTAAAATTGGAAGCATAGCATATCCACCACCAAAAGTTAATACTCCAACTTTTGCAAAGGCCAAAAACAAATTAAACAATTCCTTCATACTCTGTCTCCTCTTATTTATTTAATACAAAACTGCTTTCTCTTGGAAGAAGATAGTATATTCATTTCCTCTCTATATTTTGCTACAGTTCGTCTAGCTAATATTATACCCTCTTCACTTAATAATTTGCAAATTTTGTCATCACTTAATGGTCTTATTTTGTTTTCTTTATCAATAAGTTCTTTTATGATATTTTTTATTTTTGTACTTGATACTCCTTCTTCCTTCTCACTTTGAATAGCTGTACTAAAGAAGTACTTAAATTCAAACAAACCAAAAGGTGTCATCATATATTTATTATTTATTCCTCTACTAATTGTGGATTCATGATATCCTAAATCTAAAGAAATATCTTTTAATTTTAATGGCTTTATATATTTTATGCCTTTATTAAAAAAGTCATTTTGCTCTCTTAGTATTACCTCTGCTATCTTTAAAATCGTACTTTTTCTAGTTTCTATATTTTTTAAAAGATTTAAAGCACAATTTAATTTATTCTTTATATATTCTTTTGCTTCTTCATCTGCAGTATTATTAAGTACATCTTTATAATAGTTATTAATAGTTAATTGAAAATTAGAATTATCGTTCATATAAACAATAAATTCCTCGCCTATTTTTTCAATTGTTACGTCTGGTTGAACATATATAGACTTATCATTACAATATATTCTACCTGGTCTAGGATCAAATTCTCTTATTTTTTCAATATATTGCACACATTTTTCAATACTAATATTATATTTTTTAACAATATCTTTTAATTTATTTCGAGCAATTAAATCTAAGTCTTCAGTTATAATTGATTCTAATATACTATTTTTTATACTTTTATTTCGTAATTGAATAAGTAAACATTCACTTAAATTCCTAGCTCCTATGCCACTTGGTTCTAATTGTTGAATATATTTTATACATTTATTAAATAATTCTTTATCTATTTTCATCTCTTTTATGATAATGTTTTCATCACAACTTAAATAGCCATCTCTATCTAAGGAGTCAACTATGTACTCACAAATTTCTTTTTCTTGATTGTTTAATTTTAGACATCCCAGCTGTAATTTAACATATTCATATAAGTTACTCTCATTCTTAACCATATTTTCAAAGGACATATCATTGTCCAAATCATAACTTTTAGTACTATAATTTCTATTGTTAATATTATTTACAAACTCTTGCCAATTTACATTTTCTTTACTCTCAACTTCTAAAAGAGGATTTTCTTGTGCCTCACTTTTAATTTTTTCTTCTAATTCTAAACTACTCATATTTAGTATCTCTAAAGATTGTTTTAATTGAGTTGTCATAACTAGTTTTTGTGATTGAACTAAATCTAGTCTATTATTTAAATACATGCCATTTATCCCCTTTTTAATATTAGTTAATATTATTTGATACTTCTTATTTTTAATATTAAATCCATTATAATAAATATACTTCAACCCTTCAAATAAATATTATAAAAAGTTATTACAATTAAAAAGAGATTGAATCAAATGATTCAACCTCTTTAATAAATAAAAATAAATTTATATCTAAATTATTCTACTACTACGTCTGCTTCATTTTCTAAGTTTTTCTTAGCTCCTGCAATCATGCTAGCTCCAGTATAAACTAATACTGCCATTACTAACCACTTTAATGTTTCAATTGGTAAAGATTTAACTATGAATGCTGCTACAAATACACCAACTGCTCCACATAAACTTAATACTAATGATGCTTTTCTTGGATAAGCACCTTCTTTTATAAATTTAACAGAAGAAACTGGCTGTAACATTGCACAAGATCCCATCATTATTGGGAATACCACTTGTGATGATAATCCTAAGAAGTAGCAAAGTGCCATACATGGTGCAAATAACCCAACTCCTGCTGTCATTAATGCGCCAAGAACTGCATTACCAATTATACCTATTACTAATTTAATTCCAGTAAGTCCTATTGCTTCTCCACCACCTGGCATATAACCCATTTTACTACAGAACATTAATACTGCTGTAAATAATAAAGCTGTCCCCATTACTAATTGAATTTTTGCTTCATCTAATTTTGCTATTATTCCAGCACCTATATATGAACCTACTGCTGCTGCAATTAACATTGCAAATAAAGTTATAGGATCAACTTTTATAACTGTTGTAAATATAAAAGCCTCGCACATAACAGGTAAACAACAACCAACATTTAAAAATCCTGGCAGTTCTTTGTCTTTTATTCCTATTTTAAAGTATTTATTTGCTGCAACTATGATAGCAAATGAACCAATTCCTAATGTATCAAAAAAATTAGCTATCCATCCAAGTACCCCAACCTTCCATATAGAAGTGTTATCTAATTCTCCAGCTTTTTTTACTTGGCTATAATCTTTAAAAAATGTAATATAGTATACACCTAGTAAAGATGCCAGTATTGCTCTTAATGACATTAACATCTATTAGTTCCTCCTTAAAATTTATCATTTATTAATTATACTATATAATTAATATTTACGACCCCTTTTTAAAATAAAAATTATTTCCATTCTTTCTTGCAAGATAAAAGATATGTCATAGTTTAATATGACATATCTTTATTGAAATACATTTATTTTCTAATTAATTATTATGCTTCTAATTTTTCATTAACTTTTTTACTTGATTTATTTGCAGCTACTAGCATAGATGCAGATGTATAGAATATAACTGCTATTACTAACCAAGTTAATACATCCATTGGTAATGATTTAACCAAGTATGCAGCCACAAATACACCAACTGCTCCTGATAAAGCTACTATTAAGGCTGCTTTTCTTGGATAAGCACCTTCTTTTATAAATTTAATAGATCCAACTGGCATTAATGTTGCACAAGATCCCATCATTATTGGGAAAGCAACTTGTGGTGACATTCCTAAAAAATAAACTAAAGCCATACATGGTGCATATAAGCCGATACCTGCTGACATTAATGCTCCAAATATAAAGTTACCTACCACAGCTACAATTAATTTTATTCCAGAAAGTCCTATTGCATCTCCTCCACCTTGAATTAATCCAAGTTGTTTACAAATCATTAATATGGCAGTAATTAATAAAGCAACCCCCATAACTTTTTGGATTTTTACTTCATCCATTTTAGCTATTACACCAGCTCCTAAATATGAACCTAATGCTGCAGCTACAAGCATAGATATTAATGTTAAAGGCTCAACTTCTATAACTGTTGTAAATATTACAGCCTCTAACATAACTGGAAGAGTATCTGCAACATTTAATAATCCTGGAAGTTCTCTATCTTTAACTCCCATTTTTGTAAATTTGTTAAGTGCTACTGTTGGTGCAAACGATCCTATCCCTAAAGTATCAAAAAAGTTTGTAATAAATCCAACAAATCCTGCTTTAGGCACACTTACATCATCTAATTTGCCCGCTAAAGATACCTGCCTATAGTCTTTTACAAAGAAATATCCATAGACTGCCATTATAGCTGCCCATGCAATTCTAATAAAGTTTAACATATTATGATTACCCCTATCTTTTGATTATAATTACTTTATAGTTAAAATCTCGATTAAGTTATTAAATTAGATGCTATTTCAGTATAAAACCATATTTAACTGGATCTTCATCATCTATAACAAAATGGTTAAATCCTGTTATATAAGCTGCTGCAGTTATTTGTGGTCTTACTGCATCAAATTCTCCAACCTTATCAAGACCTACTATCTTACCTTTGAATAAAGTTCCAAGTATACTTTCGTATACAAAGTCTTCTCCTTCTTTAATTTCTCCTTTTGCATATAAAGTAGCAAGTTTAGCACTTGTACCTGTTCCACATGGTGATCTATCTACTTGTCCTTGACCAAATACAACTACATTTTTATAAGTTGCTTCTGGATGAGTAGGATCATCATATATTTCAACTAAATCAACTGTTTTTATGTGATCTAGCGTTGGATGTTGTACAGGTATTTCTCTATTTACTATTTCTCTCATTTCCATACCTATATTGTTTAATAATTGAGCATTTTTAGGCTCAACTTTAACACCAAATTGATTTGCATGAACTATTGCAAAGAAACTTCCCCCAAATGCTATATCAAATTTTATTTTCCCATATGGAGCCATTTCTATTTCACAATCTCTTTTATATAAGAATGCTGGAACATTTACGAAAGAAACTTCTCTAACTTTTCCATCAACTATTTTTGCATCAGCTTCTATCATGCCTGCTGGAGCTTCCATTCTAACATGAGTAACTGGTTCTACCATATCTACCATACCTGTTTCTATAGCAGCAGTTATTGCACCTATTGAACCATGTCCACACATATTTAGATATCCTCCACCATCCATAAATATGATACCAAAATCTGCAGTTGGATCACATGGTTGAGTTATTATTGAACCAAACATATCATTATGTCCTCTTGGTTCTAACATTATAGCTGTTCTTAAATAATCTAGATTTTTTTCTAGATATTCTTTTTTCTCAGCCATTGTGTTTCCTTTTATATTAGGTATTCCCCCTGTAACTATTCTTGTTGGTTCTCCCATAGTATGAGAGTCAATTGCATGAATACTTCTTGAAAATTTCATCTGCCTGTTCCCCCCTAAAATTATTACAAATATGAATATTTATAATATATTTATTAAATTAATCTATGATAAATAGATAAAAAAACGGTTTCATAACTGTAGCATAAAGATAATTGTTAATTTTTTATCAATAAAGTATGTACTCTCAGCATAAACCCATCATTCATTATAAAAAGTAATTTTAAGCCCTCTAATAACTATTTTATACAATTTTACTATTTATCTAAATTCATTATAGTTAATAAATATTAAGCATTCAATATTTATTTTACATTTTATGGAAATGTTTCTTCGTATAAAAAATATATACCATACGTTAAAAGTATGGTATATATCTAACATCAATTTTCATTGTCTTCATTTTTTACACTTTCTAGCTGTGCATCTACTTGAGATTTTTTTGATTTATTTGATGATACTAACATTGATACTGAAGTATAGAATATAACAACGATTACTAGCCATCTTAATACATCAAGAGGTAATGATTTAACAATATATGCTGCTATAAATACACCTATTGCTCCTGATAAACCAAGTAATAATGATGCTTTTCTAGGATAAGCACCTTCTTTTATAAATTTAATTGAACATACTGGCATTAATGATGCACAAGATCCCATCATTATTGGAAAAGCAACAGCTGGAGACATACCTAAGAAATAAACTAATGCCATACATGGCGCATACAATCCAATTCCTGCTGTCATCAATGCTCCAAATATAAAGTTACCTACTATACCTATAACTAATTTTATTCCTGTAAGTCCAATTTCTTTTCCTCCACCAGGCATATATCCTAATGCACTTAAAGCCATTAACACACCTGTTACAAATAAGGCAACTCCCATAACTTTTTGAATTTTAACTTCATCCATCTTAGATATTATACCTGCTCCCAACCATGATCCTATTGCTGAGGCTGCTAACATAGTTACTAATGTTATAGGTTCAACCTTTATAACTGTTGTGAATATTACAGCTTCCAACATAACTGGAAGTGTATCACCAACATTTAAAAGTCCTGGTAAATCCTTATCTCTGACGCCCATTTTTAAAAACTTATTAAATGCTACTGTTGGTGCAAATGATCCTATTCCTAAAGTATCAAAGAAATTTGTTATAGCTCCTGTAATACTAACCTTTGGAATACTTACTTCATCAAGCTGACCTGCTGCTTTAACTGCTTTGTAATCCTTAATAAATACATAGTAATAAAATGCCATTAGTGCTGCCCAAACAACTCTTACAAGGTTTAACATACTATTTCCCCCTTTAATTGTTTATATAGTTAAATCTCATTAATAGAGATTGATAACTAACCATGTTACAGTTTATAACAATCCCACTATATACTTATTAGAGCTTTTATATTTTTAGAATATTTCTTTAATAATATATATAATAATTATTTCGCTGTAAAATTACAGAGACCTCCATTATTTTTAATAATTTAAAATAAAAAAATACCTTCTATGATTAATCATAAAAGGTATCTTTCTATTAAAATTAGCTAGCTTTGCTTACTTTTTCTTCAACTTTATTTTCTTTCTTTTTACACATGAAGTAAGTTAAGAATCCATAAAATCCTGCTCCACCAACTATGTTTCCTAGTGTAACAAAAACTATATTATGAACTGCATTTGCTATAGTTACATCATTTGCAACTGGTGAGAATAAACATACTAATAATGTAGTCATATTTGCTATACAGTGCTCAAATCCACTTGTTACAAATGCAAATATTAATAAGAATGCTATAGCTATTTGAGCCATTTCATCTTTTGTTTTGTATGCTGAAAGTACAGCTGCACAAACTAACACATTAGCAAGTAATCCTCTAACAAATAATTGTAATGCTGGTGCTGCTACTTTATAAGCTCCAGAATATGCAAAATATTCCATTGTATGTCCTTCATTTGCAAATCCTGTTGCAACAAATAATAATGAAACTATTATTGCTCCTATGAAGTTTCCTACATAACTATATCCCATTATTTTTATTGCATCTAGTGCAGAAACTTTTTTATCTAAAGCTCCTACAGTCATTACCATTGTATTACTTGTAAATAATTCATAACCTAATACTATTATAGTTGTCAGTGCAAATGAGAATGATGCACCTGCTACTATTTTTGTTGCTGGTGAATGTACTGCATGTAATTGTCCACCTATAGTGAATATTAATATACATCCTAATCCAACAAACATTCCTGCAAACATTGATAATACTAAGTATTTTAATTTACTTTCATTAAGTTTATCAATCTTTACTTCAGCCTTATGAGCTAATAAGTTTATTGTTTCTTGATTCATTAATCTACTCTCCTATTTATTTTATTTCTTATAATAATTTCTTTTTGTATTCTGTATACAACTTTTTTATTTTAACATATAACTATACATTTTTGAAATAAAAAAACACAAGAAAAGCAAATTTTTTTATTCTATACCTCAAATTAAGTTAAATTTTAAGATTCTAAAACAAAAAGATTAACTCTTAAATAAAAACATATTATTTAAAAGTTAATCTTTTTACTTACTTATTCACTTATATATTTTGCTTCTATCAATAATTCTTTAGATTTTTCTAAATTAGCAGAACTAACTAAAACTATCGGTCCTGTACAACCCATTCCGCTTTCAGCATAAATTTTATTTTTCCATAAAATTTCTACTGCATCTTCTAAATCCATTACGTCTATGCCTGATATTTGTTCTGTTACTACTTCTTTTTCTGGTGCTTCAACTTTTTCTTCTGTAGTTACAGTTGATTCAGCTTTTGATTTTTTAAGTCCTTGCAAAACTTCATTAAATCCAGCTTTTTCAACTTTTTCAAATTCTTCTTTTGATATATTATGAACATCATTATTTACAAGTTCTGCTGCAAATTTTATTGCACCTTCTATAACTGGTGCTCCTGATGCTCTTGATATTATCATTATAAGCTTGTTAAAATCTTTTCCTATTCCTGGTCCATATCCATATCCTACTGATTCATATTTTCCTCCAGAATTATAAGCAGAGAATAATTTAATTAATAAATTACCAGTTAATGAATCTGTAACCATAACATCAGCTGAAGCTGTCATTAAATCATTACCTCTCATAATAACTCCACCATCTGCTCTATCAGAATTTGCAAAGTTTATATCATAGCCTTTTTCTTTTAGAGTTTTTAATGCTATTTCAACTTGTCTAGCACCATCTACATTGGCAATTCCTACTGTTGGATGTTTAATTCCACAAGCTTTAGCAGTTATTATTCCGTAAATAGCATTTTTAATCATACCTTCAACTCTATCAGCAGATGAAGTTCCTGTTGTTGTTGCTATAAACATTTCCTTACCTTTACTTGGAGTTACTACACGACCTACTGTTGATACTCCTATTGGGAATGGATAATGCATAGTTACTGCACCGTCAACTTTTTTACTATCCAAAAGCTCTTCCATTAATTTATGAGCTTCTTTTTCACAGTCAGTTTTAACATGTTTTAAACCATCAGCACTTTCACTACCTATAGTTGTTACTGATATATTTGATTTAGTAGCTCTTAAAGCTCCCTCTATTACATTTTCTTCTCCATGTTCGCTACCTAAAGTAGTTATGGCTATTTTAGGTCTTTTTACATCTACTTGATTTTCATCTTCTTCTACTTCATTAAATTTCTTAGAAGAGTTTTCTTCTATTACAAAAGATATACCATCAAATAAATTTGTCATTCTTCCAAGGAATAAACTTCCTTTACCAACTATCATGGCATTTTTAACTTTACCATCCATAATATCTTGTCTAGCAAATCCAAGATAAGGCACTCCTGATGGTATATGTCCTTGAGTTGGAGCCCACCCAACCATTCCATGTTTTTCTATAAATGACATTAATTCTTTTCTATCTAAATCACCTTTTTTAACAGCTAGTGCACCTATCATTTTGTAGTTTGCCATTGGTACATCTCCAGCACCTGCTGGTTTTGTTATATCTGGATTTTGCATTTCTGCAGAATATTTTTCTATATCAGTAATCTTAAGTCCTGATTTTTCAAGAGGATCACTAACTAAAGAAGTTATTACTGCTTGAGGAGAAGATCCAGTTCCTACAGTATGGCGACCTACTATGTCATTTCTTATTTCTGGACTTACTCCATCATTTTCGCTTATTAATATGGCAAATCCCGCCACCATATCTTCAAGAATTGGCATTCCTTTTTTAACGTGGTCCTTACCATTCATACCAAGTTTTGCTGTAGAACCTCCAGCACAAACTATAACATTTTTAAAGGTACCACTTTTTACAAGAGCTGCTGCATGAACTATGGCATGAGCTGGCCCTGCACAGAATCCTCTAACATCAGAACCTGTAGCATTGTTAAGTCCTGCTATTTCAGCTGCTGCTTTGGCGAAGTTTCCTCCACCTCTTTGGTTCATATCACCACAAGCTTCTTCACAACAATCTATAACATAATCTATATCATCTTTATTTATATTATATTTATCAAGCATATTTATTATAGAGAATGAACAAGATGCTTTTGAAACTATATTTTCAAATAATACATGAGCAGATAAATTTTGATCCACATCATGGGCATTTTTTACGCATCCAACTATCTCTCCCTTATTATAAAGAGGTTCAGCATGTTCCTCTTCTATAAGTTTCTTTATTTCATCTAAACTTTCACCTTCTTTGATTTGTTCAACTAATTCAGATGAAATCAATTTATTTTCACTTAATAAATTTTTAGTTAAAGATGCAAAGTTTTTTTCTAATTTAACTAAATCAAATACATCACATATTTGCATTAAACCTATAAACTCTTCTTGAGGCATTATTTCTCCAAATTTACCATATTTACTTGCATTTGGAGCTTCTTTATCATACCAAGGCATTGGATATTCTTTTAACTCTGCTGGAGTTATATTTCCTATATATGCTTGGTTAGGTGGGTATTTTATAACTTCATCATAAGTTCTTATATGATCTTTTAAGACTTTTAAGTATTCTGAGTCTGGATTGACTACTCTCTCAGTAGTTTGAGTAGTTCCATTATGTATTACCATATCAGGAGTGTGAGCAAGAATATATCCTGCTGCTTTTAATACGCTATTCATAATTTTCCCCCTATTTTGAAATTAGCTAATCAATAGGAGTATTAAAACTCCCATGGATTAGCTATATCATTTTAATATTTATATTTATTCTTAATATTTACAGAATTGCTCTCTTATAGATGTCATTTCATTTACTATATCATCAACATCTAATACCATTTCCATCATTCCTATTTGTTCATCATATACTGCTTGATCAAACTCTTCTTTTACTTCTGGTTCACAAGCATGGTATACACGAAGTCCTAACTGGACTCCTGTCAATGGACCTGCATATGTTGGGTCACCTGCAGTAACAGTTTCTGCAGCAAGACCTGCAGCTTCACCTTCAGCTGCACCTAACATAACAACTACGTTTTCTGGGCCGTATTCTTCAGCGAATTCTTTTACCCTTTTTTGATTTTCTAGGTCCATTGCTCCAGCAGCAGTTCAGACAAAACATTCAGTTGAAGAGAAAACTACCTCTCCACCAGCTGTCTTAACACACTCTTCTATCGCTGGACCAGGAATACCATCTCTGTCACCTATTATGATGACTTTCTTATTTTCTAATATACTCATTAGAAATCCCTCCTGTCCTATTTTTTATTTATACTAATTTTGATAGATAAATTACCTCTTATGATAATTTATCTATCATAAATTAATTAACAACATACTTTTCTATTTACCAACTATATATGTAATTTCCATCCCTAAAGTTCGAGTAAAGACAACTAGTTGGTGCTATGAGCATAGAAAATTTTATAGATATTTTTTAATCATTGCTTCTATATTTTCTTCAGTTGCATCATCTTTAACAACTTCTTCAACTTTAACTCCATCTTTATATATAGCAATAACAGGTAAGCCTAAAACTTTTTCACTTATTGCAAGTCTTCTTGCTTTAGTTGTATTTATTTTAGTAAATTTTATTTTATCTCCATATTTTTCACTTAATGCTTCAACTTTTGGCATTAAAGCTGCACATGGTTCACAACCATCACCAAAGAAATCAACTAATACATATCCTTCATTTTCAAGAACTTCTGTTTTAAAAGTATTTTTATCTACTACTAACATTTTCTAATCCCCCTTTAACCTTCTAAAGATTCTATATATTTTTCAGCTTGAACAGCTGCAATAGCTCCATCAGCTGCTGCAGTAACCACTTGTCTTAGAGATTTAACTCTAACATCTCCTGCTGCAAATACACCGTCTATATTTGTTTTCATATTTTCATCTGTAACAATATATCCATGGTCTAGAGTTAATATATCTTTGAATATATCTGTTTTTGGAATATATCCTATAAATCCAAATACTCCAAAAGTCATATCTTCTTCATCTGCTACTATAGTAGTTTGTTCTCCTGTTTTAACATTTTCAACAACCATAGTATTTAAGATGCCATCTCCTCTAAGTTCTTTAACTACAGTATCCCACATGAATTTAATCTTAGGATTTTTAAAAGCTTTATCTTGGATAGATTTTGCAGCTCTAAGTTCATCTCTTCTATGAATTATAGTTACACTTCTACCAAACTTAGTTAAATACATAGCTTCTTCTACTGCTGTGTCTCCACCACCAACTACATATATATCAAAATCTTCAAAGAAAGATCCATCACAAGTAGCACAATATGAAACACCTTTACCAGTAAATTCTTTTTCACCAGGACAACCTATAGGTCTTGATGATGCTCCCGTTGCTATAATTATTGATTTGGCTTTATAGACATCTTTTTTACCTTTTAATTGCTTTATAGAACCTTTTAAATCTACAGATTCTATTTCATCATAAACAAACTCTGCACCAAAGTGTTTTGCTTGATTATACATTCTATCTATTAATGTTGGCCCAGATTCACCTTCTAAGCACCCTGGATAGTTTTCAACTTCAGATGTTAAGGCTATTTGACCACCTTCTTTTTTCTTTTCTATAACAAGAGTGTTTAGTCTTGCCCTTCCTGCATATAATGCAGCTGAAAG
>JALFMW010000057.1 GCA_022782605.1 Clostridium sp. | reverse complement strand
AGAAATTGAAAAGATGAAACAGAAAAAATTTATGGGTTTATTTAAAGTTTTTAAATAATTATGATTAAATTCAGAGAAAAGAATAATAACGTTAATAAGTTAATAGATCTTATTTATAAAATACTTAATGACTCATATAACGAATATACACATAAAAAAGAAAAAGAAAAACTTAAACAAAATTTACAAGATAATTTTAAAAATAAAATTAATAATATCAATATAGATCCATATTTAGATTTAAATAAAGTATTTTCTGAATATATAAAAATTGATCCTTATTAAAATATGAGAAAAGTTTTTAATCGAAAAATAATTTTTAATAAAAAGAAAAATATTGATGAATCTATTGTACGAAGTAAAAAGCATTATAATGGTTTAATTCATGCAGAGATTCTAAGGAAAAATAGACTTCATAAAAAACAGATAAAAGAAGATAATGAAAGGAAATTACCATCATTTATTAGAGACTTAAAATTTGGTAAATCTCCAGCTTCTGTTAAAAAATTAAACAGAGAATTTGAACGTTGGAATAAAGAATGGCAAATGAGAAAATCTGCATAAATAAATAATTAAAAATAATTAGTTTATATATGATTTCATTTGATTTCAGTAATATTAAAAGTATTAATACAGAAGATACAGAAGATAAATCTATTGATTTAAATAAATCTGATGTTCATACGGAATATACTTATGTTAATGCTGATAAAATTAAATTGACGCAACAACAATTAATTAAATTATTGATTAAATATAAAATTCCTGTTGCACAACAAACAGTAGACGCAATACAGCAATATTCTGTATTTACATTATAAAAAATAAAGAGATAAATCTACCTAATAGATTTATCTCTTTATACATTATATATTAATTAAAATCATTTTAAAAGTTTTCCGCGGCGTGCTAATTTTCTTTCATAAAGTACACGTGCTCTAGAACCTTTTGCATGTAAATATGCTTCATTGATAACAATATTACCAGTTCTTGTATTAGGTACAACAGACTCATTATAACATTTACGAACAAGTGCTACAATCTGATCTTCTGTATAATTCTTTGAAAGTCCTTTAACACCTTTCTGAATACCCCATACAAGTGCCTTATCTTTCTTATCAATAACAACATCCTTTGCTTTATTAGCAGCATCAGAAATTTTTGTACCAATTTCCTGAACTAATTCCTTAATATCATTCATCCAGTCTTCAAGTTTCTTTGCAACTTTATCATATGCATTACGAACTTTCTTATCCATTGCATTCCATGCTTCAATAGCAGTCTTACGAATTTCACCTCCTATTTCAGTAATCCATGATTTAACTGCTTCTGATTTTGCCTGCAACCATGTCTTTACAAGAAGAACAGCTCCATCTTTCTTTGCCTTTGCATCTGCAAGAACTTGTTTAAAGAAATTACCTAATGTTTCAACTGCGCCTTGAACCTTATTTGCACATGCCATAAGTGCACCAGAAATAACACCAAGCCATACAGTTAATTTATCTGATGAATCCTAAGCCATCTTTTCTGCACCACCAATAAAATTCTTATAAAATGTGGTAATACCTTGACTAATTGTTTTATATAATTGTGCAAGTGCTTCCTTTGCTTTCTCTACACCAGAAACTGTTAAATATACCAACATAGAAATACTACCAAGAACAACAGCTGCAACTGTACTTACGCCAAATACAGAACCTTTAATTGCGGCTGACATTAACTTAAGAATACCTTTTACAATCATCATAGGTGCTTTCTTAATAACATCACCTGAAGCTTTTAAAAATGCATCCATACCTTTCTTTACATCATTACTACATTTAGACATATAGTAAGCACACCAAGCGATAAATAAATCTGCATTTTCATCATCAGAATTTTCAAGAGATAATGATTTCTCTGGTTTCTTTACAGATGAACCAAACCCAAAAAGTTCATTAAGGGCAGCTTCATCAACATCGTTTGATTCATTTTGATCTGCTTCCTCTGCTTCTTTTACTAATCTAGCAATCTGAGGAGTTACTGATTCCATAATAGCATTATAAAGTGCTTTCTGACTTCTCATGCTATTTACTGTTTTTGTTATTTTTTTCATATTATAATTTTCGAAAATTATTTTTTACTTTTATAAAAACAATTCATATAGTTGAATTATCTTTTTATTATTTATTTAACTTATTTATTATTAAAAATAAATATCTTAAAATAAGCTAACTAAAATAATAA
>JALFMW010000050.1 GCA_022782605.1 Clostridium sp. | reverse complement strand
CACTTAGAGTAGCGTCTCCAATAGATGTGCTAGGTGTAGTATTAGCATTTTTATACTTTTCTTCTAGCCTTTGTGTAGCTAGTTTTTCTATAAGATTTTCTAGTTTGTCTATTTTAGATACAGTAGCTTCTTCACTATCTGAAAGTACAAAGTCTAATATTTCAGAATCTAATTTTTTATCATTTATTATTCTCATTGTATTTGCTTTTATTTCTTTTAGCTTTGATTCCTGTTCCATAGACTGTAATTTAAGTTCTAAATCACGTAATTTCTTTTGTTCCTCAGTTTCAGCAGGGTATCTTTTAGATATTTCCTTTTCAACTTCTTTAGATAAGTTATTTTCTTTCCATGTATTTAAACTAGTACTAAAGTGTCTATCCTTTTCAGAACTTAACCACGCTTTAAAACCTTCATTTTCATTTATTATATTTTTTAATTCTTCTAACGTTAGATTATCTTTATTTATTAAATTAGCTTTAGGCTCGTCAACCGTAGCTTTTGTTTCTTCTATTTGTATATCTTTATTATTTTCCATGTATATATCCTCCTGTCCTACTAAGTGATTTCTCCCTTAATAGTCCAACTATGTATTTTATATAAATTCTATAGAACCTCTGCAATTAGTATGAAATGGAGGAGTGTTTACTCCAAATTTTACATCTTTTATTGGAATTTCTTCTCCATCTTTACTTTGGCATAGGCTACAAGTTCTTTTATCTAATATTTCATTTATACGTACTTTTGTATATCCTTGACTAAGTCCTTTATCTAATAGTGCTTGGTTATTTATATAAGTAGTTTCAGTAGTTAAGATAGTATTAATCTTTTTAGTAAAGCTATTTGTTAGTTTAGTTATAGTATCTTTTATTTGAGATTTACTATCTCCTCTTATTAAACCTGCATTTAATTCTTTTTTAACTTTATGGATATACTGTCTAGTATTCTCTAATAAAACATCTCTAAAGTTAGTTCCACACCATTTATTTTCAAGTGCTAAATCTAACTTATCCTTATCCTCAAAAATCTCTAAATATATTTCAGTTAGATGTTCTTCAAACATTGATAGCTCTTGGTCTAATACCTCATTTATCAACTCTTCTATATCATAGTTAAGATTATCTAAGTTGGTCCTAACCCCATTTCTAAACCCTATTAGATTATCTTGACGTATAGGCTGTTGATACTCGTGTTTTTCATAATTTCCTATGAAATATAGTAGCTCTTTTATCAGATTATTTAATAATTTTTGGTATAAAGTCTCTAACTCCTTCATTACCTCGATTGCTTTATCGTGCGAAAACTTAATTTGTAACATAAAAATACCTCCTTTTATTCAGAGGCATTAGGTAATTGACTAGCTGTATCTGGTAAATTGTTGTATAGCTGTCCATAAGTAGATGTTAATTCTTCTTCTCTTTGTTCAAATTCAAAGTCTATGTCATCTATAAATGGTAATAGTGATATTAATGTTCTATCTGAAACTATACCTTTTAATTTAGTAACTACATCTGCTAAGTATGATAAGTCTTTAGGAATTGCTCTAGAGAATTGTATGTATATATCCCAATACTTTAAATCTTTACCTCTTACGTTCCACGAAGAACATAATATTTTAAATTGTTCTCTTAAGGCTTTTTCAAATTTTCTCTCTTTTACTATTGCCTTATTTTCTAGGTCTAGTATTTTCCACTTTCTAGATTCCCCTGTTTGAGTTCCTCCTGAGAAGTTTTCATCTGTCATATTTACAGACTGAGAGAATTTATATATGTTTTCTTCTAACATATCTTTTTGTAATTGTATAAATTCTGGGTCTATGTCTTTAGTTAGATAGTAGGCTTTTGAACCTTCTGGTAGAGTAAATGCTCCTGTTTGTCTTGCTGCTATTATAGTTTCTTTATCTATTTCTGCATCATTATCAAACACCATATAAGCCTGTCTAAATTCTTCTATTTCATTTTGTGTGTCTGATACTAGTCTATTGTATGCTTCGACTAGTGTCATAACTTTTTCAAAATCTCCTATGTGGTCCTCATTATTTTCAAAGGAAATTACAGGACAGTATTTAAATAAATGTTCTTTTTTAGATATGACTTTAAGACTTGTTTCATTACTAGTTGTACCATACCCATAAACATACTCTGTAACAAATTTATCGTCATAGAAATCTATTTTTATAACTTCATTACCTTCTGCATTGTATGTTTTATAGTAGCGTATAGCGTATTTCATAACTCCGTTTTCTTCAAGAGGTATGATTTCCCAAGGTTTTATATTCATTACCTTTTCTTCACCATCTTCTATGTAACATATTCTGTATGCTACACCGCAGATAGCTTGGTATTTACCTGTTTCCATATCTAAGTCTGCAATATTATTTACTATTTGCCACTTAAATAAATCATTTTGGTATTCTTTATATGTATCTTTATCATATTTATCTGGATCAACGTCATAAACTAATCCTGTACCAAATAAATAACCTATACATTGATTTACTATTGAGCTATAAAAATCATTTTCTAGTTTATTATTTATTTTTACATCATCTGTAAATTGTCTATGTTGTATTTCTAAATCTACAGAAGTGTATATATCATATAGTTTTCTTTGCCTTCTAGCTATCTTTTCATGTGAGAATAATAACTCTTGAAGCATAGTTGTATCTAAGGGTTTACCTGCTTGTAATTGTTTTAAAACTTTAGTTGTAAACCCGCTGTGTAATGCCATTGTAGTAATCAATATTTCACCGCCTTAATATATACGGCTAGTTGCACGTATTTTCTTTTTCATATTTCTTTGTATCTCTTCTAAACTATATCTGAAAGCGTCTAACAAATGGTTAAAATTGTCAATCGGCACGTTTATATATTCATTGGTTGACTTATCTTTTTTCCAAGTATAGTTTTCTAGCTCCATAATAAAGTTTTTACATCTTGGATGTACTATTATTTGGAATTGTTGTATAAAGTCTATACCATTAAGTATAGAATCCTTTCCTTTTCTTGCTGCTCTAACTCTATATAAACCAAGTTTCTTTAAATGGTCTATGGACTTTGGTTCTATTTATATTCAACTAGGTACGCTACCTCCTAGTCGGTTCTCTTATGAACTCCTCATACTTTCGTATGAGATTAGACTATATTTTCATAAAAAAAGAACCTAAATAGGTTCTGATTTAATGCTCGGCTTTTCCACCTGCTTAGGTGTACTCTACTCCCTTCCTACTTATGTAGCGGTTTCGATAGTCGTTGAACTACATCTTCTTTTGTTAATGGTTCATAACTAAATACGTGATTTTTATGTTTCCTTTCTACTCCTCTAGCACATGCACACACATGACCTTGATTAAATCCATCCCTAGAACATTCTCTTGAATAAGTATACTTACGTACAAAGTCTCCCTCTAAGGTATAAACATAGACAGGCTTACTCATTGAATGAAGGTTGTTTTCTTTGGGTGTAACCCATTCTAAATTAAAGTAGTTATTATTTTGTCTATTCATATCAATATGGTTGACAAAAGGTTTATTGTCTGGATTATCTACATAAGCCAATGCGACTAACCTATGTACTCTTATATATCGAACTTTTGCATCATTTGTCATTAATGCTGTATATAAGTAGCCTCCTGTCTTTTCATACTGTTTTAGTTCAATTGGTGTGTCTCTAGTGCCTTGTCCGTAGTTTCCTATGCTAAAAATCTTTCCGTCTTTAGTTACAAAGTATATGTCTCTAATGTTGTCCATCCCCTGCAATTCACATACTTTTTTCATTAATCCTTCCTCCTTTAGGTTATTATACCCTAAAGTGCTTTAAAATATAGCTGCTGATTGTCCATTGTTACATCTAACAGATTTTTACACGTGGTACTGTTAGCTTTAGGAGTTTCCAGCAATTAACCGAGTTAAGTGCCAAACCTTTAGCACTATCAAATGTTATAACTTCTTTTGCATAACCTTTATTTACAACCATTTTATAAATATCTTCATTGGTCATGCCTTTTTCATAATGTTCATCAAATACATATATTTTCTTTTCTTTAGTATTTACAAAACTAGCTACTAGTGTAGCTTCATCGTTCACATAACCAAAATCACCGCCAAATACAGCAACGTAATTTGGGTCTTTGCGAAGTTTATATGTATCGAAAAAGTCTACCTTCCACATTTCCTGAGGGTAGACTAGTTTATCTAAAGTAGCAAATTCTCCTTCTGCATAAATTTTATAATACACAGGGTTCGTCTTTGCCATTTGCATTAAGTTGTCTATATATGACTGTGGTAAGAATTTATTATCTTTCCACGTAGTATGAATTACTCTGCAATTATCTGGACATCCATTTTCATGGAACATTTTATATACCCAATTAGCTTTACTAACAGGGTTGTACATTAAGATAACTTGGTTATTAGGTTTACTTGACCTTAACCTGAGTTGCAATTGAGAATAATCGTCAACTGTAAGCTCTGTTGCTTCTTCTATTATAATATCATCTATCAATTTCTTACTTCACAGGTTTTTTATCCTGTTACTCCTTATAGTTTCCTATAAGATGGGCGTACCTTTTCACCTACGACTTTACGTTTAGGTGTTGCTATCTCTTGAGAGTATTATATTCTATAAATAGTTTCAACTCCTACGCTCTGCATGTGAATAGACTTTTAAATCTATCCTTCCATTCAGGTTAGCATATTTTATTCAATCAATAAAACTTAGCCTTCCCGTTTCTATAGCAATACACTTATAATATTTCTACTATAAGGGGCATAGTGATATACCTGCGATAGATTTAATTTTTTCTGAATCATCGAGTCCTTTAAAGATTAACTGTGATCCGTTAGGTAGCTCTATTGTAAGTAGGGAACTAACTATTTTACATTTATCAGAAAGTCCAAACTTACTTATTGCACTTTGAAACTCTGCAAATATAGAATCTCTAAGTGTAGCTGTTACCTTACGAACTACCAACATTTTACGTTGACTTTCCAATGCTTTTATAAGCATTTTCTGTACAACAAAATGAGATTTTCCAGAACCGGCTCGTCATCCACCATAGAAAACATTAACTCTCTCTGTAGTTTTCAGGTAAGGTAAATAAGCCTCGTTGAAAAACCTCTTCTTTATATTAAGTTTAATATTTGCCATGATTATTACACCACCTACCTTTCTCGTCCCTAGTAACAGTAAATAATCCTGTATCATATGCGTGTTTTGTATTCTCTGATACAGTTGCAAACTCTAAATTAGACACATTATTATTTAATTTATCTCCGTCTATATGGTTCACAGTAGGCTTAGATTCTGGATTTAATAAAAAGTTATTTGCTACTAATCTATGTACAGTAAAATAATGATTTTTATTGTCTTTTCTAAGACATACTGTGAAATAACCGTATTTGTCGATTTTAAACTTTAGTAATTTCTCTTTTCTAGGTCTCCTAGTCAATTTCCCACATCTTAAATATTCATCATATCGAGAAAGACTCTTGATATTACCTTTATTACTGACTTGGTATAAACCTTCAAAGCCTTTTATATCTACCCAAAGTTCTTTCATAATATCACCTCAGATATAGTATGCCCTATAAGTCAGAAGGTATTTCACCTAAACCTAACTCTATATCATCTTCATCATTTTCTCCCTCTATATCTACAGTTATGTTTGTTACACTAGCTGTAATTTCTTTCTTGTCCACAAACATACCATAGTACTTAGCTAGAG
>JALFMW010000044.1 GCA_022782605.1 Clostridium sp. | reverse complement strand
TTTTTCTTTAAGTCCTTTTCTCTCTTTACTTGCTTCATCATAAAAATGACCATTTGGATAAGCTAATTCATTTTCGTAATTCCAAGTTAATGTCATCATTCTAGCTCCCAAACGATAATAGTTTCTAAGCAAAGATAAGTTACCTTTGCAAACTCCACCTTCTTCTATAGATAATAAGGCTGACATTTTGTTATTTTCTTTATTTTTTATAATATCATCATAGGTATATACCAATGAAATATCATCTTTATTCTTTTCAATTTCTTTATAAAGTAAGTCAATATGACTTAAACAAGTTTCTACTGGATTCTTAGTAACATCTAAATCAACATAAGATGCAAAAACTTGCAGCATATAATCGCTTTTTTTCATTTTTTTCAAATCTAAATGAAGTTTATTTTCTTTTAAATTTATATTCTCTCCATTTTGTTTATAATCATATATCTGTGATATGGTATCACAGTGAAAATCTATTATTTTCATTATTTTCTCCTTTTCAAATTATATTTGTATAAATCATAAGTTATATCTTGCATAAGTCTTTCATAAAGTGGCACATTTACATTATTTCCACAAAAACATATAATAAATGGTTCTTTATCAAATACAATTCCCACATCATGAGTTATATTTGTATCCTCTCCGGTTTTATGTGCTATTTCAATTTTAGGTTTTATACTCTGTAAGAAGAATGGTATTTTACCATTTAATCTTTGATTTTTTAATATACTAATCATTTCTTCACTAGATTTTTTATCTATTAATTCTTTATTATAAATTTTTTCTAATAAATAAGATACATCTCCTGCACTTATGTAATTTTCCAGACCAAGTGCTGCTTTTTCATCATCAAACATTTTACGATTGAGAATTGTACTTTTTAAACCAATATTTTTTATAGTATTATTTATGTTTTCAATACCTAACTTATCAATTAAAATATTTGTAGCATAGTTATCGCTTAAAATTATCATTAGCACATATAAATCTTCTAATGTAACTTTTAAGTTTTCTTGCATATAATTTAATGCTCCACATGAAGGCACTTTGTCTTCTTCTTTTGTTATAAATACTTCATTTTTATTTATACTGCCATCTTTTATTTGCTTAAAACACTCAACTAATATAGGAAGTTTTATCAAACTTGCTGCCAGCATGTTTTTTTCTTCATTATATTTAATTATATCTCCTGTGACTAAGTTTTTATAATAAAAACTTACATCACCTGATATACTTTCAAGCTTATTAATAATTTTTTCCTCCATATCCTATTCCCCCATCATTAATACTACTTTAATAGTAGCTTAACTAGAGATAAAATAAATAGCTTTTTATAAATTAGAGTATAAAATAAGCTTTTACAATTAAAAAGAGTGAAAAATAAAACTTATTCTTCACTCTTTATTTCAAGTATTAATTTTTACTAACTATGGTCTAACTATATTAGTAGCTCCTGTCATTTCTTCGACTATAGAGTACATATTAGTTACTTTTCCCACTTTTAATTTATCTTGTAAATTATAGAAGTTTAAGCAAGTTCCACAGCTTAATATTTCTACACCTTTTTCTTCTAAAGCTTTTAAATCTTCTATAGAATCAGATCCTTCAGATGATAGTTTTACTCCACCATTATATAGTAATACTGCTTTAGGTAATTTATCTAATTGAGTTACTGCATATATAAATCCCTTTATAAGAACTTTTCCTAACTCATCATCACCTTCACCCATTTTATCACTACTTAATACTACTACCACTTTTTCTTCTTTTTCAGCTGTAGTCACAACTTCTTTAGCTGCTTGATTTTCTACTACTTCACCACATTTAACTTTTATAAGGTAGTGATTTTCTGCAACTTTTTCACAAGTTGATTCTAAGTTTTTTTGATTAAGCATTTTAGTCACATTTTGTACTGCTATTTCATTGTCCACACTTATTTCAACTATTGCTGATTCAGTTAAAGCATCTATTGCTTTTTTAGCTTTTACAACTGGTATTGGACAATTATCCCCTATTGCATCTACTCTTACTATATTCATCTTTTCTCCTCCTATATATAAGCATAATTCCCATATACTTATTAGTATTTTATTTAAATCCAATAATTGCAGCACCTAATGCTCCAATTATTTGTGCATCTTCAGCTATGAATATTTCTTTGTTCAACTTTTCTTCTAACATTTTAACAAGTTCCTTACTCTGTGCCAATCCTCCAGTAAATGCTACTGTGCCTTGTAAATTACCTTTATTTAGCATAGATATACCCTTATTAGCAATAGATTTCAATATTCCTGCTGCTATATTTTCCTTTGGAATATCTTGAGCTAGAAGACTGATTATCTCAGACTCTGCAAATACAGTACACATACTTGAAATATTTTCAGGTACAGCATCTTTTGCTAATTCATCAATATTTTCAATATCACTGCCAAGTTTATTAGATGTTACTTCTAAAAACTTTCCTGTCCCTGCAGCACATTTATCATTCATTATAAAATTAATCACATTACCATTATCATCAATATTAATAACCTTACTATCTTGTCCACCTATATCAAGTATTGTTCTAATATTTTTATTTAAAAAGAATATTCCCTTTGTATGACAAGTTATTTCCGTAACTTTTTTATCAACAAAGTCCATGCTAACTCTACCATACCCAGTTCCTATTACTTTTTTTATTTTATCTTTATCAATACCATCAGTCAACATCTCATAGGCTTGTAATGATGTTTTCTTTGGACTCCAACCTGTTGGTATTATTACCTTTTTTATTATTTTTTGACCATCAAATAAAACAGCCTTTGTTGCCACAGATCCAGAGTCTATACCTACACTATATTCTTTCAAATTCCCAATTACCTTTCTTTTTACATATACATAAAAAGTTTAAATATCTTTTTTCATTTAAACTTTATAATTTTCTAATTTTCTATCATCTCTATAAATGCTTCAAATCTTGTTCTTAATTGTTCCACATCTGATTGAGAATAGTCAGTCTCAATTGCCATATAATGAATTTTTTTATCATTAACTACAAATTCTTTTATCTTATTACTTTCCACATTAAATGGATGACATGATTGAAGAGCCACATCAATTACTCCATCTATTTTGAATTCTTCTATTAAATCATTTAATAATTGTATTCTCTTATCATTATTCATCATACAAGCACAACCTATATTTAAATACTTTTTAGCTAAAGCATCATAAACATCTGGATTAGTTTCATCAACTAATTCTCGATTATTTCTTATAGATGAGCATAGTTCATAAGCAACTATTGAACCACCTGCTTCTTCTATAGTGTTTATTATCTTGTTTGTACATCCACCAATAGGAGAACCTGTAATTAATATTCTAGGTGCATCTTTTTTTACTGGTGACTCACCTTTTTCATATCTTAATTTAGTATCATCAATAATTTTTCTTAAACTTTTCTTTAATTCTTCCCTATCAAATTTAAATTGTGCTTGATAAGAAACTTGATACAGTTCCATTCCTGTCAATGCAGAAGGCTGTAATTTTCCTAGATCGTAATATTCATTTAATAATCTTCTTTCTTCATTTTTATCTTTAATAGCATCTATAATATCTTCTTCAGTTATAGTTGTATCTAATTCTTTTTCTAAAACATCTTTTAATAAAATAATTTCATCTTTCCAAAGATTAAACTCATTCTTTCCACTTGCTCTATTAGGTAATTGCATAACATGTGTTGGTTTAACTTTCCCTAACTCTTCATACATTTTTTTCTTACCATCACATGTAGTTTCTCCTATAAGTAAATCTGAAAAATAGAAATACGGGCATGTATCAGTTATTGCATGACCATAACTTGATTTTATCAAAGGACATAGATTTCTTGGTAACACTTTTTCTGCTGCTGGAATTGGTTCTTCACTTACTCCACAAACTCCCACTGGTACTGCTTTTGCTGCAATAACCATTTCAGATGGTGTAAAACAACAAAATGTACCAACCATTTTTCTCCCACTATCTTTAACATCTTTTGCTGCTAAGAAACCATCTTTTCTAGCTTGTGCAAAAGTTTCGAATTGACTTGGTAAATTATTTATATTACTCATTTATATCCCCCTGAAATATTTATATCTTTAGTTTTTATCTAATTTAAATCATCTCCATAGTATCAAATCTAACTCTAAAAAACTATATTTATTGAAATTATTCATATATTATAGGTATTTATAATTTTTTTCTATAAATAATATAAATTCCTTAAAATAAAAAAAGATAAACTTTTAAATAAGCTTATCTTTTCTAAAATATAAAAAAGATTACGTGGCTACGTCCTACTCTCCCAGGAGGTTGCCCCCCAAGTACCATCAGCGCTCAAGAGCTTAACTTCTGTGTTCGGAATGGGAACAGGTGTATCCTCTTTGCTATAATAACCACATAATCTTTATTAAAAAGTAT
>JALFMW010000042.1 GCA_022782605.1 Clostridium sp. | reverse complement strand
ATAATATTAATATTGTCGTATACATACTAATTATAAAGAAACTTATTATTAAATCTGTTTTAGTATTTTTATCTTCAATTCTATATAAATATTTATAAATCATTCTATTTGAATACATAAAATATCCCACTACAATATAGGTAAATATAAACATTATCAAATATGTAAATATCTTCACTGCAACTATATAATCTTCACTTACATATTTATATAATTCTTCAAATAAACCTCTAGCTATTGCAAACACTATAAACATTTGTGATAGAACAAAAACTGTCCATTGCCACGTTTTTAAATGAGACTTTTTACCTTTAAAAATATCTGCATATTGTTTATTTATATTGCTAAATATATTTTTTACTCTTATACATCTATATTTTTCTATTCTTTTATATGAAATCATAACAAATGCAAATATAGTAACTACAAGAAATAATATTCTTATCATTTTAGACACCTAATTCTTTTTTATTATCATTATTCCCTTTCTTAAATTATATTACAAAATCAATTACATTTATTATTGTCACCAAAAAATTTATCCTTCATATATTGTTAATACAGAGTTAAATGTAAGGGAGGTATCTATGTTTTCTTCATTAAGTTTTCTATCATCAATAGATGCTATTTTACTTGTTAGTGCTCTATCTATGGATGCTTTTGTAGCCAGCTTTGCTTATGGTACAAGTAAAATAAAAATACCCTTTAAATCAGCTATAATTATCAATGTTGTCTGCTCAGTCATTTTAGGAATAGCCTTATTTACTGGCAATATTATAAGCAATTTTATACCATCTATTTTTACAACAAGCATTTGTTTTACTATGCTATTAATGTTAGGCTTGGCTAAATTATTTGATAGTACTTTAAAAGCTTTAATAGGTCCAACTGGCACCTTATCTCGCAATTACCAATTTAAAGTCTCTGACTTTAGATTTTTCCTACAAGTTTGTATAGATAATACTGCTGCTGATGCTGACCATTCTCTAGAGCTTTCTCCTAAGGAATCTCTATCCCTTGCTGTAGCTCTATCTTTAGATGGAATTGCTGCTGGATTTGGAACAGGTTTAGTTGCTGCAAATCTTGCTGAGATAATTATTTTTTCACTTATTGTAAACATGATTGCCATCTTAGCTGGATGTTTTATAGGAAATAAAGTAGCCGAGAAAACAGATCTTAATCTTTCTTGGTTAAGCGGTGCAACACTTATGTTATTAGCTTTTTTAAAACTTAAATAAAATTGTAAATAAACAAAGATGTATCAACTTATATATTGATACATCTTTTAATGTAGAAAGCTTTATGCCACCTGTTTATATTTTTGTTTATCTTTTTTATTTTTATTGTATCTGCAATCATGATTACAATTACCACATCTTAAAGTTTTATTAGATATTGGTGAAAATCTTTCTGGATGTTTTAAATTCATATACTCCCATTGAATAAATAAAAATATTCCTACTACAACTAAACTATAAGTCCAAAAACTTTTTATAAAAATCAGTGGTGTCAAATACATTATATGTCCCCAGTTATAAATCCTACATTCATTGCAACATTTATTTCTTACAATAATTTTATGAAAAGGACACCATACATTCACACAGAACATATCGCTCCAATAATAAAACACAAATAATAAGTACATATAAACTGGACTTAAGTCCATTTTGAAATATATATATGCTAATACTCCATTTAACAATATCCAGAAAACTAAAGCTCTTACTGCTCTTAGGTGATTTTTCTTTGTATAATCTTTTAATTTTTCTTCTTTATATTTATCATCACAATCATAATGTCTATCAAATAATTTACCACTATAAGAGTAGTTATTTAATGATGGTATTGATACTAAAATCATTTCGTACATTAAGTACATCCAAAATAAATTATAAACTTTAATATCTCCTATCAACTTAAATCCCATAAATTCATTTAAAACTTTAGGGTTTATAAATATTAAAATTGCTGTCACAACTAAAATAATACTTCTTATTATTAATTTAGTTTTACTTCTTTTGCCCATGTTACTATCCTTTCCTTATTAAATAGGAGATTATGTTTCTATTAAATTTTCTGCTTTAGGAAATATTATGCTTATCTTTGTTCCCACATTTACTTTTGATTGAATTTCTAATCCTAAGCCAAGTTTGTTACATAGTTTTTTACATAAATAAAGTCCAATTCCCGTACTTTTTCCAAACTTTCGTCCATTTTCTCCTGTAAATCCTTTTTCAAATACTCTATCTAAATCTCTTTCAATTATACCAACACCTTCGTCTTCTATTGTTAA
>JALFMW010000301.1 GCA_022782605.1 Clostridium sp. | reverse complement strand
TGAGTTTTTTCAACTCCCGAAAGACCAACTATATCATCTTTTGAGTATTTTTCTTCTGTATTATTTAAATAATCTGCCTCTTGTGTTGAAGGTATTTTTCCTAAATAACCAAGAATATGTGCAGCAAGTTTTCCATTAGGATAATTTCTAACCGGTTCATTTGAAACAGATATTCCAGGAAGTTCAAGAGCCATTTCTTCAACAGTAGCTATAGTTTCCTCACTTATATTTTTAGCTATTGTCACAGGTTTATATTTTGTATAACCTTGAGATTTTATAAGATCTCTTACTACAAGTATTTTTCTAGCATTTTCATCACTAAGATTTTTATCTATTAAATAATAATCTCTAACACCTTTAAATGCTTCTTTTGCACTTGCATTAAGATCTTCAACTTTATAAGCTTGAAGCCAGTCATTTTTTTCTCTTTCCTCTGTGAAAGTAAATGTAGATACAAGTATAGGAGGATAATATCCTGCCTCATTTACTTTTTTCTGTAATTCCCTTACTTTTAAGCTTCTATCTTCCTCAGTTAATTTTCCATCTGATATTAACCTATCTACTATATAATAAAATGTTTCTTTAGCATTTAAGTCTTGTGGAATATCATTGTCATCTTTATATTTTTTTATATTTTCATCATAAGTATAATAATACTTTCCATTTTCAATTACTATAGGAAATTCATCTGTATACTTTTCTTTATTTTTTTCTAATAAATTAATAAGCTTTAAACAAGTATTATTTCCTTGAGACTTATCTTCTTTTGTATCATTTTTTGTTAGTTCATTTATAGATACTTGTACAGTAAATTGATTTTCATTTCCAGCAAGTAATCTTCCATATCTATCTCTTATTTCTCCCCTAGCCGCTTTTATAGTAATTTCCTTGTATGTTTTACTATCAGCTAGTTCTGTATAATAATCGTATTTGATTATATTCATATATGAAATTTTGATTATTATAGCTAAAAAGGCAAAAAGAAATACATTTTTTATTACTCTACATCTATCATTAAATTTCTTTCCATCCATTAAATCACCAACTAATCTTCTTTAAGTTTTAAAATCGATTTATCAAATGCCTTATATAAAATCAAGGCCATTATACTATTTAGAATTGGTAATATTACTATACCTCTTATTATTAATCTCGCAGTTGTAAAACTACTATAAACAACTATAGATGCCAGTATATTAATTAAAGAGCTAAATATAGTTGTTGCTAAAATCAATGTGAATATAGTAACTTTACTTTCTTTATATATTTTTCTTCTAGAATAACTAACTATATAGCATATTGCAAAATAAACTAAAGCATTTACTCCAAATATACCTCCAACAGTTATATCTTTTATTAGACCTATTATAGTTCCTATGATACTACTCTCCATTTCATCCATATATAGAGATATAATTGTTAGAAAAATCAAAAGAAAATCTATAGTTACTCCTAATATACTAATATAATTAGTGATACTATTTTCTAATATTAGTATGGCTATTCCAAAAAGACAAAGACTAATTTTTTTCATTGTTGATTATCCCCTTTATTTTATATTTCTCGGTTCAACGATTACAACATCGTCTATATTTTTGAAATCAACATTCGGCTTTACTATTACATATTTTAATGAATTATTCTTGTCTTCTACTACCTTTTCAACTTTACCTATAACTATTCCTTCTGGAAATAATCCAAGACCTGATGTAGTTATCACATCTCCTGGTAAAACACTATAAGTTGAATCAAACATATAACCTTGTAATAATCCATTATCTCTATGGTCTGCTTCTTGGTCTATATTTTCTCCATACGTAATAATACCTTTATATTCAGAGTTCTTTGCCAATTTAAAACTTACTGATGATTTTGTATCAAGTAAAGAAATAACCTTACAATAATTATCAGACACTTCGTATACTATACCTACTAGACCACTACCATTCATTACTATACTGTCTTTTTTCACACCGTTTTTGCTACCTGCTGATACTACAAAGGTTGAGTACCAATTTCCGTCATTCTTACTAACTACTTTTGCTGATACTGTAGTTGCAACATATTTTTCATCAACAAAATTTAGTGCTTCTTTTAAACTTGATAAAGACTGTATATCATCTAGTTTAGTTTGTAAATCAATAACTTCTTTTTGTAACTTATTATTTTCTTCCTCTAAAGCTTCAGCTTTTTTAGCGTTTTTATGAAAATTTATCACATTATTAAATCCACTTCTCACAAAGTTAAATCCACTATTGATTGTACTTCCTATGGTTGAAAAAGCATCCATGCCTATATTTGCTCCTATAGGATTAGAACCACTATTTCTACCTATAGACATCCCTGCAATTCCAATTAAAGTGATAGCAACTACACCTGTTGCTATCACTTTAAAATTAACCTTTTTCTTGTTTTTATTTTTATTTTCAAACTTCAAGGTCAGCACCTACTTTTTTTACTTTCTATTATTCATCATTAATACTTTTTCAAATATTTCTTGATCTTCAACTGATTTACCTGTACCTATAGCAACACAATCAAGTGGATTTTCTGCTATTTTAACTGGCATTCCAGTTTCTTCTTTAACTAATTTGTCAAGTCCTTTAAGTAAAGCTCCCCCTCCAGTTAACATTATTCCGTTTTCCATAATGTCTGAAGCTAATTCTGGTGGAGTTTTTTCTAATGTAGATTTTATTCCATCTACGATAGAATTAACAGGATCTCTTAGTGCATCTCTTACTTCTGATGAAGAAATTTGCATAGTTTTTGGAAGTCCTGATATTAAATCTCTACCTCTTATTTCCATTTCCATTTCTTCGCCTTCTTTGTAAGCAGAACCTATTCTGATTTTTACATCTTCAGCAGTTCTCTCACCTATCATTAAGCTGTATTCTTTTTTAACATAGTTAACTATAGCTTCGTCTAATTCGTCTCCACCAAGTCTGATAGATTTAGCTGTAACTATACCACCTAATGATATTATAGCTATTTCAGAAGTACCTCCACCGATATCTACTACCATGTTTCCTTCTGGCTCTTCTATTCTAAGTCCAGCTCCTATAGCAGCAGCCATTGGCTCTTCTATTAAGAAAGCATCTTTAGCTCCAGCTGTTCTTGCAGCTTCTTCTATAGCTCTTTTTTCTACTTCTGTAACTCCAAAAGGTACACATATTGCTATTCTTGGACTTACTACACCTTTTTTAGCTGCAGCTTTTTGTATAAAGTAGCTTAACATTGATTGAGTAACATCAAAATCAGCTATAACTCCATCTTTCATTGGTCTTATAGCTACTATGTTACCTGGTGTTCTACCTATCATTCTTTTTGCTTCTTCACCAACTGCTAAAACTTCTTTGCTATCATCTCTTATTGCAACAACAGATGGTTCTCTAACTACTATTCCTTGTCCTTTTATATAAACTAATGTATTTGCTGTACCTAAGTCGATCCCCATATCCTTAGTCATTTTTCCAAATCCAAATAAAGATTTAAAACCTTTTTTTTCTTTTTTTTCCTTTGCCATTTTATACACCTTCCTTACTTTATTCTTATTAAATTAACATATTCTCTTTAAAACTGAAATAAATTCCGTCTCCTATAATTATATGGTCAATTACTTCTATACCTATAAGTTCACCACATTCTTTCAACCTATTTGTCACGCTTTTATCTTCCTTAGATGGCTCAGCATTTCCTGAAGGATGATTATGTAACAAAATAATTTTATTACTACTTCTTATTATCGCTTCTCTAAATACTTCTCTAGGATGAACTAGTGATGAATTAAGTGTTCCCATAGAAATGTCCACATCTGTTATTATTTCATTTTTAGTATTTAAAAGAACTACCTTAAAAATTTCCTTATATTGATATCTTAAACTTTCCATGTAGTATTTATATATATCCCAAGGATTTTTTATTTTATATTTTGCAGGTTTATAAGATGCTATTCTATTACCTAGTTCTAATGCAGCTTTAATTTGAACTGCTTTTGTTTTTCCAATACCATTGATACTCTCTAGTTCTTCAATAGTTATATTTTGCAAATATCTAATATTATCAGCTTTTTCTATTATTGCTTTTCCAAGTTGAATTGCATTGAACTGTTTAGTACCAGTTCTTATTAGAATTGCTAATAACTCTGCATCTGTTAAACTACCTGCACCATTTAAAATCATTTTTTCTCTTGGTCTTTCCTCTAATGTCATATCCTGAATTGTCATCGATGAATTAGAAGATTTTTTCAGATAAATCAACCTCCGTAAAAAAGATTTATATCAAAGTGATCTTTTAAACAGTCGCTTATTTTTGATATGGGAAGTCCTACTATATTAAAATAGTCACCTTGAATATTTTCAACTAATAATCCTCCATACCCTTGTATTCCATAAGCTCCAGCTTTATCTAAAGATTCTTTTGTTTGTAAATAATCTTTAATACATTGCTCTGATAACTCTTTAAAAGTAACTTGACTAACTTGACAGTCAATTATTTTCTTGTCTAAACTTAAATTTATCAAAGCGAAACCTGTAATTACATAATGAGTTTTTCCTGACAGTAATTTAAGCATACTAAATGCTTCAATATCATCTTTAGGTTTACCTAAGATGGTATCATTGATGACAACTATTGTATCAGCACCAATTACTAAAGAATTTCTATTGCGATTTGCTACATCAAGCGCCTTCTCATAAGCCAGTCTCATTACTGTTTCTTTTGGCAATTCATTTAATTTTATTACCTCATCAATTTGACTTTCTTCAATGGAAAATCTCACCTTAGTATTTTCTAAGATTTCTCTTCTTCTAGGTGATTTCGATGCTAATATTATCTCCATTTCCTCACCTACCTCGTACTATATTTTTGTACTAATTAAGTTTATCATTATATTGTAAAAATTTCAATGTAAATGTCGAGTCTTTTAATTACATAATTGTTATATTTATAATTTTTTTCCAAGAAATTTTTAGCTTATTTAGTTTGATTTTGAATAAAATAAAGGCATGGATTATTTCCATACCTTTATTCTAACCATATTTAAAATATTTTAACATCTATATTAATAACACGTTAAATTAGTTAGTCACTTTTACTTCTTCTTCAACTAAACTCATTGCACCTTTTTTACATTTCGCTAGACAAAGATGGCATCCTTTACACTTTTCTGGATTAACTTTATGAGGTTGTTTCTTTTCCCCTTCAATGGCTTCAAATTTACATTGTCTAGCACATGCTGTACATCCTATACATTTTTCTTCATCTATAGTAACTTTTCTTCTATCACTAATATCTCCAGCTATTACTTTAGTTGGGCATTTTTCAACACAAACTTTACAGCCTATACATTTATCACGATTTACTATTGCTAGTTTATTATCTAGTGTTATAGCCCCTACTGGACAAACCTTTGTACATGCTCCACAACCTATGCATCCAGCTAAGCAATTAGTTTTAACTGCTTTTCCAAACTCATGGCTATTGCATTTTACAAATACTTCTTGACTAGCTGCTTTTTCAACTATCAGTCCTTTTGGACATGCTTCTCTACATTTCCCACAGTTTACACATTTTTCTTCATCCACAACTGCTACCCCATCTACTATATGTATAGCATCAAACTTACATACTGATACACAAGTACCAAAACCTAAACATCCAGTAGAGCAACCTTTTGCTCCTCCAATTAAAGCTACTGCCGCTCTACAATCTTTAAGTCCTTGATGTTCATATTTATCTTTTGCTTTGTCACAAGTACCACTACATTTTACTGAAGCTACCATTTTTTCTCCACCAGCAGCTTCAACCCCCATAATTTCTCCAACTTTAGCTGCTACTGCTGCTCCACCAACTGGACATCCATTTATAGGAGCTTTTCCTGATACTATTGCAGCTGCCATACCCCCACATCCTGGGAATCCACACCCACCACAGTTTGCTCCAGGAAGTACTGCAAGTATTTTTTCTTCTCTCTCATCTACTTCAACAGCAAATTTTTTAGATGCATATGCAAGTATTGCTCCGAACAATAGACCTAATCCACCTAAAAGTATAATTGCTTTTAATATACTCACAAAATCCCCTCCCCTTATAATTTAATTAATCCTGTGAATCCTAAGAAGGCTATTGACATTAATGATGCCGCTATTAATGTTATAGGAAATCCTTGGAATGCTTCAGGTATATCTGCCAACTCTAATCTTTCTCTTATTCCTGCAAATAATACTATTGCCAATGTAAAACCAATACCAGCACCTGCACCATTTATCAATGTAGCTACTAAATTATAATCTTTTTGTACATTAACTAATGCAATACCTAAAACTGCACAGTTAGTAGTTATAAGTGGCAAATAAACACCAAGTGCTTGATATAAAGATGGACTCATCTTTTTTATAACCATTTCAACAAATTGAACTATTGAAGCAATTACTAATATAAATGCTATTGTTTGTAAGTATTCAGTTTTTGTTACAACTAATATTTTTTGGATAAAAAATGTAATTACAGAGGCTAAAGCTAAAACAAAAGTAACAGCTACCCCCATTCCAACCGCTGTATCTACTTTTTTAGAAACCCCTAAAAACGGACATATCCCTAAGAATTGAGACGTTATAACGTTATTAACAAGTACAATACTTAGAAATAATAATATATAATTCATATGACTTCCCCCCTAATTAAGCTTTTTCTTTACTAACCTTTTTCTTTACTACCTTGTTAAATAGTGCCATTAGAAATCCTAAAGTTAAAAATGCACCTGGAGGTAATATAAATAATAAAGCTGGTTGATAAGAAGCACCAAATAAGCTTAATCCAAATATTGAACCTGCTCCTAATAATTCTCTAACTGCTCCTATAAGTGTAAGAGCTATTGTAAATCCAAGACCCATACCTATACCATCTACTGCAGATGCTACTGGAGTATTTTTAGATGCAAAGCTTTCTGCACGAGCAAGTATTATACAGTTAACAACTATTAATGGTATATATAATCCAAGGGCTGCATCTAATGAAGGTACATATGCTTTTAATAACATTTGTACTATGGTAACAAATGTTGCTATTACTACTATGAATGCTGGTATTCTTATTTTATCTGGTATTACTTTTCTAAGTAATGAAATAACTAAGTTTGAACATGTTAAAACTACCGCTGTTGAAAGTCCCATACCTATACCATTTATAGCAGAACTTGTTACAGCTAGAGTCGGACACATACCTATAACTTGAACAAAGGTTGGGTTATCATCAATAATACCATTTTTAAATACTTTTCCTAAATTCATACTATTGTCCCCCCTATTTATTTACTAATGCTATCATATACTTCTACTGCTGCATTAACTCCGCTTGTCACAGCTTTAGATGTAATAGTAGCTCCTGATATTGCTTGTATTTCTGTTTCTCCTGCTGCTCCACTTTTAACAACACTAAGTTCCGTTGCAGGTTTAAAGGCATATTGACCATAGAAAGCTTCTTCCTTCGATCTAGCTCCAAGTCCTGGCGTTTCTGACATATTTCCTATATTAACTCCAGAAATAATTGCATTATTTCCATCCTTTTTTATGCCTACCATAAGCTCTATCTCTCCACCATATCCTTTTGGAAGAACTTTTATAGTATATCCAGATACATCAGAACCATTTACTCCTTCATATACTTCCACAACTTCCACATCAGAAGCAGCCTTATATTTACTAGGATCTAATAATTTAAATTCTTTAGCATCTGACAAAACTGTTTGTCTTGCTTCATTATTAGCTTGTTCATTTCTCTTTTCTATTAATGGCGCTGTTATTTGATTTGTTCCAGCTAAAAGTCCCGCTGCAACTGCACAAATAACAAATAAGTTTAGTCCTAACTTTAGTATACTATTCACTCTTAGCCACCTCCCCAAATACTCTGTTATTAACAAATTTGTCTATTAACGGGCTGGTAACGTTTGCTAATAATATTGAATATGAACATCCTTCTGGATATCCTCCATATAATCTTATTACTGTAGCTATAACTCCAGCTAATATTGCATATATAATTTGTCCCTTTACAGTCATTGGTGATGTTGTATAATCAGTTAACATAAAGAATCCACCAAGCATTACCCCACCTGCTAATATTTGGAACATAGCAAATTCTAGGCTAAATCCACCTAATAAAAATGTTAATATAAATATTGTTCCTAAATAGCAAACTGGCATAATATATGAAATTATTCCTTTATAAATTAAATATACTCCACCTAGAAGTATTAATATTACACATGTTTCACCTATACATCCACCTATATTACCTAAAGCCATATCCATTAAAGATACTCCACTTTCTTTAAGTGGCCCTAGTCCTGCTGCTCCTGCTTTTAAGAAACTAAGCGGTGTAGCAGTTGACACTGCATCTAAACTTCCACTACTTACCCAAATAACACCTGTTTTAGTCCATGCAGTCATTGCTACTGGAAATGATGCTAATAAAAATGCTCTCCCTGCAAGAGCTGGATTAACAAAGTTATTACCTAGTCCTCCAAACACCATTTTTACAACTATTATTGCAAATACACCACCCAGTATACACATCCACCATGGAAGTGATGCTGGCACATTAAATGCAAGTAATAATCCTGTTACTACTGCTGAATAATCCCCTATAGTGCTTTTTTGTTTCATTATTTTTTGATATAAAAATTCTGATCCAACTGTACCTAATATACAAAAAAACATTACAAATAATGCACTAGCTCTAAAGTAATATAGTGCTGCAAGAGCTGCTGGTGAAAGCGCTAATAATACTTGTTTCATTATATAAGACGTATCTTCATTGCTTCTAATATGAGGTGATGATGATACAATAAACTTGTTTTCCATATTATTTCCCCCTAACTAATATTTGTTAGCCGTTACTTTTTGCTTTTTCTTTTTCCCTAGCTTGTTTAGCTTTTTCTTGTTCCTTTCTTCTCATTGCTTGAATTTGTCTCTTAGCATTTCTAATAGATTCTACTAATGGTCTTCTTGCTGGACATATAAATGAGCAAGAACCACACTCTATACAATCAAGCGCTCTATGTTGTGATGCCTTTTCAAAATCTCCCTTTAATGAAAATGTACTTATATATAAAGGTTGTAAAAATGCTGGACATACTTGTGTACATCTACCACATCTTAAACAATTACTAGGCTCTGGAAGTCTCGCCTCTTTATCAGATATACAAAGTATTCCTGAAGACCCTTTATTAGTAACAATATTAGTTGTATATTGAGTCATACCCATCATAGGACCACCCATTATCAACTTACCAACCTTTACATCTTCTTTAAATCCCCCACATTGTTCTATTATTTCAGAAACCGGTGTTCCTACTTTAGTTATTAAATTAGCTGGTTTTTTTATACAACTTCCTGTTACTGTTGTAATTCTTTCTATTAATGGCATTCCTGTTTTTATTGTCTTTGCTATTTGAGATGCTGTTGCTACATTATCAACTACAGCTCCAGCAGCTGCGGGAAGTGCTCCTGATGGAACTTCTCTTCCTGTACAAGCATAAATTAATTGTTTTTCTGCTCCTTGCGGATATTTCACTTGAAGTCCTACAACTTCTACTTCTGAAAAATCTTTAGCAGCATTTGTTACAGCTTCGATGGCGTCTGGTTTATTTACTTCTATAGCAATATACCCCTTTTTCACATTTAATGCTTTCATTATTACTCTTATACCAAGTACTACATCTTCAGGATGTTCAACCATAAGTCTATGGTCAGCTGTAAGGTATGGTTCACATTCCGCCCCATTTAAAATCACAACATCAATATTAGTATCTGGTGGTGGTGACAATTTAACATGAGTTGGGAATGTTGCTCCACCCATTCCGACAATTCCAGCTTCTTGAATAAATTTAATAATATTTTTAGGTTCTAATGTTTGTAAATCCCCTTTAGGTTGTACACTTTCATCTAGTTCTTCTTTGAAATTATTTTCTATCACAACACAAAGTCCTTTCCCCCCTGGAATATCATGTTGTTCAATTGCTATAACTTTTCCTGAAACAGATGAATGTATATACGTTGATACAAACCCTTGTGGCTCTCCAATCTTTTGTCCTTTTTTTACTTCATCACCTACTTCAACTATAGGTTTAGCTGGTGCACCTATGTGTTGTTGTAGAGGTATGTACACTACTTTTGGAGCCTCTGCTTTTTTTAAAGCTATTTGATTTGTATACTCTTTGTTATATGGAGGATGTATTCCCCCTTTAAATGTTAAGAGCTTCATTTTCCTACCTCCCCAAACTGTTTTTACTTTTATGCTATTAACTATAGTATACTATAAAATTTTTAAAAGGTAATAATTGTTAAAAAAATATCCCTTTTTGTAATTTTCTAAAATTATTTAAACTTTTATTCATATATTAATTAAAAGTTAAGATTTTATAATACAACTCTCCTATATTTATACTTTTTGATACTTTTATATAGATTATATAGTTATTAAAAATAAAAAGGTTGTTATAACAACCTTTTTATTTTTATATTATTTCATTGATTGTACAAATACATAGTATTGTTGAATTGATGATAGCAATAGACCTTCACTTACATAACCTTTATTTTCATTTGCATTCTTAGATGAGATTAGAATATTATTTTGACACTCATCTATATAAGAAATTAAATTATTTTTAAATTTATCCATTTTAGAGTAATTAATTTTTTGTGTGTTTTTCTTCAAACTTTCTAATATTGTCTTTCTACTTGTTAATATTTCATTGTAACTTTGCAAATCATTTTTATTTTGATCCCAGTACTCGCTCTCTTTTTGATAATTTTCAATTAAGTTATTAAGTCCATCAGCTATATCTTTCATATAAGCATAACCATCTGTATATTGTAAAGATAACATCGGAACTTCTATCTTGGTTAAAAATGCATCTGAGAAATAAGTTTTAGTTTTTTGTAAATTAATTCTCACTTTATTTTCATCAAAAGAAGAGTAAACTTGTATTTTTTCACAATTATCAATACTCATACTTGATGAAGGTATTTTATATTCATTCATAACTTCCTCTATTTTTTTGAGATCGCTGTTATCTTCTAATGATGCAACTTGTATTGTATATATCACAAGCTTATTTACACTTGCTACTTTTGCATTATCTTTACTATTATCGCTAGTCTCATTTTCTTGATCTTTATTTTCTATTTCTTCTAACTGAGATTTAATATTCGATGATGTAATAACATCACTCTTATTAAATAAGTTTTTAAATGCATCACCAATAGAGATATTCTTTATGGAACTAACCATATTAATACTAGCTAGCTTGTCCATAAAGTCATTATCTTTCAAATTTATATATGCATAAGTTCCTACTATACCTAAGCATAATATAACTGTCACTACTCTTGTTCCATTAAATTTTTTTCTTTTATTGAAATTTCTGTAAAATTTTCTTTTGCTCATAAGTTGTCCCCCTCCTAAATAGTTTTTAATAATATATATTTAGAAGATGTCCAATTTATGAATCAAATTCTATACAAATAATAAAAGCTATAAATTTAAACTTAAATTCATAGCTTTTTAATATCATCTTAATTTAGTTTTAAATCCCAGATGGTTTTTATTTTTTCTTTGGTATAATTTCTATCCAGTAATTATCAGGGTCTGCTATGAAGTATATTCCCATTTCTTTATTTTCAAAGCATATACAACCCATTTCTTTATGAAGCTCATAAGCTTTATCAAAGTCTTCAACTTC
>JALFMW010000003.1 GCA_022782605.1 Clostridium sp. | reverse complement strand
AATGCTAAGACATTAAACTTTACAGCAACTGCTTTAGATAATGCTAATAGAACTTATAAGTTAAAAGGATTTGGATCAACTCCAGGTACAATAACAAAAGAAATGTTTGATCCAAAACCATCATCATCATCAGTATAATTAAGTAATTGGCCAGGTGAAATTCCTGGCCTTTTTTTTGTAGGTGAAATATGTTATTAACAGATAAAAATGCAATTATTATTAATATAAATGATAAACCAATAGAGATAGTGGTTAATTTTAAGGTGTTAGAAAACTTATATCATTGTGTAATAGATAAAGATATAATGAGGATACTTAAAATTGAAGCCACAAACCCATTTGAGGTACTTGAAAAAATAGACGATATAAATTATGTATCAGTTCTATTATACGCTATGAGTAACGGAGAAATAGAAATAGAAGCTATTAAAGAAGCTTTGAAATCTATAAATGAATACGAAGAGTTAACTTTATTGATAAAACAATCAATATACACTCAATTAAAAACTAATGACGAGACTAATACAGAAGAAATAGAAAAGAAAAAGAGTGATTTAGAATTATTTGAAGAATATTTTAATTATTTTTATGTATTAGCTACTACAGTAATGAAATATTCAACAGAAGAATTTTACAACTTCACTCCATCTAAATTAAAAGAAATATCAAATATATATAGGGAAGAAAATAAAGGCATAATAATAAGTGCCTATATCGATATAATGAAAGCCCAAAATGGTGGTAAGGAAAATACTAAAGCAGAAAATTCAGAGGTTAGAAAAGTAAAAGATGCTAATGAATTTTTTGATTTAATATAAAAAGCCTACTATTCAGTAGACTTTAATAATAACTCTATTGCTTTATCTAACAATTTTGACTTTGGAATATTAGTTTCTTTTGAAAGTTGAATAAGTTTTTGATTTAATTCTTTATCAACTGCACAATTTACAGGTTCTCTATTAGTTAAATCTTTTCTCATAATATCACCTCACTAATAGTATATTATATTATTTAACTGTTGTCAACTGTATTCAGTTGTGTTATAATTATATTGAGGTGGTAATATGAAAATTTATGGGATTATATACAAAGTAGAAAATTTAATTGATGGTAAAATTTATATAGGATTAACAACTAGTAAATATGGTTTTAAAGGAAGATACCATGGCGAAGGAATACAAGGAATGTATAAATATTATAAAAGCAGAAAAGATAGAGGATTTAATTATAATAGGCACTTATATTATGCGATAGAAAAATATGGTTTTGATAACTTTAAGATTACAGAAAGATTTGATATAGCTTTCTCAAAAGAAGAACTTGATATAAAAGAAAAAACTTATATAGCTTTATATAAATCAGCACAAGAAGAATATGGTTACAATTTAGATTTGGGTGGATCTTGTGGCAAACATTCAGAAACAACTAAAAATAAAATGAGTAAAATTATGAAAGAAAAATACAAAAACGGGACATATACAAACCATCAAAAAGGAAAGCCATTAGATGAGGCACACAAACAAGCACTTATTGAATCAAACTATGTGAAAATAATATGTCTAAATAATAATAAAATTTTTGAAAGTTTAATAATAGCAAGTAAAGAATATGGAATACTTACAAGCGCTATATGTCAAGCGTGCAAAGGTAAACATAAATCATGTAATGGATTAGCATTTAGATATTATGATGATTATTTGAATATGTCTGAAAAAGAAATTGAAGAAGCAATAGAAGAATCCAAAAGAAATCAATGGGATAATGCAACAGAAGCTAAATATAAAAAAATAGTGTGTTTAGATGAAAGAAAAGTATTTAATAGTATAAAAGAAGCAGGAGAATATTATAATATTAAATGCCGTTCTGGAATATCACAATGTTTAGTAGGCAAAAGTAAAATTTGTGAAGGACACACTTGGGTTTATTATGATGAATATATAAATATGACCAATGAAGAAATTGAAAATTTTATAAAAGAAAAACAAATAAGAAAAACTAATGCTGTTAAAATACGTTGCATTACAACTGGTGAAGTATTTAATTCAATGACAGAAGCTAGTAAAAAATATAATACTGGAAGGCATATATCTTCTTGTTGTACAGGCAAGAGAAAATACGCAGGGAAATTAGAAGACGGAACAAAATTACAATGGGAATATTATAAGGAGTGTGAATAAAATGTCGAATGGAGGTACAATTTCTTTAACTTACTTGGTCAATAACGATTCCTTTAATAGTAAAATTGCAGATATGAAAAAAAATCTTCAATTATTACAAACTGAAGTTAAGAATTCGGCGAAAGAAATAGATATTTATGGATCAAATATACAAAATTTAGCTAAGAAACAAGATACTATTAAACAAGCTATAAAACAAACTGAGAAAATAATGGATTCATATAATAAGCAACTAGAAAAGAATAAAACAGCGTTATCTAATAATCAATCAGAATTAGATAATTTAGCTTCAAAGAAAAAAGAATTAAATTCTCAGTACAAACAAGCAATAAAAATGTACGGTGCGGAATCAGAAGAAGCACAAAAGCTAAAAGAACAATTAAGCCAAACTGCTTCTGAATACGATAAAATGAAAGGTAAAGTTGAAACTAACAAGAGTAATATTCAGAATTATACAACTCAATTAGAAAGACAAAGAACTACTTTACTAGATTTACAGGGGCAATTAAAGCAAACTAACGAAGAAATAGAAAAACAAGGGAATAAATTTACAGAAGCTTCTCAAAAATTTGCTGATTATTCTGGAAAGCTTGAAAAAGCGGGTGTAAAGCTAGAAGAAATTGGTGAAGTTGCAATGACAGCAGGAACTGCAATATTAGCGGCTGCTACTGGGTTAGCTACTATGGCAGTTGAGATGGATCAAAGTTTAGCTACCCTAGGAGGACAACTTGGCACAACTTCTGAAGAAACAGAAAAATTAAAAGAAATAGCAATTAATCTGTATGAGAATGGATTCGGTGAGTCAATAGACGATTGTATTAACGATGTAGTTTTATTACAACAAAATTTAAGGGATATAGGCCATGTAACAGATGAAGAAAAAGAAAAGCTATTAGAATACATTAACAATATTAAAACTTTATTTGGTGCTGATACAGCAGAAATAACAAAAGCATTAAATAATATGATGAATAACGGTGTTATAAGCAGTTATGCAGAGGGATTAGACCTAATTACAGTAGGATTTCAAAATGGACTTAATTCTGCTGGAGATTTTCTTGACGTATTATACGAGTATTCCCCACAATTTAAGAAGCTTGGATTAAGTGGCCAAGACGCTTTGGAAATGATAAAAGCAGGATTAGATGCCGGAGGATATAACGCTGATAAAATGGCTGATTCATTAAAGGAATTAAGTATAAGAGCAATAGATGGATCAGAAACAACTAAACAAGGATTTGAAGCAATAGGACTAAATGCCGATGAGATGGCAAAAAAATTCGCTGTCGGTGGAGATACAGCAAAAGAAGCACTTCAACAAGTACTAGATAGCTTAGGAAATATGGAAGATCCTATTAAACAAGATGCAGCCGGAGTTGCTTTATTTGGGACTATGTGGGAAGATTCAAGCAAACAAGCTATATTAGCTATGGGAGATATAGGCGATGGCTTAGGAGAAATCACAGGCGCAACAGAGAAAGCAGGAGAAGAGATTAATAATTCTATAGGAACTCAAATGGAAACAGTAATGAGAAGGCTGAAAGATAGTTTGGCTGATATGGGAAAAGCATTACTTCCAGCAGTTGAATCAGTAGCAGAGGGAATTGAAGATTTAACTAAATTTATCAGTAAATTAAATCCCGAAGTAGTAAAATCTATAGCTAAATTTGGTGCAATGGCGTTAGCGTTTGGAGGGGTAACAAAAGCCACAGGAAGCCTTGTAACTGGAATAGCTAAGGGTGCTAGTGGACTTTCAAAATTCCTTAAAATAGTAGCTGATACAAAAGCTTTAGGAAGTTTTACTAAGGCGTTAGCAGCGTCAGAAACCGCAACAGGAGGATTAATAAGCAGCGTGGGTGGACTTGGTAAAGCGTTTGCAAGTTTAGGGGCTGCAGGTGCAATAGGTGGTGCAATTGTAGCAGTAGGTGCATTAGGAGTAGCTTTCATGAAATTACAAGATAATTTGAATAAAAATACTTCAGAATTTAAAAGAGCAGCTGATAGCTTTGATGATTTTTCTGGAAGAGTTAGAACTAATAAAAATCTATTTACAGAAATATTCGGAGAAGAAATAGAAATAAAATTTTCAGACAATTTTGAAGAAGAAGTTGGAAAAGCTAAAGATGCAATACAAAGTCTTCAAGATAAATGGGATGAATATTATAATAACGTTAATGGAATGAGTGAAGAACAGAAAACAAAAGATTTACAAGCTTTAGAAAGTCAAATGATAGCAGATCAAAGAATGTTAAAAGAAAAACTTAGTGGAAATTTAGAATTGTTTGGTGATTATCTAAGGAAAAATACTGATATGACTGAATTAGAAATAGGAAATCAACAAGGATATTACACAGAATTTTTTGACCAAAAACTTAAAGATTATCAAGATAATGAGAACGCTATATTTGAAATAAAAAGAAATGCTATAAATGAAGGACGAGAACTTAGTGCTTTGGAATTACAACAAATAGATGAACTAGAACAAAAAAATGCTGAAATAGTAGCTGCACTAAGTGGGAATACTGAAGATATAATGACTTCGTTTAAAGCGTGGTATGAAAGTCAAAGAGTTGTTATAGAAGCTGATAAAGCCCAAAAAGAAGCGTATTCTAATAGTGTTATAGGCGCTTATCAAAGACTTGCCCAAAGTATTCACGATAGTTTTGCACAACAAGAAACTGATATACTAAATAATAAAAATTTAACAGTAGATCAAAAACAAGTCGCTTTAGATGCTTTACATCAAAGAGAACAAGCGGAAACAGATTTTACTGAAACATTTGGAAGGTTAATGGACGAACAAATTCAATCAGGTAAAAGCAATGCAGATGCTAGTTATAATTCTATGCAAAAAATATGTGAAGGATTAAACAACGGAACAATCGATGTTGAAAAATACGGAATGACTGCGAATGAATATATGGCAATGGCTATAGGGAAAATGATTGAAGGTGGAGCGAGTGCTGACGACTTGGCTGCTGCTATAAAGGCTATCCCCGAGAACAAAAGAGCAGATGTTTTAGCAAAAGTATCTGGAAAAACTGAATCAGAAGAACTAAAAAGAACCATAGAAAGCTTAAAAGATAAAAATATATATATAAGAACATACTATGAAACGCACGGGTTAAGTAATGCTAATTATCATTATGAGAATGGTGTCGCAGTTCCTAACAGAGAAACTGGTGGATCCGTAAACGAATCCGGAATTTATAATACACAAGAAGCAGGATTAGAATTAATAGATACAGCATCACCAAGTCAAACAGCTTATTCACTCGCTAAAGCAACAAGAGGTGAGTTAACTTATATTCCTGCAAACAGTAAGGTAACTAATGCTGCTATGACCACTCTTAAAATGAAATCAATGATTGATGAAGAAATGAAATCTATGGTTAATTTATATATGGCTGAATTTAAAAAAGAACTATTAACTATTATGAAAGGCAATAGTGGCAACGGTGATTTTAATGTTACTATGAACAATCCAAGTTTTGTAGATAAAGGATCTGAAAACGCTAATATAAATAATATAAAGAGAATAATAAAGAGTATGAAATAGGAGGGCATTATGATTTATAATAAAATAACTATCGGTGGATTAGAAGTATTGGGTGATGAATCTTGCCCTTACTATTCTAATCTTTATAATTTTTTATTTGATGGAACAAATACTAATAATGATTCAAGTCTTTATAGCGACGGAGATTATGCAGGAACATCAAAAAGAAATGCTAAGAGTTTTACCTTAGTCACAATGGTTAAAAAGGAAAACAACGTTAAAGCTGCATTACAATTAAGTTATATATTAAATAAAAAAGAAGAAATAGAGCTTATTGCAGATATAGAAAATCTAGGTGAAGTAAGTTGTAAAGTTAAAACAGAATCTATAACTACAGATGAGTTTGATACTATAACAGCAACTTTAAAAATGTGTGATCCTAATATTTATACTAAAAACTATAAAGAATTAGAATTAAAAAAGATAGTAGAGGGAGGTTGGCTATATCCTACTTCTTCGTTTACATTGCCAAACGAATGGACTTTTACTGAAACTGTATTAGGTAACAATGGTGAATGTATTAACGATGGATTTGCAACAGTTTATCCAGAACTTACTATAATAGGCGATGCTAAAGACATAAAAATTAAAAATGAAACTACTAATGAACAATTAAATTTAAATATTGAAATAACATCAGATAATGAGTTATATGTTGATTGTAGACCTTCTTCAAGGTGTGTTAAATATAATAATAGCAATATGATATCTTATAAAAGCGGAGATTATATAAGTTTAATATCCGGATCAAATATAATTAGTGTAGAATATGATGGAACTTGTTCTGTATTATTGAGGTGGAAAGAAGCATGGGTATAAAATATTATATAAGATTATATACTAGACATCATGTATTAATAGATGAATTGTATATATTCGGGAATGTTAAATACACTAAAACACTTAATGGTATAGGGAATATGGAATTTACAATGCCTATTAGACATTTAAAAGAAAAAAATATTGAATTAGCATTAGGTCAACACATAGAATTATATTTAATAGAAAATAATAAGGAAAATTTATTATGGTATGGAGTTGTTAATTCACCAGTGCCAAGTGGGCCAGATATTCAATGCACTTGTTTGGGATATGCTTGTTTATTACAAAATAGGAACTTCACTTATATAGAAATTGATTCAGAAAATGAATGGAAGAAAACATATTACAATAAACAATATGGGAATTTAATACAAGAATTAATAAGAGAAATAAATGATATTTACGATACTGGAATTAGAATAGGAACCATTCAACAAACTACTCAAAGGACAGATAGAATTATTAATTGGGATGATGATTTATACGATAAAATACAAGAATTTATAGAAGAAAGTAATTGTTATTTTTTAATTAATAAAGATAGATTTTTTAATTTCTATACTAAATATGGAAATGATAAATCAGAATATTATGAAATAAACGATTATAATATTAT
>JALFMW010000398.1 GCA_022782605.1 Clostridium sp. | reverse complement strand
TAGTACTTGCTCCAGTATTTATAAATATATTTTTATAATTTTTCCAAGTTGTAGAATCTGTTTTTACTAAAGTGTTTCCAGAATCAGCTTTTATAGCAGTAATACGTATATAGCCATTACCTGTATGGCCTGTTTCATTTGTGCCTGTTGGAGAAGTAAATGCAGTATTACCAGCAATCGTTTGAGCATTTGTTAAATAATAAGACGAATTAAGTAAACAGCCGGATGGATAATTAGAAGCAGTTGATGAAGTATATACATAACCAGAGCCACCGCCGCCACCGCGATCATCATCGCCAGAATAATCAGGATAAGAGCCGCCTCCGCCATACCAGCCGCCGCCGCCAGCACCGCCATATCCGCTCGAAGCTGATAATCCTTGTCCACCTTGTCCAAATGTTCCTGCATTGTTGCTGCTACCAGCACCACCAGCAGTTTGTGTACCTCCACCACCGCCAGAACCGAAGCTTTGAGTAGTAGTACCGCCAGAAGTTCCACCACCATACATGCCATTTTTATTACTAGCTCCATCAGAGCCTCCGCCGCCAGCAACAATTACACGGGCATAAAGAGAGTTAGAACCAATTCTTATATCAGTCCCACCACCGCCGCCATTATATGAGCTACGTCTGCCTCCACCATTAAATCCACCTGCGGTTTTACCGGTATTACCAGCACCACCTACATATAAATATACTGTTGTTTCTTGAGTTAAATTAAGAATGCCTACTGAATAACCTCCATTGCCACCATAAGAAGATGAACTACGATAACCACCCTAGGCACCCCAGCATTCTAATTTATACTATCCTTTTGGAAGAGTGATCTATTTCGCGGAACCGCTATAAGGACAATTTAATATATCTCCTGTTTTTATTTTAGTTGGAGTCGTAGAAGTTAAATCGTATGTTGCCAATTAAATCAACTCCTTATTAACTTTCATATTGTATCCAGATATCACCTATATTACCATCTGATGCTGTTGGTTCAGAAGTTGATATTCTAATCGGACGGTAATAACCAGTAGATGAACTGATTTCTGTATTAGTATCTCGGTAAATAGAAGCGGCAGCTCTACCAGGCGCAGAACCCTATGAATATTTATCCCATCCTTCATTAGCTCGTAAAATAAATTGTATAATATCAGTAGTAGCATTACCATTATTTGTAAAATCTCGTTTACGGAATATTAAATCATTACTACCAGTTGGAATAGTAATTAATTCATAGATACTATTCTCATAAGGACAAATAACATCTTTACCACTATCATAAGCTTCTTTTATTTTAGCATAACTAGTAATTCCCTTAGTAGCAACAAATACGCCGCCTGCATTTTCAATCTATTCTATAAGTTTAGGTTTAGACATTTAATTACCTCCTTTATTATCCCCAAGCAACAGGAACAGGAGTCCAAGTTCCAGTTGTAGATGTACGATATTTAAAAGTACCAATTGAAGCAGTTGTATCAATCCATAACAATGGTGTAGTGCCAGAAGCCGGAGCTGTAGACCCTATATAAATTGCATAATTAGTAGATGTACCTACTGGAGGGTCTATATCAGGCACATGATTATCTACATACTATTTTGTAGCAACATCTCCATTCGCTGAAGGAGTATAAGTACTATCCATAGTAATTTTACCATTAGCCGTCATAGTATTTGTTTTATTTGTAAACATAATACTAGAGAGATCCTATGGTAATTCGGCAACTACGTCATTAATTCTTTTAATAGTATCTGTTTTAACGGTATTTATTTCATTAATTGCTGAAGTTTTTATACCATTTATTTCAGTGGTTGCTGATTCTTTTGTTGTATTTATCTCAGTAGTTGCTGATTTTTTTGTTGCATTTATTTCTGCAATAGCATCTATTGCCTCTTGACCAAAATCAATTGCCGCGGCGCCCTCTATACCCATTACAGTAAGATAATCGCCTGCTTCGGCTGTAAATCCAGCGAGCGTAATTACTTTACCAGATACTGTATAGTTATCAGTTTCTTTCATCATTACACCGTTATAATAGACAGTAAGGGCACTACTATCGTTAAAATCAAATGGGATGGTAAATGTAGACTAGCCTGCCGTTGCAGTAAATGTATATTTATTTATAACATGTTCAGTTTCTTGAACAAGATATAATTCATCATCATTGATTAAATTTTGTGTGACCATCTTATTATAGACTGCTGCAGATGGTACTTTATTTATTTTTAATGAGGATATTTGTTTGGATGCATTTGTTAAAGCCATTTTAATTATTTACCTCCTCTGAATTTTTTGTAAAAGCTAAACATCCTCCTTGACATGAAAGATTTAAAAATTTTTTACATTCTTGGCATTTTCCGCCATTATTTAGTAACCTTTTAGGATACATTTTTTTAAGTAAAAAATAATTCTCTGCTTCTTGGATATTATCAAACTATTTTAAATCAATTAAGCTATAAGCTCCAAAACAAGCAGTTGCTTTCATATCAGGGGTTATATCTACAACTGGATTACATAAATTATGCCATCCAGTCACATTTTTATTTAATATTATTTTTTCTTCTTCTGAAAAATAACATAATGGTATATTATTACAGTCTAAATGTATTTGTATTTGTTCATTTTCACAATCTTTCACAAAATTTAGAAATAAATTTTTTGCATTTAAATAATATTCATCTTTATCAATATTATTATAATTACAAGTTGGAGCTACATAACTGCATCTAACCGTTCGAAATCCAAATTTTTTAGACATTTTTATTATATACTAATAATCAATAATGTCCGGATATAAATTTATACCTAAAGTGATATGATCTAAATTATTTAATGCTTTAAATGTATTTAAAGTTAAATTAATTTTATTCCATTTTTCTTCTCCAATAATATCAGGATGATTTAAATTAATTAAAACATTATTTTGTTTATTAAATAATTTAGCATAATTATATAATTCAATTCCATTTGAAAATGTAACTGTAGAAACATTGTGTTGTTCTGCAAAATTTGAAATTTTAGTAAATACATCTTCGAATTTGGGATGTATTGTAGGTTCTCCTCCTATAATTCCAATTCTTCCGAAATTAGTGCTGTGACTTAAAAAATTTAATATATCATCTAATTCTTTATCTGTTATAAATTGTTTTTTTTCTTCAGTAATAAATTTATTTGCAAAGCAATATGGGCACTATAAATTACAATAATTTAAAATTGCTATATTAGCCATTTATTTTATTTAGCTCCTTTATCTCATTTAAAGTCTTGTAAGAATTTGATTCTAATAACTATAAAAATATAGGATTATAAATATCTTTTCTTGTAATATCAATGTTTTTTATTAATTCATAAACATTAGTCAAAAGATTTTTTGTATATTCACAATGACGAGGATTTAAAATTTCATAATTATGATTGGTTTCATAATTAAGTCCCATACAACCTCCATGGCATACGTTTCGCCATTCACATAAGCTACATTTTTCTTCTAATTTTATTTGTTTACCGATAATATTTAAATAATTTTTACTATTTAAAAAATCGCTATAATTATTTATATCATTAATATTTAATATAGGAGTATCTTTAGGAGACTATCCACAAAATCCTATATTACCAAAAGCATCTATATAAATCCATCCACCAATACAATAATCATCTTCACAATTAGATGGAATATTTAAAACTCGTAAAATCTATCGTGTTACATAATGATCATTTATTGGGTTATTAATATCATGTATCCAATAATCTATGTAATTGGTCATATAATTTAAAGCATCATCATTATGTATTAAATATACATTAGAATTTTCAATTATATTTTCTCGAACAATACATGACTATACATTTTTTATCTATAAACTTTTAAAATATTCATAATTTTGAATTATATCTTTTATCGTATCATTGTAATAAACACAAATAAATCCTACTTCATCTTTATGTCGTGATATTAAATCTAATACTGCTTTAGTGCTTTTTTCTCCTCTGGATAAATTATTTTTTAGTCCATCAAATGATGTTCCCCAACGGATATTTAAATTATTTAAAAAATTATATTTTTCTTCATTTAATAGTATAGAATTTGTCTATAAAGTTGTAGGAAAACTGTATCCTTTTTCTTTTTTGATCTATTCTAAATAAGATAATAGGTCTTCAGATAAGAGTAAAGGCTCTCCTCCATGCCAAGTAATTTCTCTAATTATTGGACCTAATTTTTCAATAATTTGGTCTAATATATCTTTAGAAATAATAGCATTTAAATATTCTTCTCTAAGACAATGATTTTCACAATAAATGCAATTTGAATTACATTTATAGCTACCATGAAGTAAAATCAAAATTTTATTATATACTTTTATTTTTAAATCTGGGTTCTATTTTTTATAGTAAGATAAAAATAATTCTTTATCAGTCATAACTTATATTCTCCAAAATTTTATAAAAAAATTCCTCTGGTTTTAATGGAGTAGAAATACCTCCAATTTCTTTTATCGCTGCACTTAAATCCGTAAATAGATCTTCTAAAGTATTATAATTTTTTGAACTAATATTTTTAGATTTTAGACTATTATAAAATTGATTCGGATAAAGAGTTTGATCTAAATTATTATATTTTTTTATTGCCTAAGCAATATTATATAATACTGATTCTAATTTATTTTCAAATACACTTATTTCTATTGTTTTATTTAATCCATTGCTACTCGTCAAAGTAAGAGTAGTATTACCAGTTTTATTACCAATTAAACTATTTTCAGAAATAGTAGCTATAGAAGCATCTTCTAAATCATAGGAATTAATTATTGAAGATTCTGGTAGTAAATAACTATATATATTAACAGATTCACCTATACAAGTAGAAATATTACAACTATCAATATATTTTATAGTTAATTGAGCTGAATTTGATGTAACTGTATTACCTAATGAAGCTACACAATAATAATATTTCCCATTATCTGATAATTTAGGAGTGAATGAGTATGAAGAAGAAGTAGCTCCAGAAATAGCTGTTCCGCCTCCAGAAGAAACAGTAGATACATACCATTGATATGATGAAGGTGTTTTAGAAAAAGTAACAGTAAAAGTTACGTTATTGCCATAAGTAATAATTTGACTAACTGGCTATCCAGAAATACTAATTGTATTAGAATAATTAGAATAATTATAATAATCAGAATAATTATAATAATTAGAATAATTAGAATATTTAGAATATTTAGAATAATCAGAATAATTAGTATAATTACCATATTCGCCATAAGCATTATATCTAGAATAAACGCCTTCAGTATAACTATAAGCATTATCAGTACTGGCTAAAGGTGAGATTGAATTATTGTTATTTCCGCTATAAACTATTCCATTAACATCTAATCCATCTAATAGCCATTCAGATAATTTAGCAGACATAATGGCATCCTCCTTTTACTGCTCCATAAAAATAATTCTTAAATAAAATATTTTTTTTATCTTTATCAAAATATTGTAATAAAAAATCTACGGAGTTAAATAAATTTTTATACCAATTACAATAAGTATCAGGAGCATTAAATAAATTTTTATTAATTAGATAATTATTTGGTAAACAACCGCCAGTGCAGCAATTAAACAATGGACAACTATTATTACAATTTTTATTAAAAATTTTATTTTCTTTATTTATTGAGTAAAGAGATTCAATTTTATTTATATTAATTGGCTAATTATCATAAATATTTCCTAAATAAAAATTACTATCTTTATTTTCATTAGTTAAATGCCCGCAAGTATAAATATCTCCATTTGTTTCAAAAAACCCTTTTCTTTGAAAACAAAAACCACATCTATTTTTAGGAAGACAAATATCTGCTGCTCTAAATAAATTATTTTCTTCTAAATAATCTTTTATAATTTTCTTTATCATCATTTCTTTCCAAGTCGCTGGAATTAAAGGTACTGTATAATTTTCAAATTTTTCTATAAAATATTCGTTTAACTAATTTAATTGATTCTTATAAATCTATTCTATTTCAGAAGACCAAGAAGAAAAAACATCTGGTACAACATGACAATTTTGAAAACCTATTTCATCTAAATATTTTATAGAATCAGCTAAATAAGAAATATTATTAACGTCTATTGTTAATCTAGCTGTAGTATTAGGAAAATATTTTAATATGTTTGGTATATTTTCTGATAACTTATCAAATGTTGAATTGTTATTATTTTTATATTTTCTAGTAGCGTCTTGACTTTCTTTATTCCCATCTATAGATAACATAAATTTAATATTATTATTTTTACAATATTGTAAAATATCTTCTGTTAATAATAAACCATTAGTCGTAAATGTAAAATAAATATTTTTATTTCGTAATTCATTTTTATTCCAATCAATTATTGGCTATATTATATCATTAAAATGCAATAATGGCTCTCCGCCAAAAAAGCTAATATCTTGTGGTTCATTATTTATATTATTTTCAGACAAAAAAGTTATTATTTTTTTACAAGTATCTAATGTCATAACATTATTATCTTTATAACTTTCAAAACAATAAGTACAATTTAATTGGCATTGATGAGTAATTATTAATTGTCCATGAATTAAAGGCTAATATATCTTTTCTTCCATAATTTTCCCCCTTAATATGCCTAATTTAAAATAGCAGAAATTTTGCTATCAATTAGAAGATTAACAAATTCTGTTGTTGCTATCTAAGTATTATTAATATTAATATTAGGAGTAGGAGCTAAGGGAGTCCCAGTAAAGTTAGGTGAATCAATATTAGCTTTTAAATTTAAATTATCCTAAGTAATAAAATTATTTAAATTACTAGGAATTACATAATCAATACCGGCTGTAGCTGAAACTATTTTATTATTTTCTCCTTTTAAAATTCCTGAAATATTAATAGTAGTTTCATTAGAAATATCAGTGACACCTAAAGCGGCCTATCCAACTGATAAATTATTTATTTTTTCTTTTCCTAAATATAATCCCATAATTCATCTCTCCTTTTTCTTAAATTCCATCATCAGACCAAGTGATGATTGTGGTAGATGAACTATTTGCAGCTATCTAATCATCTACATATGTTTTATTTGCATAACTATCAAGCATTTTATATACGCTATTTAATGCTTTTGGTGTGACTGCTTTATCTGTATCAGTTCTGGTATAACTATCTACTAGATAAGTAACACCTTTCTAGCCAGTTGAAGCATCATTTACAGAAATTGTACCATCAGCAGTAATATTAATATTATTACCTTTTTTTATTCCACCTAATACATCTTTAGTAGCTATTGGTAAATTGTTAATGAAAGTAAGGCTTCCTACTTTAGTAGCTCCATCACCTATTTTTATTTTTTTTAAATCATCATATACAATAATTTCACCTTTTAAAGGAACAAAATTAGTTGCTTTATCCCAATTGGCTTTAGTATCATGTTTCTAAACGATACGACCTTGGAATGTTTTATTTGCCATTATATTTCCTCCTTAAATAAAATTATGGGGATAAATATCTTTAAAAATAGATATAAAGATATTTATCCCCATAATTTTATATCTTTCTCAATCATCTATTTCCAAAAGAGTAAAATATATATATTCAAAATAAGTTATCAATTTCAAACTTATTATTCTCTAAAATATATTAAAATTTTAGATAATATAATTACATATTTTAGTCCAAAAAAAATAAGTCCCTCAATTAAGAGGGACTTAAAAATTAAATATTTACAGTAGAAGAACCGCAGTCAAAGATGACGTAATTAGTAGTAGTATTTACATTAATTTCATTTAAAGTTGGCATCTTATGAGCATGGTCTTCACGAGCATATTTGGTAGAAGTACCAACTGCCGCAGTACTTAAATTCTAAGGAGCAGCAGTAGCAGCTGCCGGAAGAGTTTGCTGATTTGGCATCGTAATAGTTAATGTTTGTTCAGCTAAACCAGTGGTATGACCATATTCATCAACTACAATTTTTGGAACTTTGATAGAGCCAGAAGCACCGTAACCAGAAACACTTACATCCGCGGTTGCGCCCTTAGTTGCGCCACCTGTTGGACCTTTTTTAGCGTGCTTAGCATCAAAAGTAACACCATTGGAACCAGAAGTACCAGTTAAAACTACTACATCATCATCAGTAGCAGTAGCAGTAATAGTTTTTAAAGCA
>JALFMW010000337.1 GCA_022782605.1 Clostridium sp. | reverse complement strand
TGTAGTAACTCTTTCTTCTTCTGGAACGTAAAACTCTGAATTTTCGTCATTTACCCAAGCTAAAGTTCCAACGTTCAAAGAGAATAGTTGTGACCTAGTACCTTCTCCTATGTTATCTTTAATCAGAACATTTTTAAATGGATTATTTATGCCAATTGTTCCAGTATCTGTAAATTTATTATTTTCAATTACAGTATTATAAAATAAATTACCAAAGCCTACAGAACCACCAGTAACAATATTATGTTTAATAGATAAATCTTTAGCATATACTGAATAGAAAGTAAATGCGTATGGATAAATACTTCTCCAATTATAAGATGGTCTTTCAATATGATTTCTTTCAATTTTGATATTTTCACTTACCTTGCCATTTCCATTAAACGCCCAACCATTTGCACCATATACGTAATTTTCAGATACATCTAAATTAGTAAAACATTTCCTTGCTTCAAAATCTATAAAGCCAAGACCTCTAAATTTAGTAGTAGGCTTCCTTGGATTACTAAATGGAATAGCAAAAGTGTTCCTGTCATCTTGAATACATATATTTTGTTTGATAGTATAATTATAGAATCTTTCACCATTACCACCAAGGTCAACTGCAAAACACCATCTGCCCCAATTAGTAACTCTATTGTTGTGAATATTAACATTATCTGATTGCATAGGGTTTATAATAAGAATTGCATCACCACCGCAATCACTAACATTTTGTGAAACACCTAATGATTCAAAATGATTACCATATATTTCAACATTATTGAAGCAAGTAATTTTAGGGTCGCCATTGTAGTTTTTTAATTCATCTGGTGTAAATGGAAGAACCTCGCCGTTAGGATCTTTCATATACCCATCACTAGTAAGACCAGCATTATTACCGTTTATTCCAGAACTAAAATAACTTATACCATGATTACAAGTTCTACTGTATGTAGTTCCGTAACAATCTTTCGCCCATAATTGTCCCATGTGATTACCATTAAAATGGAATCCATGTATTTTTAATCCGTCTATCCTACCCCCGCATTCTATCATAGCAAAATCAGTAGTAGATGATCCACAAAAACTATCATCAGGTATATAAAACTCACAATTGTTACCACATAATTCAAGATTCTTAGCGTCGCCTATAACTGGTTTAGTTGTAGGTCTGCTGTGTAAACATAGAGCATATTCATTACCAATTATTCCAAAACTTTTATCCCAAATCATTTTAGGAATACCATTTATAGCTATTCCACTAGCGTTTTGATAGTGAGGGCTTTTTGGTGTGTAATCAAGTATATATTTTTTATTCTTCCCAAATAATATTTTAGCGTTTTGGTGATTATAAGCACATACTGCCATTATTGCTCTATTATTATCATTTCTCCCTTCAAACACGCCCCATTGTTCTACACGTACATATCCTTCTTCGTTTGGAAGTAATTTTGCTATCATACCATTATTTAATTTATGATTACCAAAATTATCGCCTGGATTTTTGTATAAGAAATTATTTCCAAGACCATTATTACCGATGTGTATTAATTTTAACTCTATTGGAAGTTGATCCCACCAATTATCATAAGACATAATTTCGTAAACTGCTTGGCCACCATCATTAATAGCGTAATATCCTTTTGTTTTAACTTTAGTTCCTTCTGCAACATTAAGAGTTAATAAGTCGGCTTTTAAGTTTACTTCTAAATCATAATCATCTCTTAATTGTAATTCTGGATATTCTGGTTCTACTGGGAATTTGGATTCTAATTCTTCTAAAGTGACTGGAGTAGTTATCTTTTCTATAGGTTGTGGTTCTATAGGTTTCACTTCTTGTTGTTCTTTAATTAATTTTACTGCTTCTTTTAATTTTAGAAGTCCTTCTTCTATTATATTTTGTGTAATTCTTTCAGAATTATATAGTGCGATTGTAGTTGTTATTAAAGATTTTATATTATTATTAAGCATTGGCTACCAACTCCTTCAATTCTTTAACTATAGCTTTAACTTCTTCTAGTTTTAAGTTGGATTGAGCTTGTAAATTTAAAACATCTTTCTCTAATTGAGAAATATTCACTTCTAATAGGTTAATTTTATCTTCACAAGTTGATACATTGGCTTCCAATTCTTTTATGTTGTTTTCTTTTTCAATAATTGTATTATTTAAAGATGATACTTCTAAGTTCAATTGTGAAATTGAATTATTAGCTATCTCTAAATCTCCTTGTAGTCTTTCTTTTTCTGATTGTAAAGTAGTTATTTGTTCATTTAATGATCTGTTTTCTTCATTCTTAGTGTTTATAGTTTCTGTTAAATTTTGTACTTGTGTTTGTAACTCTGCTATTTGTACATTTAAAGGTGCGTTTGCTTCTTTTAATTCAGAATTTTCTCTTTCTAATTCAGCTATTCTAATATCCTTTGCTTCACTTTCGTTTAATGTTTCAATAATTTCATTTACTAAATCTCTTAACATAAAAACCTCCTATTTTTTAATAAGAAATAAAGGTGAATAAAAATCCACCTTTATTATTTTTATCTATCCATAACTCTATTAGCTGATTCAATTGCATAATTAGATGCTATTTCATTATTAGTTAATACTCTGTTGTATATTTTGAAATAGCACATCAATCCCTCTATAGTTCCTTCGACGTTTTTTCCATCTGAAATTCCAAAAGGTTTTACGTAGAATGTTGTGCTATCTCCTGCTTTTGCATATGCTTGTGATTCTATGACTTCAACTCCATTAATTAGAAGTCTTGCGTTTGCACCATCATAAGTAACAACAATATGATACAATTTATTACTTTCAAAAGTATAGGAACCGAAAATAGTTTTTAAACCATTTTGAATTTGTATTTTATTGCCTGTAGTATTTACTTGGAATATCATATCATTAAAACTGTTTCTGATTGAAAGTATTTTTTGACCAGTAGAACCATTATTAAATGATTGACAACATTCAATAGTAAATTGATCAGGCATTTGATATTGGAAGGTTTCAATACCTATTCTTTCTGAATAATATTGTTTACCTCTAAGCCCTGATTCCTTCCAACCGATGCCATCATTTGTAATATTTTGTTGCATATATAACACATTAGCTCCACTTATATTATATGTTATTGAATCATCTACTTTATCTTTTAAAGTAGTAGGTTTTGTTGCTTTTGTTTCTTCATCAAGTGCAAAGTCGATGTATCTAACCAAACCATTTGTTACAACAGTTCCTTCTTCTACAACAGTTATTGTACATGTTGCTGTAAAGCCACCTTCTTCAGTAGTTACGGTTACTTTTGGAGTTCCTAAGTTAGGGCAATTAACTTCACAAGTTAAACCACTAGGAGTTAATTGAACTGTTCCATCATCACAACTCCAAGTAACGTTTTTATTTATAGCACTGTTAGGTTTAACAGTAGCAGTTAATGTAAATGGAGAATTTTGATTTGCAGTTATTGTGTATTGATCTAAAAGAACACCACTAACTGGTTTTGGAGTTGTATCAAATGCTTCGAACTCTGAATCAACATAAACTGCTCTATTTTTCATAAATGTTCTAAATCTAGTTAGAGTATTAGTTGCTTGTGATGGGATTCCAGTCCATTTAGTCCAATCTTCTTTGAAAGCTCTATCTGGTATCAAATCGTAAATTTCTTCTACGTGTTCTACAATATTACCAAGTGATAAAGCACCTTTTCTCAATTCAACATATCTATCATACAATTCTTGTGAAAAACATCTTTCGATCCTTTGCCATAATAACGAATTATTTTCTTGATATTCTTCAGGACATTTTTTGTTGTATTCCAAAAAGTCTTTTCCAGTAAAACTAACACCATATATACTATCCATATCATATAAACAAGCGCCCCAATGAACACCGTCATAAGTTACCATTAGTATATTTTTACCTAATCCATCGTAATGATATACAAAATATGAGAAACAATAATAATCCAATAAACTATATAAGTCAAAATAATTTGAAATATTTGCTTTAAAATCCTCATCGGAAGCAGTCATAACAAAATTTATAGCATTATTGAAACTTGTTTTGAGTGCTTCTGAATATGTTCCTACTTCTATACTCCAATTTCCGTCACCTTCTCCTCCCCATAGTGCTCTGAATTGGCAAGGGTTATTTGCATTCATATCACCGTTATTATTATATTCTGCACATAATACCATATGGTTAGGATTATTGTTTTTCATATTAAACATCCAAGCATCTTTAGGAATATTCCAAGTATATAATCCCCAAAATTCACCATTAAGATACATTATACAAGGGAAGCCATCGACAGCACCATTCCTAGGAGCTGTTAATAAACTAGTTTTAAAATCACTTTCTGGTCTACTGTTAACCATATCATATGCAATTCTTGCTCCTGATAGATTTCTTGTGTGAGTTGAATCTATATAATTTTTCTTGAAGCAATATTTACTTTGTTTTCCCCAACCTACATCTATTTTGTTTTTAGTAGTATGTGCTGCATCTGAATAAAATTTAAAAGTGTAATTCTTAGCAGGCAGTGATTCACTTGAATTACCTTGTATTTTACCAGTAGCATAACATTTTATTATTTGCCTATTAAATCTTATTTCCACTTCACAATCTGCTTCACCATCAGCTTTTTTGGTTAAACTACCTAGCCTATCAGAAGTTACATACATTTTAGGCATTTCATTGTTTGCGTATATATCTCTTACGACTGTTACAGTTTCTGAAGCACCTCCAGAAGTAGATGGTAAAGTTATAGCATTTCCTATTAAATTGCCTTGACTATTTTTTAATTGTAAATTTGAACCAGTTAATGATAAATCAGTTGCAAAAGAAGTTGTGTCTACTTCTCCTCCGCCTAATTGAGCGTTAGAAATAGCTACATTAACTTCATCCATAGTTACATGTTTACTTTGGCTATGAGTATAAGCTGTTTGTAATTGTTGTGCTTGTTCAGTTGTTAATCCATTCCCTGTAGTAGTTTTTCCATCTATTCTGTTAATACTAGCAATAATATTTTCATCACCGACAGGTAGTTCACTCTTATTACCAACTGTTTCATTTACTCTTAGAATAGCTGTATTTAAATTTTGTAGTTCAGTATTCTTAATATCATTAACTTCTTTGGTTAAGCCACTGTTTTCATCACCTATAGCTACTCTGTTAGCTTCTATTTGAGCAGCTTGTTCTGTTGTGGCTCCACCTGCTACCGGATGTTCTGTAAGGTAATTTTCTATAGCTGCATTTATATTATCTTGACTTACTCCATTTGTTTTCAAATCTTTTACATCTTTAACTAAACCAGAAGAAGTATCTCCTACGGTTGCTTTTAAACTAGCTACAGTTTGCTTCTCTTCGTTAGTATAATCATTTGTAGTTAAAGTTTTTCCTTCAACTTTATCTACTTTATTATTCCAATTGTCTACATTTGTAGAAGCAATTCCGTCTAAAACAGTTTTATTAATATGAGAATGTAATTCTGTTTTGTCAGCTTTTAAACCTAATTCTTCTTTAGTTGCAAAAGTATTAGTATCTACACTTTGTCCATTTATTCCTAAATAATCTACATATCTAACAACTTCATTTATTACTTTATTTGCTATACCAAGAGAATCAGCTTTTAATGACTTAACTATATAATCTGTCATTTTATTATTATTAGTTTCATCTACTTTTACTGTTATTTTTAAACCCACATATGGATTAGGAATACTAGCTATATCTGCATAAGACTCTACTCTAGTTCTTGCATCAACAGGCATATCCTTTCCACTTGGTTTGAATGGTCCATTTGAAACAATTTGTTTTCCACCGTAATTAAAATCTGTTGACATATAAGTTCCTCCTTAATCTACATACATAAAATATTCACCTTGTGAAAGTAACATTTCACCATATAACTTACAAGCTACATTATTTATTGTAATATCTAATCCATTAGCTCCTGCAGTATCTTCGTCCCAACTAACTTTACCACCAATTCCATTATCTTTTGTTACTTTATAATTTTTAGAAGCTGGAACTGCTATAACTATATAATCATATTCTGCAGTGTCGTATGCACCTCCCATAGAAGTTTTACCTTTAATTTTAGGAGTTTCCTTAGTTATTTTGCCATCAGTGACCCCTTTATTAATCATAGCTTCTGTAATTTGGCTATATGGGATAACACGGTTAGTTCCACCTACATCTTGGAAACTTAATCTACCATAATACATATATGGAGTTGTATCTACTGGCTCTTCTGTTCCTCCACCAGAACCATCAGCACCCCTTGGAATTCCAAAATTTAATACTAAATTAGGATAGGTTCCTGTTAAAGTAACTGTTGCATTGGAATTAGAAGGAAGAGTTGTAACAGTTCCTATTGTGAAAGTAGGGTTAATTGCATCAGCACCTTTATCGCCTTTATCGCCTTTATCGCCTACATCACCTTTATCTCCTTTATCACCTTTATCGCCTTTATCTCCTTTTGCCCCTGAAGGCCCTTCTAATCTTTTTAATTCAATTAAATTTCTCCATTCACTTTCTCCGGAATATCTCCATTGAATATGTGTACTATTAGTTTGTAATTCAACTTCTCGACCATCAGCACCACTTCCCACATTATCTAAGTTTTTAATTTTATCTACTGCTGAATCTATTTCTGATCCAGAGTGTCTTAAAATATAATCCGCCACGTTTACCACCTCACCTTCAATATATTACCATTTGAGTCAATTAACCTATTTCCCTCAGAATCACGTAATATTTTCAACTCTACTGATACTTCTCCAGATATGCTTTTACTTATATAAAAATAAAAATTCGGTGTCTTAATAGTTCCATCATTATCTTTTATAACTAACTCTGCTGTACACATTCCAACCTTTTTTAGACTACTAGCATTAAATATAAGTTTAATTTTATTTCCTTTAGTATTTATTATAGGAACACCTTCTAATAAATCACTATGCCACTCTATTATACAGTTAGTAAAATCAACTATTGTTCCACCATCAGTAATTGCGGCCTCTACACATATATCTTCATATTGTTTTGCAAAAAACTTCATAGAAGTATCTTTCTTATTAATATCTACTTCTATTTTTTTTATTCTTTTTGGCATTTTATTCGCCCACCTTTGAATTTTAAATAAAAAAAAACAAGGGAATAAAATCCCTTGTTGAATATTCTTCGATATATATTATTATATCATATTTATCATTTGTTCGCATTAACAATTTCTTTAACATTATAAAACACTATTTTTCAATTTCTGCTAATAATTCTTCAACTTTAGTTCTATATCTTTGTGGCACTTGTTCAAGAGTTCTTAATCCTCTTTGAATTAAAACAACGTATAATTCAACCATTATATTCACCTTCTTTCTAATAATAATTTATTTTATACTGTTTCAACTGTATCTGATGATTCAGCTAATTCAGCTATTGCTAACATTATCATTTGGTTTTCTTCTTTCAACGTATCTATTTCGTTTTGCATTAAAGAAGTATTATCAACAGTTCCTTGACAATCATTTCTAAACTGTTGTATTACTTGATCATACGATTCTTTATTGTTGCTATAAACTGTTGAATTAAAAATTTGTGGTTCATTTAATGACCATATTCCACCGTTTTTACGTACACAATAAGCTTTTAATATTAATACATTTCCACCATTAATAAAATCTGTTTCATATATTTCTAAACTTCTTTCTTCTAAAGAATTTGTTTTAGTTATCATTTTTTGTATTCTCCTTTCATTTATTATTTTTGAACTTTTAAAGTTATACTGCAATTTGTAATATTTAAATAGCAATCACTAGCAGTACTATTAACATAGACAGCTAATGAGTTATATGTTCCATTTTTAAGACCCGATACTATTGCTTTAGGTAATGAAAAAGTTTTAGTTTCACCCCAAGCTAAAGTGCCTAATAGTGTTTGCCCCCCATAACTAGGTGTTCCACTAGCACTACTACAAGAAGAACCGTTTATATAAACTTTCGCTCCACCACTCATTCCTCCATTATTTGCTCTAGTTAATGTAATTGTATTTCCATCTAATACTGTTCCCGATAAGAAGCTCCTTATGCTTGTTAAATCAAAGAACATATGCCCTCCTCTTAATCCATGTCCATATATTCGATTAGATTCGCTACGTCTAATCCGTTCTCTTATGAACTGCTCATACTTTCATATGAGAGTAGACTATATCACTATCTCTACAAAACAAAAGACCTCATTATGAAGTTTTGTAAAGATAATCCCCATTTCGAGTATCAAACGCTTATACTCTACGAACTTACGTTCTAGTCGTTGAAGGTTCTTCTCTTTCCATGTAAAGAAAGAAAAGCTTCCCTGCTGATTGCCCATTGTTTTTAATACTTAGGTTTTAACCTTATATCATCCTAATAACTTTTTTCTACTTTCGTAACTATCACGCTCGGCATTTAAACCCACGTTGTAGTGTATTAGGCTTTAGGAGTTTCCAGCAATTAAAGGATTTTATTATGCTAATTTCTTAACATAAGGGGATAAGTTTCCCCATGAACCTTGTTTACAATCTGAGTCATTCCAATTGCTATATGAATAACAATAAGTTTTATGAGAAGTCCAATTAAATGATTGAGTATATTGATTAGTTGATGGTGCAGTTGGCGTTGATTGTCCACTACCAAATCTGCAAGAATTTTTAGTAGTTGCATTACCTAAACTATAAAATAGACCGTTATAAGCTAAAACATCACCTGTAGGTCTTTGGCATTCTGAAACATTTCCCCAAAAACCTTTTGAAGCACTATATATTTTACAAAATATACCAGACGAACCACAATCAGCTGAACTATAATATAAACTTTGATTTCTCAGTTCAACATCACAAGCACACTTTCCAAAATCAACTCCATAAGTATATAAATCACAATTATCAACTCTTATTCCATTACTGCTGCAATTAATTGTTAAATAATCCAATTCCAATTTTGTTATATCAGTTGCATATATTCCCATACCTCTTCCGTTGGTAGTATCATCTAATATTAACAACCCATCTGATGCAGTTATACTACTTCTATTTCCTGTTATTAAAACACGCTTTGCAATTTGATACAATCTTACAACTGGTCGCTTTATACCAGTTCCATCTCCTCTTAATACACATTTTGCATCAAAACTTATTTGAATAAATCCAGAACCTTTTAAAGAATGCAAACAAAATTGTTCTGTTATTTCAAAACCTGGATTAGCTACATAAATCCATATATCTTTATTTATCATAGGAGTTAATTCTAGATACTTCTGTAAATCAGCAAATGATTTAAAAGGTTTGTTCTCTGTTCCATCTGTTTCACCAGTATATGAATGGTTCACATAAAGATTTGCGATACCTTCGTATATGTTTTCTACGTTTTTAGCAAATACTTTTTCTACTCTTAATTGTGACCATTGGTCTGAATTGGATAATTCTGCTATAACCTCTCCATTAGAGTCAGTTATAAAGAATCCATCTGCCTTCATTTGGGTAGTACTATTTATATCTGAATGATTAACAATTATACCATCTTTATTAAGCTTAACTATTCCCTGTTCAAAACCATTATTATGCATCTCGGTAAAAGTAGCTGTTAAATCTGTAGATGTTTGTATTAATTTACTTTCAACGGTTCTAGCATAACTATCATCAGTATAAGTTATTTTTTTTATCCAATCTGATGAAGCATAAGAAGAACCTTTTGATTTTGATGTTATACATGTTAATATTTCCCCTTTTTTCCCTGCACTATGAATTGTATCACTTTCTAATATCCAAAGGTCGTCAACATCATAAGGTGGATCTGGTTTTTTTGTAAATATTCTCTTTTTTTCTTTTGCTAAACTTTCAGCTTCAGGTTGTAACACCCACTGATTTCCGTCCCAACGTTTAGTTTCATTAGTGTCGGGATTATACCATAAATCACCAGTATGATTCAATCTGTCCTCTGTGGTTGTAAAAGATGGATCAGTATTTTGATTCCAAGTTTCTATTTTCCCATCAATTTGGTTTTGTAAATCAACAACTAAATCATCTATATAAGTTTCGGTATCTTCTATCGCTGGTGTTAAATCCGTTACTTTATTCCCAATCTCTAATTTTATATTTCTAAAATAAATTTTCCCTTTAAAATTTCTTGCATATAATCTAAGTCTAGAATAGCTAAATTCTTTATCTGCAATTGGTTTTGTGGATATAATTTTAGTCCATTCATTTAAATTACCAACATCAGATTCATGTGATTCAAATGTTACTAATTCAGATATAAATGAATCATTTTCATCATAAGCAGATAACAAAGTCTTTATCAAAAATGAACTAGTTCCATAATTTCCAGAGACATTTTCACATTTTATTTCATATTGAATAGTTACAATATTGCCTACTTTAAATTCGTTATTTTTAAAATTTTGATAAAGAAATGCATCGCCTGTAGTTTCATTTAATATTCCATAATTATTAATTGTGTCTATTTCAACATATGAATTAGATTTTTCCCATATATTTTCTTTTTGAAATTTATAATCTCTTGCATAGTTTCTTCCACCTATTGACAAACTAGATAATTCAGCTTGCAATTCATTTGTTAATCCTTTTACTGTTTCTATTTTTTCATTTACTTGTGTTTCAGTAACTCTTAAATTAATTTCATTGTTGAGTTGAGATATTTCAGTAGTATGTGAATCTATTTTTGTTTCTAATTCTGATACTGTTGTGGTTATACTTGATACAGTAGATTTGGTGCCATCTAAATCTTGTTGAACAGTATTAACTTTGCTTTCAACAGTTTTAGCATAACTATCATCGGTATATTTTAAAGAATCAATCCAATCTGATTCAACATAACTTTCTGCAGAAGTTCTTGACTTTCTACAAGTTTTAACTATCCCGTTGGTAGTTAATGAAGTTATCCATAAATCTCCAATTTGGTAAGGTGTTGTTGGTGTTGTTGTGTATATTTTTGCTTTATTTTGTGCTAATTTAAATGCTGCTGTTGCATCTGCATCTTCTAATTTATCCCATATTGTTCCAGTCCATCTATAAACTATTTTGTTTACAGTATCATACCAAATGTCACCACTGTGACTATTTTTTGTTTTATCGTCACTCCAATTAGTTGATGGATCATTTGGTTGAGAATAACTTTCTATTTTTCCATCAATTTGTTCTTGAAAATCTTTTGTTAAATTATCTACTTCTTCTCCAATTTTGTTATCTAAATTTTGTATTAAAGTTTCATGAGAAGCTATGGTTTGTGTATGAGAATTAACTGTATTAACAGTTGAATTGTATTCATCTTTTAATTTAGTGACAGTTCCATCTTCTTTAGTTATTGTGGTATCTTGGATAAGTGTATTAATTTGACCTTGTTGTATGTCTAATTGAGTTGTATGACTAACAACTGTTTCTACAATTCCACCTATATCGCCTTCTAAACCACCTATTGTGTTTATTTGTTCTTGTAATTTATTTAAATGAAATGATACACTTTGATTAGTACCATCTACCATGATTTTTGAAGATAATATAGCATTAGTATTCGTATCTTTATTATATTCTTCTACAAAAGAACTCCAATTGATTTTAGTACCGCCAATTTCAGCATCGCCTATCATTTCTTCTTTTATCATTCCATCAGAAATAGCAGCTTCTTTTATTCCTGCACTATCAATTAAAATTCCTTTACCACTAGCATCATATAAAATAAAATTAAAATTGCCTGTTGCATCTTGCCCTAATTGTAACCTTACATTTCCATCATTATCTTTAAATTGTTGTGTAGCATCTGTAATAATTATATTTCCGTTTTGAGATTGAATAGTAACTTCAGAAGTATCTATAGTTCCGGCAGTAATTTTACTAGCAGATACATCTAGTATATTTGCATCTTTTACAAATATTGTATCCATATTAAGTACATCACCAGTAATACTTTTTACTTGGATATTAGCACTTGTTATATGTCCTGCTAATAATTCTTGTATTGTAGCATAGTCACTTTCTAATACTCCTATTTTAGCAAGTGCTGCTTCTAAATTTGCTATTGTAGCATAATTTGCAACTAAATTTTCAACATATGCTTTATCAACATATAAAGTATTGATTTCTGCCACTGTTGCTTCAAGTTTACCAACTTGTATCTTAATAGCATTTAATTCTTCAACGTTTATACTTCCTCCACTGCCACCCGATATTCTTATTGCATTATTTAAAGCACTTTCACTTATTGTTCCATTGTCAGCAGTTATATTGTTTATTGTATTTACTGCTTCTTCTTGTTCTTTTTGAATTTGTTCAAATGTAGCTTTAATATTTCCTAATTCACAACTATTTTTTTCTGGTTCATCAGGATATTCTATTAATTTTACTATTCTTTGTTTATCTTTGAAATTTTTAGAAATTAAATGAATAGTATCTCCGATTGAATAAGAAAGAATATCTTTATATACAATATTCATTCTTGCTAGATCTTTAATTTCACAATTGTATGAACGGTAAGGTTTAGAAATTTCTTCTAATTTATAAGCTGCATCTTCTGCTAAACTTTCTTCATCAGTATATCTTTCATCTTTCCATATTATTGTTTTTATTTTATCTGAATATTGATGATTTTCAACTATAGTTTCAACAGTTGTTTCTGTAACAGTTCCATCTTCATTTTCTACATTTGTAGTTTTTCCTAATGCTATCATTTTAGTATAAAATTCATATGAATCTGATTGAGTATTTAAAGAAATAAGATTCAAGGAATCTATAAAATAGACCCCTTTATCTTCTCCAATTCTTTCAGCTATAGTTACTGTTTTATTTATTGAATCTAATCTTATTTCGCATCTATAAGTTTTAATAGCTTGTTGCAATATTGACCATGCATCAGTATTAGTCATTCTTATTGTTCTTTTTTTAGATACACTAGAATTTTCAACTTTCCATCCTGTACCTGCAAATGCTAAATTTAAAGAACCTTCTATTGTTGATTCTACTGTTTCAAAATTTTTCCACGCTTTCCCTTCTAATTCTTCTATATTAAGAACTGCTGTAACATTTACCCAATCATCATTTGTATCTATTTGTTTTACTACAAATTCATCATTTTCATTTCTGATATAACATTCTTCTACTATATCGCTTGATAAATATGTTGGATAAGAAAAAGAAAGTGTTTTATCTGCTGTAGATAGTACACTTTCAATTTTATAATCTATATATTTATCCAATGCTTTTATTTTAATATGATTTATATCATAGAGATGTAACATTCATTTTATCCTCCTATTTATATCTAGGTTTATATTTTATCTTTCCTGTAAAATACGTTTTATCAAAACTTATATTATTATCACCAGACTTCAATTTAGGAAACTCCCACATATCTTCTGTATCAGCAAATTTATTTTCACCATTGACAGTTATTATTTGTTTTTCACCATCTATTATAACAGTTTCATCTATTGCTAGATTATTTACTTTAAAAGGTTTTTTTGTAAACCCCGTTATGGTTAAATCTATCATTGCTTGTGTAGGAGTGATTTCTAAAATACATGGAGTATCAGAATTACCTACTATATTTATATTAGAAATTGATCCTGTAAATTCTTTTGTAATTTCATTCCCATATTCATATCCAACTAGTGATAAATTTAAATACATCCATCTATAAATTCCTATGCTTTCTTCTGTTCCTGTTCCGGACAAAAAGCAATGATAATTATGACTTAAATTATTAAACTTAAAATCACATTCACCATTCATTTCAGCCATGAAGTTTGATATATCTTGTTCTATTAAATCTCTATTTTGATTTTTAAATAATATTTTTAAAGAAATTGATTTAAAAGTAGGATAATTAGTTACTATAAAAGGAGTTAATGAATTACGATTCCATTCGCAACTTACATTGAAATCTGTTGTGCTTATTGTTTTTTCACTTACTTGTGCATTATACAAGCTAAAAGCTTTTCCATTTATATAATCCATTTATCTTACCCTCTTTCTTTCCATTGCTAACTGATTACTAGTTCTTCCATAACTATCTACATTTACATTTGCATTTAATGAAATTCCACCAAGTGCTTTTAAAACTGCATTTGCGATTACATTTCCTAGTTTTTCACCATCTATAGTATTTTGACTTCTCATATAATTTCCATTGAGTTGTTTACTTGCTTTAGTATTCCTATTATAATATTCTCCAAAGTCTATTTTAGAAAGTTGTTCTGCTATTTCTTCTTTCATCATAGCAACTGAAGCAGTATTACTATAAACTCTTGTACCAGCACTCATTGCAGTTATAGATCCAACATTATCACTTGCTAATTCTACCGCATTACCTTCAATCAATTCAAATCCTATTGCTTTTTCATTTGTATATGCTATAGTATCTTCTGTAACAGTACCTCCACTAGCATATTTAGTTGCACCTGGACCTTGACTATTATATTTTTGTATATAATTATCTATATGGTTTGTTGTTATTGTTATTGTAGATTTTTTACCATTCAGGGCATCTGCATTCCTAGCAGCATCCCTAAGTTTACTAATTACAGAAGCCGTATTTTCTCTAATATTCAAAGGATGACCATTTACATCTACAATACTGTTCTTTAAATTACCATTAGCATCCTTAACTTGAGTAATCTTTCCTATGATTTGCCCACTCTCATTTTTAATCTTACCCGAAGTATCAGCATACGCAGTACCCATAGTAATACAATTAGCTAAAATACCTTGAGCAGTATCTTGCCATGCTACACGCTCATCTTGTAAAGCACTTGCATCAGCCTTTGTCATGGCTATAGCATTACCAGTATTCATATCATACACGCCTTTAAGCTCCCCAGTTGTAGCATCTATACTCACATACAAATCCTTCCAAGTACCGGTTGCAGTATCATAAACCTTTTGATAACCACTTTCGGTAATGGCTTCAATATCTTGATAATGAGAACGCATTTGTTCATAATCTTCGTAATAAGCTAAATCTTTTCTTGCAACTTCTTCTCCTCGGTATTTATTCCATACCATCTCTAAATTTTGGCAATGTTCTTCAGCATATTGTATATCTGCATCATATTTTTCTTGATTCAAAGCTAATTCTTCTTCTTTTGCTTCAGTTAACCTAGCTACTGTTTCATCTGCGTGTCTTTTACCTTCTTCACTTAAACTTTCATAACCTTCTTTTGCCATTGCAATTAAAGTATCATAATTTGTTTTGGTAGCTACTTGTTGCTCTTGGTAATTATTGTACCTTTGTTCAAGTAATTCTTTGCTACCTTCTGCATCTAGTGTATTTATTCTATTTTGAAATTCTTTATGTGCATATTCAATTTCATAAGAATTACTAGCTTGTGCTTCAAGTTCAATTTGTCTAATTTGTGCATAGTAATTTTCAATAGCTGATATTTCTTCGGGTGTTAAATCTCTTCCTTCTGCTCTAGCTGTATTCCTAATTTTAGTTATTTCATCTTCTAATTTTTGTGCTTCTTCTTTTTCTTTACTTCCTACACTACTCCAATATTCCAATAATGATTGTTCGCTTTCATCAATAACACCATCTATACCAAAAGCTTTTCTTAATCCGGATTGAAATTCATTGTTTTTTGAATCTATTGCATTTAAACATGAATCTAATGCACCACTAACTCTTTCCGCTAGACTATTAGATTCTTCTTCTGAAAAAACACCATCAAATGTCATTTCGCTCAATGTCATACCAAAGTCATGTATATCTGTTGTCATATCTTCAACTGTTTTCTTAAAGCTATCTGAAATGTTTTCGTTAAAATCTTCATAAACTAATCCCATTTCTTCTAGTTCATCTCTAGAATACATAACTGCACCTGTTAGTTTCCCTAATCCTATTTCCATCAATGACATTTCGTCGGTTGATTTTTCAATGCCACTAGAATATAGATCATTATATTCATGTGCTGCATAAAGTGCTGTTCCAACTGCTGCTACTGCTATTGCTACTGGTGCTGCTGCTGAAGCTACTGCTCCAAATCCTGCTGCTAACGTTGTTGTTCCTCCTGCCGCTACAGTTGCTGATGTGCTAAATAAACTTGCTGCAGTTGATGTTGATGTGAATTTCACAATTAAATTTCCTAATCCTTTAACTACTGAACCAACTCCTGTTGTTAAACTACCAAAGGCTTTTAATGCCCCTCCTGTTGCAAATGTAATTAATCCAGTATTAATAATAAATGATTGAGTGCTTTCGTCTAATCCCCCAAACCACTCTATTACTTCTACTATTTTATCAATTAAATTATTTAAATGTGGTAATAAGTTTTTTGATAATGCTATTCCTAAAGATTCCATTTTCCCTTTAAGTTCTTCTATATTACCTGCTGTAGTATCTGTCATTGTTTGATACATTTCTTCTAACGCACCATCTGCGCCACCTATATCTGCTTTTAATCCATCATATTCTTTTCCTAAACCATCTAGTAAAGCCTTTAACGTGTCGATTTGTGTTTTACCACCTAATGCAGCTGATAACATATCTTGTTGTTCTTGTGACATTCCTGCCATTGCAGTTTTAACATCTTTTAATGTAGTTTCTACTCCTCTGAAATTACCTTCACTATCGTAAGCACTTACTCCTAATATTTCTAGCGCTTCTGAAGTTTTACTTGTAGTTCCCATTAAATTTATTAGAACTGAATTAAGTGCATTCCCTGCTTCTGCAATTGTTATATATAAGTTCTTTATCTTATATTCTTAAAGTTTCCTTTAAGTATCGGACTATCTCTTTACCTTCAGCATTCCTGTTAAGGTAGGTCGCACTCGTGGATATTTCTACATATAAAAAGATATATCAAAATTAATATATCTTCTTACTTAGTTTACTTTATCTAGTCTCTACACCTTCCAATGATTTCTCTATTGGCTTGGTTCGGTATTGGCATATTTATTTAAAAAGTCTGTAATTTGAATTAAATTATTCGGTATTTTTGTAAATAGTGGGATAATAAATAAACTTAGCGTTCACCGAATTCACGACCTAATAATATTAATTATTTCTAATTAACACGCCCATTTTGTTAAGCTTTTTATACCTCTGTTTGCTAATATTCCAATCAAAGCTGCACTCTCTTCAAGTGGAACATTCATATCTCTAAACATACCACCAACGCCTATATAAGCTTCTAACATTTGTATACCCGATGTATTAGCATTTCTACTTGTTTGTGCTACTACATCTAAATAATGGCTTGTATCTTCTGCTTGAAGTCCTAACGCCGATAATGAATCGGTTACTAAATCTGTAGTTGTTGCCATATCACTATTAAACGCTAATGATGCTTTTACGTTAGGTTCTATTGCTGATAGCATTTGATTTACATTATATCCTGCTAAAGACAGATAATTAAATGAATCGGCCACCTCTTTGGCACTTGCACCTTTTATTTCTTCTCCTAACCTTATAGCTGCATCAGTGAGTGTTTCTAATTCTGCTGTACTTGCACTTGATGTTGATTGAACCTGCTTCATAGAAGATTCAAAATCCATTCCTGTTTTTATAGCATAACCTCCTAATGCAACTAATGGAGCAGATAAATACATTAGTGAAGTTCCAGTAGTTTTCATTCCATTTCCTAAGTAAATCATTTTATCACCAACAACTTGAAGATTTTCTCCGAATTGTCTGATATTAAAATTTTGAATAGCAACTCTAGTAGTATTTATTTGAGAAGTTAAACTTGCCATTTCTGCTTCAGTTTGTGCTATTGCATTCTCTGTATTATGCATTTGTTGTTGATATTTTGAAAGTTGTGCTTCTGCTTTTTGAATAGCTGCAGTATTATCTCCTTCAGCACTTTTTAGTTTTTCTATCTCATTTTTCTTATTAGTAATACTTGCTTTAGTTTTATCTAATTGTGCTTTATACGTAGATAATTTTGCTTTATTTACTTCATATTTTTGATTAAGCAAAGTAAGTTTTGTGCCTAAACCACTTAACGAACTTTCAAATCCTTTACTACCTGTTTGTGATACTTTATATTGATTGTTTAAAGATTTAAGTTCAGAATTAAGTGCTTTGATTTTAGAGGCTGAACCTTTATCTTGTACACCAAGAGTAATAAGTAATTCTTCTGATGACATCTTGTACCTCCTTTATAAATAAACATAAAAAAAGAACCCTTAATAGAGTTCCTTTTTGTTATTTATTCTTCATCCAATTCTGGACATATATCGTAAATTGATGGATTTAACGCCCTTTCAACCATATCTATTTCTTCACTATATTTACAAAAGGTGTGTAAGGTAGCACAAGTACTTTCATCTAATCCTATAGTAACTTCTAATTTCGCTCTAAAATGAAGATATTCAGTTGGAGTCATATTTATTTCCGGTTCACTTTTTGTGTTTTGTTCTTCTTCGTTTTGTTCTTCTTTTAGTTTTTCGTTTATATCAATTTCTCTTTGTGATAATTGTCCACCTTGACTTTCAACATATTTAATAGCATCTGGATTTTTTTCACAGCCAACAGCAGCAAACATACAACCTATTAATAAACTTATAAATATTTTTCTCATATAAATCTCCCCCCCTAATTTCATTATACTCTTATTTTGTTAACTTGTAACAACATTTTCAAAAAAAATTAATCCATTACTTTTAAAATTTCCCCTCTATCATCTTCTTCTTTTTTACCACCATTTAATTCTATATAAATATTAGTTTGAGAAATAATTTTCTTTAATGTACTGGTCCAAAATTCTTTTTCACTTTTATTCAGAATAGTAGTCCATACATAATAAAGCCAATCCATATCTATGTCATCTTTTTCATTTTTTTTTTAGGTTTTTCTCCTTCTGATTTTGGTAATTCTTCTAATACTGTTTGAATTACTAATCCCGAATAATTTAATAATAAATTCAATAAGTTCATTTCATATATTTCTTTTCCTATTGGTTCTTCTTCATTGTCTGCCGGTCTTATTGTACATGCCATGTAATTTATTACAGTTTCATCATCAAAACTAATTAATTTACTAGTTGATAATATAAAACTTTCGTTAGTCATTTCTTTAAAAACTTCTATACTTTTCATATCAAATGACATTATATAATCTTTATCTTCTATCTTTAGTTTTATTCTTTTTTTGCTTAAATTGCTCATTTTCCCTCCTTTTAGGTATAAAAAAAAAGGCTAGCATTAATTACTAGCCATCAATTTTAAACTCCTACTTGAGCTGCAACTCCTTTAAATTGTACTTTCTTGAAAAAGTTATCATATCTTGCTTTTACTTCAGCATTTTCTTCACCTATTTCATTAGAAGCTATAATATAACTTACTTTACCATCTGGTAATGGAATAGCTTTACCCGAAAGTTGAACAGATTGATAAGAAATACTTGAAGTCTTTGTTTGACCACTATTTTCTGCTCTAGCAACTTTACAATTGTAGTATACTATTCTTTCATGTGATCCATCATTAAAATTCTTTTGGAATGCTATAGCAACTGAATTTTGAACATCAGTAGTTTTAGTTTCCATTTCACCTGTTGCATATTCTTTCCCTGTTAATTCTGCTTCTATTTGTCTGCTTACATTAGAGAAATCAAGTGTAATATTAGCAGAAGTTATAACTTTTTCGTATATGTTTTGAATATCATCAGCGTAGTTTTCACCTTCAGCAAATTGATCTTGGAAACTTGCAGATTCTAATCCAGTTATTGGTTTGAAATTTCCATAACTGTATTCTCCATTTTCGCCTATAGTTAAAACTGCATAATGACACATAGAAATACCATTAGCTTTTCTATCCATTTATTTCATTCCTCCTGTAAATCTATAATAAAGTTCATTGGAGAATTATAATATCCTGTATCATCTTTTAACGTAGAAGCTGACCCTGTCATTAAAAATCCTACTTTCTCCATTGATTTTCTGACTTGTTGTTTTAATTTTGATATTTCTTTTTCTGAATAAACATTTAAAATAATTGTATATCTTGTTCCTTTTCTTGAATCATCAGCATACCAATTAGGAGACTCTATGAAATTATAAACAATACATGGTGCTTTTATATTACTTCTATTTACAAAGAAATAAGGTATTCCTAATTCTTTTAAAGCTTCGTTTAGTTTTTCTTTTATCATATATTCCCTCCTTATTTTGATAATGCTTTTTTAATAGATTCCCTTAAATGTCTTTTTATTTCTTCTTTTGCTTCTTCTGATACATCATTAACAGCACTATTCCACCAACCTGCATACATATTTATATATACGTTAGTTGGTTTCCCATAATATTTAAGAAAATATCCCCAATTATGATACCAAGCTTCTTTCCATAAATCAAAAGGTGCAGTATCACTTTTAAGTCCAATTTCAACATAGCAATATTGTTGACTACTTCTTGTTTCACATATTTTAAGATAATTACTTGATTTTGGAAAATGTTCAGCAGCTTTTCCTCTTAATTTAGGCTCTATAATTTTTGCAGTTTTTGTAACTACTTCATTATAGTTTAAGTTTTCTAATGCACTAACTTTTTTTATAAGCCTATCTAATCCTTTTATTTCAATACTCATTCTCTTACCTCTGCAAGAATTTGCAAATAAGTATTAGCTTCTTGTACATTGTTGACATATTTAATATCATAGATTTTATTGTTATAAACTAATCTATGTGTTGTAGGTGTTAAATCTATTTTTGAATATCTTATAAAAAATTTAGTAGTCATTTTTGCAGAATCACCATCACTAATCGTTGATTCATTTCCGCTTTGATGTGTTATCTTTGCGAAAGCTGTTCTAATAGTTATCCATTCTTCTATTGGTAAATTATCCTCATCTTTGCTAATTTCTTTTAATTCTTGAATTAAAACTTTATGTCTAAATTCAGAATTTTTTATAGTAAAACTAATTGCCATATTCTTTCACCGTCTTTCTGTAAAAGGCCTTTAGCTTTAAATATTTAGCTGTTAATGCTTTACTATCTGAACTTTTTTCTTCAAATTCTTCTTTTATTAAAAGCTTTTGAACCGTTTTATAAAGTCTTGATAGTTTTTCATTATTTATTTCTTTTATAATTTCTAAATTTGCACCTGTACTCGCTTCAATTATAATAACAGAATCATTTATTAAATCTCCTAATATAAAATCTTTATCATCAAAATCTATATTTAACATTTCTTTAATTTCTTGAAGTTCTACCATAATGACACCTCATAAAAAGGACAAAGAGTATTAAACGCCTTGCCCTTCTAAGATTAAATTAATTAAATCTGCTTTTAAGATATTATTAGAATATTCAATATTTCTTTTATCTGCTATTTCTTTTAATTGAACTACAGTTTTAGAAGTTAATTCTTCTTTAGTGTAAATTATTTCTGAATTATCATCGACTATTTCTTCTTTTTCGTTAATTGTTTTTGGGATATCATCTTCAACGTCACTTAATAAAGAAGTAGACGATACCCCTACTTTTCCCCCACTGTTGCTGTTGCTAATCTAAATGCTGATTTTAATTTGATTTTGTGATCTAAATAACCAGTTAATACAAATGATGTGATACCAGTTTTAACGTTCTTGTCTGATTCATAAGTTACATCTAAATCATAGTTAAAATGTGAATATCCAAAATCGCCTATTACTGGAACTTTTGCTAAGTCACAGAATACAACAGGCGCACCTAATATACTTTCAGGTTGTGCTTGATATAAAGTAGCATTATTGTTTGCTAAACTTTCTATAATATCAAAATAATCTGTTTTTCTCATTACAATCTTAGCATTGTCAGAATAGTCATCTTCTAGATCTGCTAAAGCTGCTTTAATTGCTTTATATAAAGTTTCTTTTTTGATTTCTTTAATATCATAAGCTTGTCCTGTCTTATTATAGAAAGAAGTATTTGCATTTGTAGTTCCTTCAGCAAAAGCAATTTTCTTTTCTTTTTTAGCCATACCACTCCTTAATCCATTTTCAACATGAGCAACTAAAGCTGTATCTGTTCCTCTTAATACTGTTTCTGTAATATCACAGAATACTTTAAACTTTTTTCTTCCAAATTGAATAGTAGAAGCTGATGCAGCCATTTCTTTAGCTGTTTCATTATCAGAAGTTAAAAATTCATCATCACCTAATGTAAAAGCTAATTTAGGAATTTCTAAGTTAGTTATATTTGTAAAAGTAGATATTCCTCTTAATGGATTCTTTGCATATGGTTCTGTAACTAATTCAGTTAATAAAGTTGATGGTAAAATAGATTGACCATTCCCTAACGCTGCTCCATCACCTAGAACGTTTAATATTTCACTTCCCACTGGTCTTCCTGCCATAGTATTTCTGATTAATGATGCTGTAGCAGATTCTTTTTTATTTTTAGGATCTACTGATTTATTTATTTGTTGTGATTTTAAAGCATTTTTTGCTTCTTCATCTAATTCTCTTAAATCATTTTCATATTTACTTAATCTTTCTTTTAAGTCTCTTACATTGTTTTCTGCTTCTCTTCTCTCTTCTACAGTTGATTGTGTATTCTCATATAGAGAATCAACTCTATTAACTGCTTCTTTTAATTGTGCTTTTATTCCGTCAATATTTTGCATTACTTTGTATCTGTTTATTGCCATTTTTAAATGACCTCCTTTTTTATCTAAATTTTTTATCAAAATCATCGAAGCCTTCTAGACTTTTGATTTCGTCTAACATTTTTTTTGTTTCTTCACTCATAATTGGTTTTTGTTTATTTAAAAAAGAACCTTTAAGGTTCTCTGGAATGTTTTTATAATTTTTCATTACTTTGCTATCTAAACAAGCAATCATTTCTTTTTCTTCATCAATAACAGTTACATTGAATAGATTGGATATTTCCTCAGCATTTAGCCAAGTTTCTTCTTTTAGCATATTTTTAATGTCTTCAGAAGTTAAATCTTTTGATTTGTTTAAAAAAGCAGGTACTATTACACTATCTTCCATCTTATTCAGTAAATTAATTTCTTTTTGCATTTCATCTGCATTACCAAATACCATACTCATAGGCTTGTGCAACATCATCATAGAATTTTTATATATTCTAATTTCATCAGCACACATAGGTAACCAACCTGCACAACTAGCTCCTAAACCATCTATATATGCTATAACATTGCATTTTTTCTTTTGTTTAGTCCTAGTTATCATGTTCATTATTCCTTGTGTAGTATATACATTCCCACCCGGTGAGTTAATATACAATTCTAATGTATCATTATCTTTGATAGTATCTAAAGCATTTCTAAAATCATCAAATGTTACATCTGAATCGTCCCATTTATAACTACCACCAACTATTTCGCCATAGATATAAACTGATGTAGTATTGGAATTTTTATTTATATTATAAAACTTTTCCATCTTCTCACCTCCTTTTCAAAGGAAATAAAAAAAGACTAACGCATACGCACTAGTCTTATATATTAAAGAAAAAGGAACAAATATAGTTGTCCTTATAATTATTTTACCACATTTTTGTAATTTTGCATTAACTTTTTTATTAACATTTTCATAAAAACATATTTTATTATTTATCAATTTCTTTTGTACTGGCAACTTTAGTGCTAGTAGTTGAACTTTGTATGAAATCCATATAATATTCTTCTGGACATAAATCTCTACTTAGGTAGAATTTATCTCCATCTTTTGTTGGTGGTAAATCTTCTAGAGACCTTATTTCGTTTTTAGTCATTAATCCGTTTCTAAACATAACTTGATAAAAATTACCTCTTACGCTAGCTTGCGCTCTCATAAAACCATTAAGATTTATTTTTATTTCATATCCACAATCTTTTTGAAAATCATCAAGTAATTTTCTTGAAAATTCCTGTTCATATTGTCTTATAACCGGTAATATACTGTCTTTTAAATACAATAAATCCTCTGGATCAGTATTTTTTGAGTTAGAAATTGAACCTTTAGTTAACTTTCCAACCATATTAAATACTCTTTCTACTCTTTCTATTGTTATATTCTCTGTTTGAAGAATGTTTGGATCTATATAATTTCTGTTACTTATTTCTTTAAACTCTTTTCCATCATCAATATAAATAATTCCGCTTTCTTGCATATCTTCCATCATCTCATCATATTCTTCTAAAAGTTCTGGTGATAAAGAAGCATTAATAGTTATTACTGCATTTGCTTTAAGGGAATTTTTCATTTGATTTATACTAAATTCTTTAACTATATTGTCATAGTCGATTGTATTTTTTAATACATCTAAAGGATTTATGCCTTTTAAACCATTATTATCTAAATATTCAAGTGCTATAATATGACTATTATGAATAAAAGTAACTTCACCTGTGCCAAATTCTCTAATTTCATACCATAAATCATTATCATCTTCATTTATTACTGGTTGAACATACTCACTGTGTAAAGGCCATATTGCTTTTACATTCATATTTTTATCATATTCTATGATTGCATATGCTCCATGACTTGTATTCCTGGTTGATTCCATATATTGCATAAAGCTAAACATACTTTGTCTTGGATTAGGTCCATATTTAAATAACTTTGCTAAATGATCATCTATTGGTGCTATTTTATCATAGTTTTTATATAATCCAACTGGTGCTGAAGCTATTGCATTTGCTTTCATAGTCACTGCTGAAAATATAGTTTCATTTGTTGCTAATTCTGAATTATAGAATTTAAACCAACTTTGCAATTTCTTTTTTATACTTCTTTTATTTGGTGTTCCTTTGAAAATTTGCTTTATTTTATTCAAAAACCCCATTTTTTCACCTCCTTAACCTTCTTCTTGGTACATAGAAGGTATCATTTTTCTTTTCTGCTAATACTTTCATACCTCTGGTATGTGCATCAACCATTGCAGCAATCGGGTCAATCTTTTCTGCACTTCTCTTTTTATCTAACATTATCCATTCTTGTTTATGTTGATAAGTTACACAGTTACCCATAGTCCAATCCATCAATCCATCATTTTTAGGATGTCTTACTCTATCTTCAAATACACATGATCTTAAATCTTTAGTAGGCTCATTTAATGTTAATGCTCCTTGTCTAATTTCAACACATTTATAGCCGTATTCTTTTTCTAATTGGTTAATAAATAAAGTAGCATTGGCTGGGTCAAAGCATAATTCTTTGATTCTTATATTATATTTCTGCTTTATTTTTTCCATATATAAGCGTATTTCATCAAAATCATTGCTCCATCCATCACAAATAGATAAAACTCCTTGATCTACCCATAAATCAAATCTATATTTTCCTTCTCTCATTCTCTTATCATAAGTTACTTGTGGCATCCATGAATGTTGAATAAAATAAAATTTTCCATCTTTTAAAAATTCAAATGCTATAGAAGTTAAATCTTCTTTTACTGATAAGTCTACTCCAACTATACATTCCATTCCTCTAAATTTTTCAAAAGTAAAATCTTCTGCACATTCATTCCACTTATCCATTCTCATATAGCCATCTTCACGCATATTTACCCACATATTCATGTTTTTAGTAAGAAAAACACGCATTTTTTCTGGTGCATCTAGCGCAGATTTTAATTTACTACCTATAATTGTTTCTCTTCCATATTCACTTGTAGCAACTATTGGATTTGCTTTTATCCAAAGTGATTCATCTTTAATATCATCATTTTGTTCCATTTCACAAATCATTATAAAATATTCTTCATTCTCTACTTCTTTTAATTCTGGATTTAATATTTTACTTACATATTGATATTCAAACATCATAGGAGAATTTAAGTTTGTTCCTGCTGTACTGATAATAACTATTAAAGCATTAGGTCTTACCATACCAGATTCAAGATTATCGTATATTTCTGAAGTCACATGGTCTTTGTATTCATCGACTATTGCTAAACTTGGATTGTTAGCATTATCTGTATTTTTTGCTTCTCTTGATAATGGTTTTATAAATGAACCACTTTTTATATGTGTTATTTGACCATATGAATCTTTATATTTCCCTTCAAAAAAGTTATCTATAGCTGGATGTTCAAGCAAATATTTTATTTCTCTATAAACTATATCTGAACCATCTCTATTCCAACCAGTTATATATACTTCGCTATTATCATCAGTTATGAAACATTCGTAAGTTGCTATTAAACTAAGGAGTTCGGATTTCAATTGTTATTAACTACAAGTTTTTTATCTTGTACTCTGGAGGTCACCCTCATTTTCATCGATTGGTTAATTCCAATCCAGTTTAGCATATATTTTCACCTACGACTTTACGTTTAGGTGCTAGACACTCGTGGGATATTATATTCTATACTTTTTACAATAAAAAGCATAGGTTCAATCCTATGCGTTACGATGCTGAAAACTTTTAAATTATTCAGTTATCTCGGTATTTTCTATATATTAAATAGAGTTTTACCGATATTGCCTAGTGATAATATTAATCATTTCTGATTAACACGCCAAATTCTAGCATTCTTCCTCCCTACACTTATAAATGCTTTTCTAAATCTTCTATAACCATTTTTCTTGTTTTTCCATCCAAATAGATTTCCAACAATGAATAGTTGCCACGGAACTAAATCAATGATCATTCCTTTCACTATACCTGTTCTATGCTTAAATAATCTTGCCCAATTATAGAATTTATATAGTTCTTCGACATCAAAATAATATTTATAATCATCATTTTCTTGCTTTTCAAGGTCATTTATAAACCTTTGACATGCTTGTTTATGTTTTTTACATGCCGGTATAGTTCCTTCTACTATGTCATATGCATAATTTAATACAACATTGAATAATTCTTCTCTACTCAAATAATATTACCAAATAAAGCTTCACTTTCATTTTGTGGCTTTTTCTTTTCTTCTTTAGTTTTAGGAAGTACTATCTTGCATCTTGATGTGATAGTTAATCCTAAGTCCGTAGCAGTTTGTCTGCATTGTTTAAAAAGCTTATCTTGTTGTATTAAAATATCCTTTTCTTCTATCATAATATTAGGATTTTCTAATAATTTATTGGTTAATTCAAGATATAATTTCTTAGATTGCACATATCTTGCTAATGTATCTACATCTAAATTAGTTATTAATCCTACTTCCAATAAATCTTTTGCAATTTTATTAAATTCTCTTTTTAAGTCTGGAGGTAAATACGATGGAGCCTTTACTTTGTCTGAATCGACCTTTATTTCTTCTTCTTTTCTCTTTCGTATTTCCTCTTTAGACAAATGACTTTTACCACGCATTTCTATTATACTAGCCGGTATCTTTTGTCTTCCTGCCATTCTTCTTATCCTCCTATTTCCCAAAAATGGGATTTTGTGAGAGAAAAGG
>JALFMW010000229.1 GCA_022782605.1 Clostridium sp. | reverse complement strand
GTTATTGATAAGTGTACTAATGGTATTGCTCCTAGTGAGCTTGTTACTATAGGAGCTAAATCAGGGGTAGGGAAGTCAGCTTTAGCTGTAAGAATAGCTATCAATATGTACAAAGAAGGCAAGAAGGTTCTAATAGTGAGCCGTGAGATGAGTAAGAGACAAGTAGCTGAGAGAATACTATTAGCTCATAGTGGTATAACTAAAGAACAATACGAAAATAGAGATTTTGATGATAAAGCATGGGTAAAATTAGTAGAGACTATGGAAATGTTTTCTACTGATGATGTCATCATAGACGATAAAATATCTACTATACAGGAAATAAAGCAAGCTGTGAGACGTTATAAGCCTGATGTGCTTATAGTTGACTATGTACAATTATTGACACCTAGTAACCCTAAGGATAGCCGAGAGAGACAAGTTGCTGAGATTAGTAGAGAGCTTAAGAAAATGACAAGTGACTTTGAAATGATTGTTATACAATTAACACAATTAGCAGAAAAAGGAATAGGCAACTATAAACCTAGCGGTGAAAGCTACACTAGAGAGTCTAGAGCTATCTATCATGATAGTAACTGCGTGATCTATGTACATCACATTACTGAGGAAAAAGAGATAGAGATAGCTCATAATAGAACAGTACTTAAGGAAAGACAAAATAAGGAAGAGACTAAGGAAATGCTTAAGAGACTAGAAGGAATAGGCACTAGATTAGTAGAAATAATAGTGGATAAGAACCGTAGTGGATCAGTGGGAAGTGATTATTATTGGTTTAGTGGTAAAGAGATGAGTTATTACCCAGTTTGCTAGGAGGGGATACTATGGAAATATGGAAAGATATACAGGGTTATGAGGGGTTATATCAAATTAGCAATAAAGGGAGGGTTAAAAGTCTCCCTAAATTAGTAGGAAAAGGTCGTTATAAAGATGAATCTATAATGAAAACTTCACTAGATAAAGATGGTTATGAGCATTTAGTGCTATTTAAAGATGGAAAACAGAAACATTTTAGAGTTAATAGATTAGTAGCTGAAGCTTTTTTAGAAAATCCTAATAATTACCCACAAGTAAATCATAAAGACGAAGATAAAACAAATAATAACATGGACAATTTAGAATGGTGTAGCTCTAAATATAATATTGATTATGGATCAAGAACTGAAAAAGCATCAAAAAAAAGTAATATGTGTAACTACTGGAAAAATATTTAAAAGCATAGCTGAGGCCAGTAAATATTATAATCTAAGGGGTAATCATATAAGTGCGTGCTGCAAAGGAAAGCTTAAGTCGTGTGGAAAACATCCAATTACAGGAGAGAAGCTTGTTTGGAAATATTTATAAAAAATTAGAAAAATTTTCCAAAAACACTTGACTAATAGTTAGAAATCGTAGTATTATATAATCAAGAAGGGGATAAAAAATAATAAAAAGGGGATGTTGGGGTATGAAATATTATGAAGAGTATAAAAACTTTACTAATGAGGAGCTAGTAGTATTGGCTCAAGAGGGGTGCAGAGAAGCTAGAGACTATTTAGTACTTAAAAACGATAGAATGATAAGCACAATATTAGGGAAATACACTAAACACTATAATACAGATATGTATAGAGAACTTTATAATGAAGCAGTAACAGGAATGTTAAGAGCTATAGATGGATTTGATGCCACTAAAGGCTTTAAATTTACTACTTATGCATGGGAATACACTCAAGGGGCAGTATTATTAGCAATGAGAAGAAGTGCAGAAGGAAAATGCTTTAGAATAGGGCGAGAACAGAAAAAAGCCTTTATAGACATAATAGATACTGAAGACAGATTAAGACAAACACTTATGAGAGAGCCTACCACAGAAGACATAGCTAAAGAGCTAGGGAAAACACGCCAAGAAGTAGAATACTTAATTAACCTTAATAGCAATCACTCATCACTAAACGAAGTAATATTTGAAAGTAATAAAGGTAGTGATGGTGACATATATGTACAGGACAAGGTAGAAGATGAGAATAGCATATCAGAAGATCAGATCATAAACAACACATTATTGCGTGAAGCAATATCACAATTAGATCCAAAGAGACAAAAAATATTAAAAATGATATATGTAGATGGATACCCACAACACGAAATAGCAAAAAAACTTGGAACATCACAATGTTATATAAGTAATGAGCTTAGAGCTTCTATAAAGATACTTAGAAGAATACTCACTGGAGAGTTTGAAAAACCAGTAGAACAACGTGATCTTAACTTTGCTAAAGGTAAATCAGTTAAGATAAGATGCAGAGAGACTGGAGATATATTTGAGTCAATGAAGGATGCTTCAGAAGCTTATGGAGTATCACATAGTAATATAAGCAGATGTGTTAACGGTAAGGTATATTCAGCGGGGAAACATCCAATAACACACGAAAAATTAACATGGGAGAGGGTGGATTATAGTGAGCAATTTGGTGACTAGTATAGTAACAGCTTTAGAACTGATAGCCATATGTTGGATAGTATATAAAATAATTAAAGAGAGGAGATAGATATATGCTAAGAGTATTTGAGGCATTTGCCGGCTACGGCAGCCAATCGATTGCACTTAGAAATTTAGGAATAGAATATGAGGTAGTAGCTATAAGTGAGATAGATAAATACGCTATTAAAGCTTATGAGGCAATACATGGACCAACCAATAACTTAGGAGATATATGCAAGATTAATCCTAGTGACATACCAGACCATGATTTATTTACTTATTCATTTCCTTGCCAAGATTTATCAGTAGCAGGGAAACAAGCTGGATTAGGTAAAGGAACAAGAAGTGGTTTGTTATATGAATGTGAAAAAATTATAGAAGCTAAGAAACCTAAATATTTATTACTAGAAACCGTTAAGAATCGAGTAGGTAAGAAGTTTAAACATCAATATGATGAATGGTTAGATTATCTTGAATCACTAGGATATACCAATTACTGGAAAGTACTTAACGCAAAAGACTATGGAGTACCACAAAACAGAGAAAGAGTATTTGTAGTATCTATATTAGGAAATCACGAACCATATAAATTTGCTGATAAGGTGCCACTAGATAAATGCATAGCTGATATATTAGAAGATGAAGTGGATGAAAAATATTATTTATCTGAGGAAATACAAAAAAGATTTAAAATAACCAATCAAAGTAAAAATATAATAGGGACAACAAAACCTGATTTTAGAACTATAGGGCAAAGAGATTTAGTATATAACGAAGAAGGAATTATGGGCGCTTTAGTGGCTACAGATTATAAACAACCAAAACAAATATTAATACCACAAGCAACTAAAAAGGATTATATAGAAATGGATTTACCTGGAGTATGTGATTTATCTTATCCTAACAGCAAGACAAGAAGAAGTAGAGTACAAGAGGGAGGAAAAGTATCGCCAACGCTTACTGCAGCTAGTCAAGATATATGTTATATAGAGTATAAAGGTAAACAAATAGAATTACCATGCATAGGAGCTTCCAGAGGTAGAAACCCTGAAAATCCTAGTAGCAGAATACCTGGAGAGCCGACAGAACAACGACTAGAAATAAATACTAAAGGGACTAGTAATACTATAACTACAGTACAAAAGGATAATTACGCAGTAGAACCAAAATCTATTGCAATAGACGACACTCAAGGTTTTGATGGCACAAGATATTATGATGAATATTCACCTACGTTAAGAGCTGGTAGGAGTGGACTAAAAACTATTCAAGGCTGCAGAATAAGAAAATTAACACCTAGAGAATGCTTTAGACTTATGGGAATGAGAGACGATGATATAGATAAGATACAAGCTGCTGGAATAAGTAATACTCAACAATATAAGATGGCGGGAAATAGTATCGTTGTTAATGTATTAGAGGCAATATTTAAAAATTTATTTATGGAGGGGTAATATGAAAAAAGTATTAGGGGGAAAAAGTAAAGCATGTCACTTCTGCGGAGGTGAAATGTATATAATATTAATAGGCAATAAGAAGTACGCACAA
>JALFMW010000162.1 GCA_022782605.1 Clostridium sp. | reverse complement strand
ATCAGACATTGGAATAACTCCAAGTACAGGTATATCTAAATCTTTTTCTAATTGTTCTTTATTTTTATAAGTATTATCTAAATATTCTAGTAAAAATACTATACCGAAACCTACCATCATTCCTAAGGTAAAAGCTATAGCTATATTCATCTTTTTATTAGGAGCCACTGGATTTTTAGGTAATTCTACACTTTCTAGAATTCTTACATTTCCATTAGGTACTAATTCTTGTGCTGTTGCAATAAATTCATTCGTTATATTTTCCAGCATATTTTTAGCTATATTAGGACTTGTACTTCTATATGATATTTGTATCATTTGTGTGTCAGCCACTGTTGTAACAGATACATCATTTAATACTTCTTCTACTTTTAGTTCGTATTTACTATTAGTTATGGCTCTATTAATTAAATCCTTAGTTTTTATAAGCTCTGAATATGTTTTTAAAAGTTTTTGATACATTGTTATATCATTATAATTATAACTTTCCATGCTACTTTCTTCTTTACCTATAAAAACCTTCGTACTTGCTTCATATGTAGGTGATATTACAAAAAAACTAAAAATTCCTGATACTAATGTTGCTAATACAGTTGTTAAAGCTATTATTTTCCACCTTTTCTTCACTGCATCTATTATTTCAGATATACTAATCACTTGCTCTTCCATATTTTACACTCCTTTTTTTCTTAAGATTATCTTTATAATATAAATCCATCACATATTATATCATCTAATTTCGACTCTTCCAAATCCATATACACCCTTATTTTACTATTTTTTGTAACTATTATGTGTGTTTATTACTAATTTTTAATAAAATTAAAAAATAATATATTATCACTGTATTTTTTAGTTTTTCACCTAACACTTTACATAATATATTGTCACATTTTATCAAATGATTTTTGAATTTTTATATTTTTATTAAAATTTAAAATATACCAAATAATTTCTTTCTTTCTTTTATAAGGTTTATTTTTCTTTTTACTTCTTTATCCTCTAAGATTAGTTGTCCATTTTTAATAAATTCATCTTTATAGTTACCTAAAATCTCCAAACAATCTTCTGATATATGGGTATTTCTTCTTTCATCAGAATGAGCATCTGACCCAAATATATAATAAACCCCATTGCCTAAGTAATTCAATGCTAATTTTTTAACTTCCTTGCCAAAATCGCCCACTATACTTCCTGCATTTAACTGAAATAAATATCCTTCTTTAATAAAATCATTAATTAAACTAGGCTTTTTAATAAATGGTATGTATCTTTCTGGATGGGCAATAATTGGCACAATTCCCTTTAAAGTTAGCTCATACAAATTATCAATAACATTATTAACATCAAACTCTCTCATTGGAAGTTCAATTAACATATATCTGCTATCATTGATAGTTCCAATGGCACCTTCCTCATAATACTCCAATATATTTTCTCTATAATAAACTTCTTGTCCACAATATAGTTCTATGTCTAATTTTTCTTCAATTACCATTTGTCTTAATTCATTTATTTTATCTTTTATCTCACCATATTCAACGTTAAATCTTCCCTTCATATAATGGGGTGTGGCCACTATTTTTTTAACTCCACATTCAATAGATAACTTTAGCATCTCTAAAGTCATTTCTTTATTTTTAGACCCATCATCTACTCCGTAAATAATATGTGAATGCATATCTATCATAATCTTCCTCCATATAACGTATTATTAAATTATAAGCGTCTTAAATAATATATCATATTTTATATTTTTTTGTATAATTACATTTTTAGTCATTTTAATAAACCTTTATGAAAAAAGATATCCTATATTTATATATAGGATATCTTTTTTCATTTATATTTATTCATAATAGTCATATTTCTTTTCTACAGTATTCTTAACTGCATTTAACACTGTTCCCATTACTGTTGCATTTACTTTTCTTAATAAATCCACTGATGAAGCAACTTGATTTTTCTTGGTAGATTCTGCTTTCACAACTAATAGTGTTCCATCAGCTTTACTACCTAAAATTTGTGCATCAGTTACCAGTTGTACTGGTGGTGTATCCATAATTACATAATCAAAATTTTCTCTAGCTTCCTGTAAAAATCTATACATAACTTCACTTCCTAACAGCTCAGATGGATTAGGAACCTTAGAACCTGATGTGATAATCGTTAAGTTTTCATTGTATTTATAGGAAATTTCATTAAAAGATGATTTACCCATTATTAACTCAGTTAATCCCTTTGAATTAGATATTTTAAATTTTCTATGTAAACTAGGCTTTCTTACATCACAATCTATTAGCAAAACCTTTTTTTCAGTATCAGACATAGAAATGGCTAAATTTCCTGCTGTTGTGCTTTTGCCTTCTCCTGGAAAAGAACTTGTAACAACAATTACTTTATATTTATCATCAAATGATGAATATTCTATATTGGTTCTCAATCTTCTATAAGCTTCTGCTTCGATTGACTTAGGTTTTCTAGCTATTGCAAACATTATAAGCACCTCTTCACTGATAATTTGCCCTAATTATATCATTATTTTCTTTTTTATGAAAAGATTGTAATTTTCTACCTATTGCGTCAAATAAGTAAAATTTTTCCTCAATAAATTTTACTTATTTTTATGATATTCTATTTAATATTAAAGTTATAAATTAAAAGTACTTATAATGATTTATATTTATTTTAAATATAATTTTTAATAATTATTATAAACTCCTTAACATTCTAATGTCGGTTATTGTCTTAATTTTTTTCACTATTTTTATCTACTATAATACAGTTATGGATTTTATTTTTAATTTTTATATTGATTTTATACATATTAATAACGATAATAAATATAGTTAATATTTTATAAATACATACTGATAGGGGGACATAAATGAACTTAAAATTCACAAATAAAAAAATATTGATACAACTATTATGTGGAGTTGGCTGCTTTATCTTAACCTTCTTGTTAACTAAAGGTATTAATCACGATGAAGGTAAATCTCTTGAAGTAATAAGTAGAAACAAAAAACTATTATCAAATTTAGAAGAAATAGATTTAGAGATAATTTCTTTAAAAAAGCAAATTCTTGGTGCTAAAGAAGAAATTTCAACATTAAAATCACAAAAAGAAAACCTGCAACTTTCACTAGGAGTAGAAATTGAAGAAACTATAGAAACAGAAGATGAAGAGGATGTAGATTTAGATCTTTCATTGCCAGAGGATGAAAAAGATACAAGCTATTATCACTACTATGAACAGGAACATTCTTATTCAACATATG
>JALFMW010000147.1 GCA_022782605.1 Clostridium sp. | reverse complement strand
TGAGACATAGGAGCTGCAAGCTCTATATGTCCCATTCTAGATCTTCTTACTTTTGACTTAGTGACTTCAACACCACATCTGTCACATATAACACCTTTATATCTAACTCTTCTGTATTTTCCACAATGACATTCCCAGTCTTTTTGTGGTCCAAATATTCTTTCGCAGAATAAACCGTCTTTTTCTGGCTTTAAAGTACGGTAGTTTATAGTTTCTGGTTTTTTAACTTCACCATAAGACCATTCTCTTATTCTTTCTGGAGAAGCTAATCCTATTTTAATCGACTCGAAATTGTTTAATTCAAACAAGGAGTTCTCTCCCTTCTATTTGATATTTATTTTATAAAACTACATTTCATAATCATCGTTGTCATCATTACTGTAGTCAAAATCATCGTAACTCATATCATCTAATAAATCTTCATCTTCATCAACTTCTATTTCTTCTATCATGTGATTTTCTTCAACGTCAGCGTCGTTACTAACTACTGCACCTTCAAATTCACTTTCTGGTTCATCGAAGTCAACATTTTCTTTAACTTCTAATTCTTCATCTTCTTCTGATAATATCTTAACATCTAAACATAAAGATTGAAGTTCTTTAATTAATACTTTGAATGATTCTGGTATACCTGGTTCTGGTATGTTTTCACCTTTAACTATCGCTTCGTAAGTTCTAACACGACCAACAACGTCATCCGATTTAACAGTAAGTATTTCTTGTAGGATGTGAGCAGCACCATATGCTTCTAATGCCCAAACCTCCATCTCACCGAATCTTTGTCCACCGAATTGTGCTTTACCACCAAGTGGTTGTTGAGTAACTAGTGAGTATGGTCCTGTACTTCTTGCATGTAACTTGTCATCTACTAGATGGTGAAGTTTTAAGTAGTACATGTATCCAACTGTTATTCTATTGTCGAACGATTCACCTGTTCTACCATCATATAAAGTTAATTTTCCATCTCTTGGGTATCCTGCTAATTCAAGAGCATCTTGTATATCATGCTCATTAGCTCCATCGAATACTGATGTTGCAACATGCCATCCTAATTTCTTAGCAGCAAGTCCTAAGTGCATCTCAAGTACCTGACCGATGTTCATACGAGATGGGATACCTTGTGGGTTCAGAACTATATCCATAGGAGTTCCGTCTTCCATAAATGGCATATCTTCTTCTGGTAATACTCTTGAGATAACCCCTTTGTTACCATGACGTCCGGCCATTTTATCTCCGACTTTTATTTTTCTCTTCTTAGCGATATAACATCTAACGCTTTCGTTAACTCCTGGTGATAAGTCATCACCATTTTCTCTTGTGAATACTTTTATATCAACTATGATACCAGATTCTCCATGAGGAACTTTAAGAGATGTATCTCTAACTTCTCTTGCTTTTTCTCCGAAGATTGCACGAAGTAATCTTTCTTCAGCAGTAAGTTCAGTTTCTCCTTTAGGAGTTACTTTACCAACTAATATATCCCCTGAATCTACTTCAGCACCTATTCTGATTATACCTCTTTCATCTAAGTTTTTAATTGCATTCTCAGATACGTTTGGTATATCTCTAGTTATTTCTTCTGGTCCTAGTTTAGTATCTCTTGCTTCACATTCATATTCTTCGATATGAATTGTTGATAATCTATCTTCTTTTACAAGTCTTTCATTTATTAAAACGGCATCCTCATAGTTGTATCCTTCCCAAGTCATGAAGGCTATCAGGCAGTTTCTTCCTAAAGCTACTTCTCCTAAGTCTGTAGCTGGACCATCTGCTATAACATCTCCTGCTTCTATAGCATCATTTTTGTTTATGATTGGAGTTTGGTTAACACATGTACCAGAGTTAGATCTTTTGAATTTAAGTAGTTTATACTTATCTTTGTTTCCGTCTTCTCTTCTTATTACTATTTCATCTGCAGTAACTCTTTCTGCTATACCAGAATGTTTAGCTACTACAACTGCTCCTGAGTCTTTAGCTGCTCTATACTCACAACCAGTTCCTATGATTGGTGCTTCTCTTCTTACTAGAGGCACGGCTTGACGTTGCATGTTTGATCCCATTAGGGCACGGTTAGCATCGTCATTTTCAAGGAATGGTATCATAGCTGTTGCTATAGACACAACTTGTTTTGGAGATATATCCATGAAGTCAACTCTATTTGCAGGAAGTAATTCAACTGTACCATTTACAGTTCTACAAACTACTCTCTCATTTACGAATTCACCATTTTCATTTAATGGTTCATTTGCTTGAGCTCTTACAAATATATCTTCTTCATCAGCAGTTAAATAATGAATTTCATCAGTTATTTTTCCAGTTTCCTTATCGTATTTTCTATAAGGAGATTCTATAAATCCATATTCATTTATCTTAGCATAAGTACTAAGTGAGTTTATAAGACCGATGTTTGGTCCCTCTGGAGTCTCTATCGGACACATTCTACCATAGTGTGAATGATGAACGTCACGCACTTCGAATCCAGCTCTTTCTCTTGAAAGTCCACCTGGTCCTAATGCAGATAATCTTCTCTTATGAGTTAATTCTGATAATGGATTTGTTTGGTCCATGAACTGAGATAACTGAGAACTTCCAAAGAATTCTTTAATCGCAGCTGAAACAGGTCTTATATTCACTAATGCTTGTGGAGTTATAGATTCCATGTCTTGAACAGTCATTCTTTCTCTTATAACTCTTTCCATTCTTGAAAGACCAATTCTAACTTGATTTTGAAGTAATTCCCCAACAGATCTTATTCTTCTATTTCCTAAGTGGTCTATATCATCTATAGTTCCAACATCAGAGAATAGGTTAAATTGATAATTTATAGATGCTATAATATCGTCTAATAAGATGTGTTTTGGTATTAATTCTCTCATTCTTATTTTTAAAGCTTCTTTTATCTCTTCTTCTGTAGTACATTCATCTAAAATTTCTTTTAGAGTTGGGTAATGTACTTTTTCTTTGATTTTTAAATCATCTATATCAAATTTAACATGAGACTTGATGTCTACAAAGTTATTTCCTATTACTTTAACTTTTTTCTCTTCTTCAGATAAAACATGAACTACGTTTATACCTGAATTTTGTATTTCCCAAGCTTTTTCGTAAGATATTTTTTCTCCATCTTTTACGAAAACTTCTCCTGTTTCAGGGTTTATTATGTCTTCGCAAGATATTCTATTCATTATTCTGTAAGCTAAAGCTAACTTTTTATTGAATTTATATCTTCCTACTTTTGCTAGGTCATATCTTTTTGGATCAAAGAATAAAGCATTTATTAATGATGATGCACTTTCAACTGTAGGTGGTTCACCTGGTCTAAGTTTTTTGTAGATTTCTACTAGACCTGATTCTACTGAGTTAGTATTATCTTTGTCTAATGTAGCTAATAATCTTTCATCTTCACCTAATAATTCTTTTATTTCTTCGTCTGTACCTATACCTAATGCTCTAAGTAGCACTGTTACAGGTTGTTTTCTTGTTCTATCAACTCTTACATAGATAACATCATTAGTGTCAGTTTCATACTCTAACCATGCTCCTCTATTTGGTATAACAGTTGAAGATATCATTTTTTTACCTGTTTTCATGTCTCTATCAAGTGCATAATATACACCAGGAGATCTAACAAGCTGACTTACTATAACTCTTTCCGCTCCATTAATTACAAAAGTTCCTCTATCTGTCATCAGAGGGAAGTCTCCCATGAAGACCTTTTGTTCTTTAATTTCTCCAGTTTCTTTATTTATAAGTCTTACTTTTACATTTAGAGGTGCATGATATGTAGCATCTCTTTCTTTACACTCTTCTATATCGTATTTTGGTTTTTCGTCTAAAGAATAATCTACGAATTCTAATATTAAATTTCCTGTGTAGTCTTCTATTGGAGAAATATCTTCAAATACTTCTTTTAAACCTTCTTCTAAAAACCACTTATAGGAATCAACTTGTATTTCTATAAGATTTGGTAAATCAGCTATTTCTTTTATTTTAGAAAAGCTCATTCTAGTTCTCTTACCTATCGTGACAGGGTATGGCATTCACTTTTCACCTCTCAATAATTAAAAATAAAACCATTGTGATTCTAACGCATCTAGGAATTATACCACAAATCTGAGTAAATTTCAATGTTTTTTATTGCCCAATCTTTTTGATTTTATGTATCAAATTTTATTCATAAAATATGCATTATTTATTATGCACAAAAAATCAAGCAATAATTCTAGTTTTTTAAAATTTCCAAACTAGAGAATAGAAAGCATACGTACCTCACATCTACTTTCTATTCTCTAGTTTATCATTTTGTTTTCATTGTAAAAAAAGGCATCTAACTAAAGATGCCTTTTTTATTTTTAATTTTAGTTTATAACTATTTAACTTCTACAGTAGCTCCAGTTTCTTCTAATTTAGCTTTCATTTCTTCAGCTTCTTCTTTAGAAACACCTTCTTTTAATGTTTTAGGAGCGTTGTCAACTAAATCTTTAGCTTCTTTTAATCCTAAACCAGTTACTTCTCTAACTACTTTTATAACTTTAACTTTTGATGCACCAGCGTTAGCTAATACTACATCGAATTCAGTTTTTTCTTCAGCAGCAGCACCAGCAGCAGCACCAGCAACCATTACTGGAGCAGAAGCAGATACACCGAATTTTTCTTCTGCAGCTTTTACTAATTCATTTAATTCTGTAACTTTCATTTGCTCTATAGCTTCTAATATTTGTTCTATTGTCATTTTTCGCACCTCCGAAATTTTTATCATCTTTTTTTAATTTAATTTAATTTATTAAGCGACAATTAAGCTTCTTGTCCTTCTTTTTCTTTTACTAATGCGTCTACTAAGTAAACGAAGTTTGACATTGGAGCTTTTAAGCTGCCAAGTAATTTAGCAAGAAGAACTTCTCTTGGTGGTATGTTAGCAAACTCAACGATTTGAGCTTCGTTGTAGAATTCACCTTCAACAACACCCATTTTTAATTTCATTTTTGGATGAGCTTCCATAAAGTCTTTTATAACTCTAGCAGGAGCTATTGGATCTTCGTAACCGAATGCTATAGCGTTAGTACCTACTAATAACTCATCATTGAACTCAGTTATTCCAACTTCTTGAGCTGCTCTTCTTACAAGAGTATTTTTGTATACTTTGTATTCAACACCAGCTTCTCTCATTTTCTTTCTAAGTTCAGTAACCTCTTCAACAGTTAATCCTTTATAATCAACAACTATAGTAGAAGATGATTTTTGTAATTTTTCAACTATCTCTGCAACAACTTGTGATTTGATTTGTAAAGCTTCTCTCATCTAGATGTGCACCTCCTTCACCATATAAGGTTTAATTCGCCGCGATTCATATAAAAAGCTTTTACATTATCTATCTTGTAGACCATATAAAAGCTTTAGTTTATCATTTATCTAAAACCTCGGTAGGATATTTAAGCATAAGCACCTACTGTCTACGGCAAATTCATTCATTTTTTATATCAACAAATGTTATATTAACATTTTTGTTAGCTTGTGTCAACTGGAATAATTAATCAATAATTAGTCAGTTATTTTAGCTGCGTTTATTTTAACTCCAGGTCCCATTGTAGAAGCAACTGTTATACTTCTTAAGTAAGTTCCTTTTGCTGAAGCTGGTTTAGCTTTTACTATAGCAGACATTAAAGTCGCGAAGTTTTCAGCTAATTTTTCTCCACCGAAAGATACTTTTCCTACTGGAACGTGAACTATATTGTTTTTGTCTAATCTGTATTCAACTTTACCAGCTTTTATTTCTTCTATAGCTTTAGTAACGTCGAATGTAACTGTTCCTGATTTTGGGTTTGGCATTAAACCTTTTGGTCCTAATACTCTACCTAATCTACCAACTACACCCATCATATCTGGAGTAGCAACAACTATATCAAAATCGAACCAGTTTTCTGATTGTATTTTTTGTACTAAATCTTCAGCACCTACGAAGTCTGCTCCTGCAGCTTGAGCTTCAGCAGCTTTTTCTCCTTTAGCGAAAACTAAAACTTTTTTAGTTTTCCCAGTTCCGTGAGGTAATACTATAGCACCTCTAACTTGTTGGTCAGCGTGACGTCCGTCAACACCTAATTTTATATGAGCTTCTACAGTTTCATCAAATTTAGCTGTAGCTATTTCAGCAACTAAACCTAAAGCTTCTGGAGCATCATATAATTTAGCTCTGTCTATTTTTTCTACTGCTTGAGTATATTTTTTACCTTTTTTAGCCATTTCCTTTTCCTCCTGTGGTTATTTTACGGTTTTACAACCTCCCACTTCTAACGAAGTGTCTAATCTAAAATTAGTCTTCTACTACGATACCCATACTTCTTGCAGTACCAGCGATCATTCTCATTGCAGATTCTACTGATGCAGCATTTAAGTCAGGCATTTTTAATTCAGCTATTTCTCTTATTTGAGCTGATGATAATGTTGCAACTTTCTTTTTGTTTGGTTCTCCAGACGCAGTGTCTAAACCAGCAGCTTTTTTAAGTAATACTGCAGCTGGTGGAGTTTTAGTTATGAAGCTGAAAGATCTATCTTGATATACAGTTATAACAACTGGTATTATCATTCCAGCTTGATCTGCAGTTTTAGCATTGAATTCTTTAGTGAATCCCATTATGTTAACCCCGTGTTGCCCTAAAGCTGGACCAACTGGTGGAGCTGGAGTAGCCTTTCCTGCAGGTATTTGTAATTTTATTTGACCTATAACTTTTTTAGCCATTTCGAGCGCACCTCCTCAGATTTCCTATTCTGTATTATATTCTTTCTATGTTTTTAAGACTTACTTCAAGTGGAGTTTCTTTACCACCGAATGCGTCTATACATATTCTTGCTGTGTCATTATGAGTGTCAATATGTTTAACCGTTCCTGTTTGACCTACAAATGGACCAGCTGTAATTATTACAACTTCTCCTACTTCTAAGTCTTCTGGACCGCTTACTTTAAATACAGTTAAATCAATTCCCATTGCTTCAACTTCAGCGTCACTTAGTGGAACTGGTTTAGACCCAGGGCCTACAAACCCTGTAACACCTTTAGTATTTCTTACTATATACCAAGATTCATCTGTTATTATCATTTTTATTAACACATAGCTTGGATATATTTTTCTTTGTCTTATTTTTTCTTTTCCTGTTTTTGTAGTTTCCACTACATCTTCAGTTGGCACAACCACTTCTTGTATGAATTGTTCCATGCCTCTTGTTTTTACGGCTTTTTCTATGGTAGCTTTAACTTTGTTTTCATGTCCTGAATAAGTATGAACTACATACCATCTTGCTTCTTGTAACTCTGACATTTTCTTTCTCCTTTTAATCTATTTTAGTATTAATCCTAGTGCACCAGATAATACAGTGTCTAATCCCCATACTAATATAGTAAACGAAATAATTGTAGCTAAAACTATCCCTGTGTTTTTTAGCAATTCTTTTTTGGTTGACCATGTAACTCTTTTAAGCTCTTGTTTAGTGTCTTTTAAATATCCCACTAAACCAGATTTCTTTTTTATCTTTTGGCTTTCTTGAGTTGCCATCTACACTCACATCCTTAAAATAAAACTATTTTGTTTCTTTATGAGTAGTATGTTTTTTACAGAATTTACAGTATTTGTTTAATTCTATTCTGTCTGGGTTGTTTTTTTTGTTTTTTGTAGTGTTGTAATTTCTTTGCTTACATTCTGAACAAGCTAAAGTTACTTTTACTCTCATCTGCTACACCTCCAAATTTGTAAATACAATAATATATATTGTTAAATAATATCTTAAACATTAATTTTAAAAATTAAATGTTAGATATTATTACCTTCCTTAATCATTACTTTGTATAAGTTATCACAAATTTAAAATGATGTCAATGTTTTTGTACGTTTAGTGTTAAAAAAAGAGAGGTATAAACCCCTCTTTTTTGTATATATAAATAATCTAAATTGATTATTCTATTATTGAAGCAACAACTCCTGAAGCTACTGTTCTTCCACCTTCTCTGATTGCGAATCTTAATCCTTCTTCAACACAGATTGAGTTTATTAAGTCAACTTCTATAGTTACGTTATCTCCAGGCATTACCATT
>JALFMW010000139.1 GCA_022782605.1 Clostridium sp. | reverse complement strand
AATGGTAATGCCTGGAGATAACGTAACTATAGAAGTTGACTTAATAAACTCAATCTGTGTTGAAGAAGGATTAAGATTCGCAATCAGAGAAGGTGGAAGAACAGTAGCTTCAGGAGTTGTTGCTTCAATAATAGAATAATCTATTTTAGATTATTTATATATAAAAAGAAAGAGGGGGTTAAACCTCTCTTTTTTTGTATTCATTATTGACAATTAATTAAAAAAATTATATACTAATCAAGTCGTTAGATACGGACGAGATAAAATTTATTAAAATACTAAATGCAAAAAAATAATGTATTGAAAATAAAAAAATATCTTGAAAAAAAGTTAATAATAAGATAAAATATAATAGTGTGCTTGAGAGATACGAATTGTAAGAAAAGAGATTTAGTCTGATTATTTTAATATTTTTTACTTTTAAAAAACAGGAACACCCGGAACTGTGTATCGGTATTAAGATAAATCAGAACTGATGATAAACAAGCGAAGAAGGAGGGAAACTAAACATGGCTAAAAATGAAAAAATAAGAATAAGATTAAAGTCTTATGATCACAAATTATTAGATTTTTCTGCTGGGAAAATAGTTGAAACTGCTAAAAAAGCTGGATCACAAGTTTCTGGACCAGTTCCACTACCAACAGAAAAACAAGTAGTTACTATATTAAGAGCTGTTCACAAATACAAAGATTCTAGAGAACAATTCGAAATAAGAACTCACAAAAGATTAATAGACATAACTAACCCAACACCTAAAACTGTTGATTCTCTAATGAAATTAGATTTACCAGCAGGTGTTGATATAGAAATAAAATTATAAGAGCTAACACCTAAGATATTATCCTATAAGGTGACTATCTTAGAATGATTATCAGATTAGATAATCCGCTGTAAGAATTATAGGAGGTGCTAATATGAAAGGAATATTAGGAAGAAAAATAGGTATGACTCAAATATTCACTGAAGCTGGAGAAGTAGTACCAGTAACAGTTGTTGAGGCAGGACCAGTTGTTGTAACACAAGTTAAAACAATAGAAAACGATGGATACAATGCAGTTCAAGTAGGTTTCGTTGATGCTAAAGAAAAATCTTTAAACAAACCTCAAAAAGGACACTTAGCTGCAGCTAACACATTAAAAAAACACTTAAAAGAATTCAGAGTTGAATCTGTAGATGCTTATACAGTTGGACAAGAAATAAAAGCTGACGTATTCGCTGCAGGTGAAATGATAGATGTTACAGGAATATCTAAAGGGAAAGGATTCCAAGGTCCAATAAAAAGACATGGTCAATCAAGAGGTCCAGAATCTCACGGTTCTAGATACCACAGAAGATCAGGTTCAATGGGAGCTTGTTCTTACCCAGGTAGAGTTTTCAAAAACAAAAAATTAGCTGGACACATGGGTAGCGTAAAAGTTACAGTTCAAAACTTAGAAGTAGTAAGAGTTGACGCTGACAAAAACTTTATATTAGTTAAAGGTGCTATACCAGGAGCTAAAGGTTCAGTAGTAACTTTAAAAGAAGCAGTTAAGGCTTCTAAATAAGACTAACCTAAGAAAGGAGGATGCACACAATGCTAAAATTAAATGTATTAAACATGAATGGACAAAATGTTGGTGAAATAGAATTAGCAGAGTCTATATTCAACGTTGAAGTTAACGAACACGTTTTATACGAAGTAGTTAAAAACCAACTTGCAAATAAAAGACAAGGTACTCAATCTGCAAAAACTAGAGCAGAAGTTAGAGGTGGCGGAAGAAAACCTTGGAAACAAAAAGGAACAGGTAGAGCAAGACAAGGTTCTATAAGAGCTGTACAATGGATAGGTGGAGGAGTTGCTTTCGCACCAAAACCAAGAAACTACAGATATACTTTACCTAAAAAAGTTAGAAGATTAGCTATGAAATGTGCTTTATCTTCAAAAGTACAAAACAACGAAATGATAGTATTAGATGCTTTAACTATGGAAGCTCCTAAAACTAAAGATTTCGCAGCTATGTTAAAAAACATAAACGCTGGTAAAAAAGCTTTAGTAGTAATGGCTGAGAAAAATGAAAACGTAATAAAATCAGCAGCAAATATACAAGGTGTTGAAACTGCATTAGTTAACACTATAAACGTTTATGACATCTTAAAATACGATTCTTTCGTAATAACAACAGATGCTGTTAAAAAAGTGGAGGAGGTGTACGCATAATGACTAATCCACACGATATAATAATAAGACCAATCGTTACAGAACAAAGTATGGCTCAAATGGCTGAAAACAAATACACATTTGTAGTAAGCAAACAAGCTAACAAAACTGAAATAAAAAAAGCTGTAGAAGCTATATTCGGAGTTAATGTTGAAAAAGTAAATACATTAAACTACGATGGAAAAGTTAAAAGAATGGGTAGAAGTGTAGGAAGAACTGCAAGTTTCAAAAAAGCAGTAGTTAAATTAACTGCTGATTCTAAAGAAATAGAATTCTTCCAAGGAATGTAATACCTTAATTAACGTAAGGAGGAAAAAAGATGGCTATTAAAAAGTTTAAACCAACTTCTCCTGCCTTAAGACAAATGACAGTTTTAGTTTCTGATGAGATAACAACTAACCAACCAGAGAAATCTCTTTTAGTTTCTTTAAAAAAGAACTCTGGTAGAAATGCTCACGGTAAAATAACTGTTCGTCACAGAGGTGGAGGAAACAGAAGAAAATATAGAATAATAGATTTCAAAAGAAATAAAGATGGAATACCTGCAAAAGTTGCAACTGTTGAGTATGATCCAAACAGAACTGCTAACATAGCTTTATTAAACTATGCTGACGGTGAAAAAAGATATATATTAGCTCCAGTTGGAATAAAAGTAGGAGATACTTTAATGTCAGGACCAGAAGCTGATATAAAACCAGGTAATGCATTAGCATTAAAAAATATGCCAGTTGGTAC
>JALFMW010000096.1 GCA_022782605.1 Clostridium sp. | reverse complement strand
CAAGAGTTATGAGGTGTTATTATTATATTATCTAAATCCCACAACTTACTTTCTTCAGATAAAGGTTCTTGTTCAAATACATCTAAAGCTATTCCTCTAAACTTATGAGCATATTTTAATAAATCATCTTCATTTAAAACTTTTCCTCTTCCCACATTAATAAAAGAACTTCCTTCTTTCATAATACTAAATTTATTTTTATCTATTAGATTATAGGTATTCTTAGTTGCTGGAATAGTACTTACTACTATGTCACAATTTGAGAAAATCTCATCTATTTCTTCTGTAGAATAACATTTATCAAAATATTTTATACTTCTACCATCTGTATTACATCCCCATATTTCTACTCCAAAGGATTTTAAGCGTTTTGCACTTTCAAGTGCCAATGTTCCCGTTCCTAAGAATCCTATTTTTTTGCCATAAACCTCTGAAACTGAATAATCACATATCCACTGTCTTTTATCTTGTTTAGTATAAAAATATTTTGTATTTTTATATATTTGAAGTATTGTAGATACAATCCACTCTGAAATCGGTATGCTATACCCTCCCTTGTTGTTACATAGTAAAATTTCTCTATCAAGCAATTTATCAAAAGGAACTTGATCGAATCCTGTACTTCCCAATTGTATATACTTTAAATTTTTCATTTTAGATATATCTAATTTTTCAAAACAATTATATGTAACTAAAACATCAAAAGAATCTAGCTCTTCTTCTGTTAATTTATCTAAAGTTGATTTGTTTCCTTCACTATTAAATACAACTTCATATCCCAAATCCCTAATTTTATCAAATTCTTCTTCACTAAATTTAAGTGTAAATAATACTTTAATAATAATACATCTCCCTTCTATACAGTTAAATGTCTATATATTTATGATTTCTTCATACTTTGTTAAAACACCTTTATACACGAGAAAAAATCCTTCAAAATAATTTTGAAGGATTAATCTATATGAACAAATAAATACAAATTCAGTCTCAACTTATATTTATTTGTTGTCTTTATTTTGTCCATTTTATCTTTGATTATGTTATTTCTATTTTGAATGATTAAATGTTTGACCTGATTTTAAAGCATTTCTTTCTTGTATCAAATTATAAACTAATTTGTTTAAAGTCCAGTCTATTGTAGTTTCTGTAACAACTGCACTTAATGGTCTTGCCATTTTCATTTTCTTTAAACTGTCTAAAAACCCATTAATTTTTATTTGTGTAATATTATTAAAAATCATAGCTTTATTAGACCAAACATCTTCATTATCAGCTGAAATTTCATTATTTAATATATCTTTAATAATTGTATTTCCATTTTTACTATCTACAAATATACAATCTCTAATTCCAACTAATCTTCCTATATTTTTAATCATACTTGTTTCTTTTTTATTTGCATTGACTATAATTATACAACTTCTATCATGAACATTATTCATTGAAGTCTCATTTAACTTTTCAAATGACATATTGCCTCCTAAATTATAAATTTTTTCATATTAAATACTACTATATTTTAATGTTTTATCCATTTTATAATGAGTATATATAGTGAAAATACCACTTAGTATTAATATTAAATAATACATAAATCCACCATATAAGAATACTGCATATCCCAACAATGTTTGTGGAAATACACGTTTAAATATAGTGAAAAAGGCCAACTCATTAGCTCCTATATTTCCTGGTGTTGGTATTGGTGATATTGCCATATATAAATATACTTGAAGTGTCATCAAGTAAATAAAACTATATGTATTTAAATTAAAGGCTCTATATATCCAATATGCAACACTAAAATAGCAAGCTATTTGAATTATTGTAAGCGTAACAGTAACTATAAGTAACTTTTTATTACTCATAAAAAACTTTATTGACTCTGTATATTCATCTATAAATGTGTCTATTTTATCATCTTTTGATGCTAAAAATTTAAACAATCTAAATTTTAACAAATATCCCAAAATCTTATGACATATTGATTTTATTTTGGGCGTATTTATAATAGCTAAAAAAGCAATTATAAAAGTAAATAAATTTACTGCTAATCCAAGCATTACAAAAGGCATAACTTTCCTTAAATCATACTTTAATTTATTTACATTTGCAAAAATAAATAGGGTACAATACATAGTAGTAACTACTTGATAAAGTATAGTTTTGTTAGTTATTATACCTGTAGCTTTACTTAAAGATACCTTATATTTATTAAGTACATATATTTGAACTGGCTGACTTCCAGAAGCAAAAGGCGTTACTAAATTATAATAAAATCCCATTATTGCCAACTTAAATCCTACAAAAGAATTATTTATTTTATTTTGTTCATTTATTATTATTTGTAATATTACCCCCTCTAATAAAATATAAACTAATATTGCTATTACTCCTGCTAACAAATACTCCTTATTTACCATTTCAATCACATTGGACAACATACTTATGTCTAGACTTTTCAAAACTAGATAAACAGTTATCACCATTAATGCTAATAAAAAAACATAACTGATGAAAGTTTTATTTCTTTTCTTATCCATAATCATCTCCTAGTTTTTATTTTATATATTATCAGTATACAATAATATTATAACCTATTGCGATTAAGATTTTCTTACATTATTGTCATGTACATTATAAATACATAATATCTAGGATAGACTCCTCTTTTTATTCAAATAATCCCATTTATTTTATTCTTGCATTCCCATATATAAACTGCTATTTTCTAATTATAAGAATTATCACAATAATTCCTGTGTTAAAAAAAGGGGGGGCTTTAAATGTTAGATTGGAATCCTGATCTTTATTTAAAATTCGAAAAAGAAAGAACATTACCTGCAAAAGATTTAATATCAAGAGTCGAAATAGTTAATCCTAAAAGAATACTAGATATTGGCTGTGGATCAGGTAATAGTACTCACGAACTAAAAAAAAGATGGCCTAATGCTGAAATAGTTGGCATAGATAATTCTAAATCTATGGTTGAAAAAGCTAGAAGTTTATACGATGATACTAAATTTATTCTAATGGATGCAACTGAAGATTTATCTCCTTTAGGTAAATTTGATATAGTTTTTTCAAATGCAGCTATTCAACGTATTCCAGACCATGAAAACTTAATAAAATCATTTTATGATTTATTAAATGATAAGGGTGTTCTTGCCATACAATTGCCACTAATTGATGAAGTTGAAGCTCAAAAAGCCTTATATGAACTTGAATATGTAAAAAAATATAAACAATATTTAGATGATAAAGAATTAAGATTTAATACTAAATCTCCTGATTTTTACTATGATATTTTATCATCTTTATTTAATCCTAATAGTATTTATATTTGGACAACTACATATACACATTCTATGGACAGTCTTGATGATATCTTAAAATGGTATGAAAGTACAACTTTAGTTCCTTATTTCGATGCTTTACCAAATGAAGAGATAATATCAAACTTCAAAAATAATTTTTATATTAAATTAAAAAATGTTTATTCTCCAAGACCTAATGGATCCATTTTATTTAATTATAAAAGATTATTTTTAGTTGCTTCAAAATAAATTATAAATTCACCAATTAAAATAAGGTATATCTAACATATACCTTATTTTTTCTCATTAAAACAGTATTATTTATAATAATTCCTTAAAATTATAGATAAACTTATCGCAAACTTTTTTCATATTTTCTACTTCATTAGATGAATACTTGTCATACACTCCCACAACTTGAAACTTGATTTTTTTCATAGTATTTACTCCAGTTAGAATATCTTCAAATCCAACACAGTCTTGTGGATTTATTCCTAATTTTTTTGCTGTTTGCAAATAAATATCTGGATAACTTTTATCTTGATTAACTTCTTCAACTGTTGTGAATGTATCAAAGTAATCATATACTCTATTATTTTTTAGTACTGGCTCATAAATTTCTTTAGGTGATGCTGTTGCCAAACCAATTTTTATATTATTTTCTTTTAATTTTTCTAAATACTCCTTTACGTTGGGCTTTAACCTTATATTATTTGAATATTCATATATAGCCATTTCATTCCATTCTTTTATAAGATTTTCTTTTTTTTCTTTCAAATTAAATCTTTCTATTGTATATTTAGCTGCCTCTTCAAAACTCATTATATTGATTTTTTCCATATAGTCATTTGGCATATCTATATTTCTTTTTGCCAAAAACTCAATATCAATCTTTTCCCATACATTCATAGAATCTATAATAGTACCATCTAAATCAAATATTGCACCTTTAAAATCAAACATCTTTAACCTCTTTTATATAAATTTATCATAATTATCTTATAAAATTTTCAACTTAAATAGAACATATTTTTATTATATACATATTATAGATAATACCTATCCTTCTTTTATACCTTGTTTAAAAATTTATAAAAACCCCTAAGCATTTACTGCTTAGAGGTTTATTTTTTAAAACATTTTATTAAATAATCTGTGTTCCTCAACTGCCATAGTTATATCTACTAATTTACTAGTATCTCCAATTAAAATAGCGCCACTTAAACGATTATTTACAAAATAGTATTTTTCATAAGTTTGTTTTTGCTCATCTGAAAATTCAACTGTCTTATATTTTTTATTCTCATCTTTTCCATTATCACCTATGGCAAATAATGAAGTCTCCATTCCATTAAAGCTTAATCCTGCACTTACTGTTTCATATGTTAAAGAATCCCCTGCTGCATTTGCTCCTGCAACCTTACCCATTTCTACTGATTGTGGCCAAATTGCATAGTTTATATTTTCAAATTCTGCACAGTCTCCACATGCAAATATGTCAGGTTTATTAGTTTCCATTTTTTCATTTACAACTACTGCTCTATTTACATCCATTCCACAAGAAACTGCAAGACTAGTATTTGCTCTAACACCACATGACATTACAACTAAATCTGCTGGTATAATTTCTCCATTACCAAGTTTAACACCTGTAACAGAATAGTCTCCTTCTATGCTATCAATTTTCACATTTAATTTTAAATCTATACCAGTACCTTTAATTATATTAGCTAAAAATTCCCCTGATTTCTTGTCTAATTGACGAGACATTAAACTTGGTGCCATTTCAAGTACTGTCACATTACATTTTGCTTTAGAAAGCTCCCAAGCTGCTTCTAATCCTAATACTCCTCCACCAATTACTACAGCATTTTTAACATTTGGAAGTAATTCATTTATTTTATCTGTATCAGATATTCTTCTAATTGCTATTACACCTTCTTTATCATGTCCATCTATTGGAGGTATAAATGATTCTGAACCAAGTGCATAAATACATTTATCATATTTAAGTTTAATATCACCATCTAAAGTAACTATTTTTTCATCTGTATTTATATCTATCACATTTTTATTCAATATATTTGTTATATTATTTTCTTTATACCACTCTTCATTATGTATAGCCAATTGATTTGCATCAAATCTAGCAATCATACTCTTAGTTAACATTGGTCTATTATAGCTTAATACATTTTCATTTGATATCATTACAATATTACAAGTCTTATTTCTTTCTCTTATTGAAGTTGCTGCATTTATACCAGCTGCACCGTTACCAAGTATTAAGAATATTTCATCTGTATCTTTTCTAAAAGTATTTTCTTCTGCATTAACTGGTACAAAGTTTTCTCTTCCCACACCACATACAGGGCAAATATCTAAGCTTGCATCAAAAACTTCACCACAAACTAAACATTTAACAAGTGGTGTTTCACTTACTTTATTTTTAGCCTTTTTATTTTCCTTATTTAGTAATAAACATCCAAAGTTATACCCATATTCATAAGCATCTTTTAAGTCTTTTTTTCCTGGTTTAAATTTGACTCTAAATCCATCTACAACTTTCATTTTTAGTTGTTTTAATCTTTCTATAATATGAGGTACACCTTCACCACTCCAACCATAACTTCCAAATGCACTAGCCAACTTTCCTCCATGAGTTGTTGCAAATATAGAAGTTGTTAAATCCCATATAGGTTTTAATGCTTCTCCTACTATTGTTGGAGTCCCAAATAATAGACCATCGGCAAAGCCAATTTCCTCTAAAACTTTCCCTGTATCACTTTCAACTAAATCATAAGTTCTTACATCTATATCTCCACTATCCTTGATACCTTTTTCTATTTCATGTGCTAATTCTTTAGTATATCCATAAGCACTAACATATGGTATAACTACTGTTTTTCTTGGATTTGGATTTATAACTGTACACCATTTTTTATAAGTTTCTTTTATTTCATCAATTCTACAATCTATTACTGGTCCATGTCCTGTACAAATCATATCAACTTTTAAGTCTTTTATTTTATCTAAAGCCTTTAACATATGTGGTTTAAAAGGTCCTATTATGTTATCAAAATAGTATTTTGTAGCTCTCATATAACCTTCATTATCTGTTACTTTGCTTAATAAAATATCATCACAGCAATAGTGAGAACCAAATGAGTCACATGTAATTAGTGTTTGATCTTCCTCTATATAAGTATACATTGTATCTGGCCAATGTAAGTGAGGTACTGATATAAATCTCAATGTTTTGTCCCCCACCTTAAGGGTATCGTTGTCCTTAACATTAATGCTATAAAAATCATGATTAACTATATTCTTTAAGAAGTTTATAGCTACGGTGCTACCAACAACTTTTATATTAGGATTTATATCTATTAATTTTTCCACACTTCCTGCATGGTCTGGTTCAGTATGATTAACAACAATATAATCAATCTTGCTAATATCAACAATTTGTTTCAAACTTTCTAAATATGAGTCGAAAAATTTAGCTTTTGCTGTTTCAAATAAAACAACACTATCTTTTGTTTTAAGTAAATAAGAATTGTAAGTTGTCCCAAATTCAGTTTCCATAATAATATCAAAAACCCTTAAATCCTTGTCTAATACTCCTGCCCAATAAAAATCTTTCTTTAATTCCTTATAATTCATCTTTGCCCCCCATTTATATATTAATTATAATTAATTATCTTTACTGTTATTTTCTTATCTTTTGTCTTTAGTATATATCTACCCTATTATTATAGTCCTAAAACTAATTAATATCTACTCTATTATAGCCCTAAGGCTAATCAAATTAATATTTATTAAATTTTTCATAATAATATAAATTAAAAATAGACCCCTTAAAAATTAAGAGGTCATTTATCTATGCTTAATATTATTGTCTTTAAAATTTAAAGTATATTTCTACAATCATCACAAACTTTATTTTCTACTGAATTCTTTGCTCCACATATCTCGCAGAATACATGTGTAAAATTTTTTAACATACTTCCACAATCTTGACAGAAATTAACTCCGTCGTAATTGATTTCACCACAATTACTGCAAACTTGAACTCCACTAATATTTTTTTCTACTTCTACCATGCCTTTTAGCCTCCTCATTTTATTTTCCTTGACTATAATGCACATTATTTATTTATATTATAGTACCATTTCCATTTTTTAACAATATTGTGTGTTATATTTATTTATATTTTTATATTTAGTATGTCATATACATTTTCTACTTTTCTTACACATTATAATTTTGACTTTTATCTTAAAACAAAAAAGTAGAGATTAAAAAATCTCTACTTTTATTTATCTTTAACTATAAGAGCCACATTTTCAATATGAACACTATGAGGGAACATATCTACTGGTTGTACCTCTAAGGATTTATATCCTTTTTCATTTAGATATGCTAAGTCTCTTGCTAAAGTAGATGGGTTACATGAAACGTAAACCACTCTATCAGGTTGCATAGATACAATTGTATCTAGTACTTTCTCATCACAACCCTTTCTTGGAGGGTCAACTACAACTACATTAGCACGTTTCCCTTGTTTATACATCTTTGGAACAACATCTTCAGCTTTTCCTACGTAAAATTCTACGTTATCTAAATTATTTATCTCAGCATTTCTTTTTGCATCTTTAATAGCTTCTTCTACTATTTCTATTCCGTATACTTTTTTAGCCCTTTGAGCTAAGAATAGCGAAATAGTTCCTATTCCACAGTATATATCAAATACTGTATCATTCTCTCCTAAAGCCGCATATTCAAGTGCTTTATTATATAATACTTCTGTTTGAACAGGATTTACTTGGAAGAATGATAATGGCGATATTTCAAATACTAAATCTCCTATATTATCATTTATCTTTCCATCTCCATATATTACTCTATTTTCATTTCCTAATATAACATTAGTTTTTTCTCTATTAACATTAACTACAAGAGTTTTAAATCCTGGAATATTTTCTTTTAATACTGATGCTAATTCATTTAAGTAAGGTAGTTTCCTTCCGTTAGCAACTAGTACTACCATCACTTCTTTACTTGTAAATCCAACCTTAGTTACTAAATGTCTTAAAACTCCTGTATGAGTTTTTTCATCGTATACACTAACCTTATAAGCTCTTATATAAGTTTTTATTATTTTTATTATTTTATCATTTACATCATGTTGTATAATACATTGATCTGTTGGTATGATATCATGGCTTTTCTTTTTATAAAAACCAATAACTGGTGACCCATCAACTTTTTGAATAGGAAATTGAGCTTTATTTCTATATCTAAAAGGCTCTTCCATACCTAGGGCAGGATGAACAACAACATCTTCAAGTTTTCCAATTCTACTTATAACTTGTTTCACTTCATTAGTTTTTATATTAAGTTGTTCTTGATAATCTAATTCTTGAATTTGACATCCACCACAGTCTTTAAGTTCTTTACTACATTTTCTTTCAACTCTATATGGTGATGGTTCTATAATCTCAACTATATCTCCAACGGCATAATTCTTCTTTGATTTAGTTATTTTAACTTTAATCTTATCTTTTACTAATCCGCCATCTACGAAAACTGTAAATCCTTCAAATTTACCGATTCCAACTCCACCTTGACCTATATCAACTATATCTACAACGTACATTTTATCTTTTGATAACATAGGTTTTCCTCCGAACAATTATTTTTAGACTACAAAGATTTATTTTATCAAAAAAATAAGGACTATTAAAGTCCTTATATAAATAAATCTCTATTTTTTATTCCTAAGTAAAATTGTGTACATGCAAGTATAAGTAAAATTACTCCACCTACTGAACCTACATAAACTAATTTTTCAGCTAAACCTTGTGATAGTCCACTACTTACAATTTGCTGAACATAATAATTAAAGTTTTGCATTGCTTGATATCCATATCTTACCCATGTAACTCCCGTCATAAGTCCCATTGGAACTATACTCATACTCATATAAAATCCATTTATTGATCTTTGTTTACTACCTTTAACTCCTAATATAATTGGAACTAAAAATAATAAAGGTAACATATATCCATAAAATTGAGGTGTTAAAGCTAAGAATAATGCTGCTGTTATATAAAATACTAGAAGATAATTCTTTAACACATTTGTTTCACCTTTGAAATCTCTTAAAGATGCTTTTAAATATCTTATATATATAGGTAAATCATTCTCTACGCCTGATATATCTCTGCCCATTTTCATATCTTTAATAAGCTCTTTTCCTTTAACATTAAGCTGATTATATTGTTTATTAAAATATTCTGGTATTTTTACTTTCTCATATTCATATTTTAATTTTTCTAAATCAGATAAGTATCTTGATTTTTTTCTTTCCTTTATCCCCTTGAATTTTTTTATTTCTGAAATTAATTGGTTAATTGTCATAACTACTAATCCCGTACTCATTATAAGCACCCCCTTATTTTTATGATACTATATAGGTACTATCAACTGCTATATTTTAATAAAATACTATTTATAAGTTCTTTTTTATATATATTTATTTTTTATATAAAGAGCCCTACAAACTTTGCAGGGCTCTCTTTATTTATGCTAATTTATTTTTATCAAGTTTTTATTTACTATGGTTTACTATTTTGTTTAATGCTACCCCAGCACAACCTAATATAATAACCCATACTACTAACATAAAAGTCCAAGCAGATCCTGTCATTATATTCACCATCCTTTAAATTTAATCTTTTTCCAGATTAAAATACTATTCAGCTTCTACTTTATTATTAGCTATTTCAGAAGAATATTTACTTTTTATAGATTTATATGCTTGTATAAATCCAGCTATTAATACACATACAACAACTGCTCTAGCAAGATTTACCCAAACAACAAATTGTTCATTTCCTGCCATATAAGATGGAATAATTTTAAAGTTACCAGCTGCAGCATAATCTCTAGTAAATATAGCTAAAAATACTATTATAGAAACTGGTGTTAAGAATTGATGGAATAATCTAAAGAACCATTTAGGAACTTTCCATAAACCACCTTTGTTCATTTCATCCAATGCAGGATCTTTAACTAACCAAGCTACTACGATAATTTCTATTAATCCAAGAACGATTAACAAGTAACTACCTATCCAGTTATCAACTTCAGTGAAATAGAATAAGTTAGCTGTTTTTGTTAAAACTGATTCTAAAGCTATTGGAGTACCAACTATTAAGTATGCAACGAATATGATTATTGCACCTTTCTTTCTAGGTATTCCTAAGTCCTCTTCTAGCAATGCAGTTAAGTAATTGTACATTGCTATAGCTGAAGTAAATCCAGCGAAGAATAATAAGAAGAACCATACAGCTCCGAATATTCTACCACCAGTCATACCTGAGAATACATTTGGCAATGCCATAAATGCTAATCCTATACTACCTTTGATTCCTTCTGGTCCAAGGAAAGCATATGATATAGGTATAACAGAAGTACCAGCAAGTATAACTTCAGCAAATTCATTTAATGAAACTGTAGCAACTGAAGCTGCTATTATATCCTCATCAGCTTGTAAATAAGATGCATAATTACAAATAATACCCATACCTAATGATAATGTGAAGAATATTTGACCTGTTGCAGTTACAACTGATGCAGAAGTTAATTTACTCAAATCAGGATTCCATACATAGTTTAAACCGTTCATGGCTGACCAATCAGGATTAACTGGAGCACCTAGTGTTACAGCTCTTATAACAAGTATAATACCAAACACGTATATAGCTGGCATCATTACTTTTGCCCAAGCTTCTATACCTCCAGATACACCCTTCATAACAGCCCATCCAAGTAATGCTATAGATATTACCCAGAATATTAACATTTTAGGATCTGTTATATAGTTTACAAAGAATGTAGAACCATCTACTCCTGAATATCCACCTATTAAAGATTGTACTGCATATCCTAGTGACCAACCTATGATATGAATATAATAAGAGTTAACTAGTAAAGTAACTCCAAATGCTATAGCTCCAGCAAGAGCCCCAATTATAATTGCAGTTTTTGGTTTTACAGCTTTTTTAGCTTGTAAATAAATCATAGGACCTACTGTTCCATGTCCATGAGCACCACCATATCTACCTATACTCCATTCAACTAACATTACAGGTATACCTATAACGATTAGAGCAAAGAAGTATGGTATCATAAATGCGCCACCACCATTAGTAGCAGCTATATACGGGAATCTCCAAAAGTTCCCAAGTCCGACAGCATTTCCTGCCATTGCTAAGATAAGACCTATCTTAGAACCCCATTGATCTCTATTTTCAGCCATTTGTTACTCCCTCCTTTTTATTTTATTTATGACGGAAAATATGATTATAAGATAAATAATCAGAACCCTTCATAAAATTCTATAAAACCACTTGTTTCGTCATTATCCCCTCATTTTTCACATTCTTCCAAATTTTCTGATTATTTCTCTTATAAAAATAACCACTAAGATTTTAGCATTATCTGAGTGGTCATTTTACATAATAGTAGCATCTTTTGGAAAAACATGCAATAATTGTCCAACGATTTATTCAATCATTCTCAATATAAACATATTTTACAATATCATAAGATGTACCATAATAATATATATTATTTTTTTGTTAATTTTATTCTTATAAGACTCTACTTGAACCTCTGTATACAGCACCTCTTGCTGCATCAACAGTTATTATTTCTCCGTCTTCAACACTTGATAATATATTTTTAGCAGAAACAATAACTGGTTTTCCTAGGTTTATTCCAACTATAGCTGCATGTGAAGTCATTCCTCCATCTTCTGTAACTATAGCAGCAGCTTTTTCGATATAAGTATTCATTTCTTTATCAGTCATGTTAGTAATTAATATATCACCTTCATTGAAGTTTTCACATTCTTCTCCACTTCTTACAAAACGTACTTTTCCTTCAACTGTAGATCTTCCAATTCCTATCCCTTGACATATTTCTTCACTTATAACATGTACTTTTATTAAGTTAGTAGTTCCACTTACACCAGTTGGTACTCCAGCTGTTATAACAACTAATTCACCTTCATGTATAAATCCTTCTCTTTTACTTGCATTTATCGAATTTTCTATAAGATCATCAGTATTTCCAGCTTGTTCACAAAGTACTGTGTAAACTCCCCAACTTAATGATAATTGTCTGCTAGTTCTTTCATTTGGAGTAGCAGCTATTATTGGTGTATTAGGTCTGAATTTAGAAACCATTCTAGCTGTATGTCCCGAAGATGTTGATGTAACTATACCAGAAGCTGTTAAACTTTTTGCAGTTGTACAAGTTGCATAACTTATTGCATCTGTAACATTTGTATTATTTAATCCTTTGCTTCTTAATATATTGTCATAATCTAGCGTTTCTTCTATTCTTTTAGCTATTGCAGCCATTACTTTAACAGCTTCTACTGGATATTTCCCAGCAGCAGTCTCTCCTGATAACATTATTGCATCAGTTCCATCGTAAATAGCATTTGCAACGTCAGTTACTTCAGCTCTTGTAGGTCTTGGGTTTCTTATCATCGAATCAAGCATTTGTGTAGCTGTTATAACTGGTTTACCAAGCTCATTACATTTTTTAATCATTTCTTTTTGCACTATTGGCATTTCTTCAGTAGGTATTTCAACTCCTAAATCACCTCTTGCAACCATTAAGCCATCAGAAACTTGTAGTATTTCTTCTAAATTATCTACACCTTCTTGATTTTCTATTTTAGATATTATTTGTATATCAGTAGCATTATTATTTTCAAGTACCTCTCTTATAGCAAGAACATCTGATGCTTTTCTAACAAATGAAGCTGCTATAAAATCTATTCCTTGAGTTATACCAAATTCTATATCAGATATATCTTTAGGAGTTAATGCTGGTAAGTTTATTTTTACACCAGGAACGTTTACGCCCTTATGATTTTTAACTATACCTGAGTTTTCAACTATACAGTGAATTTCTTCACCTATAATATCTTCTACTCTTAGTCCAACTAAACCATCATCTATTAATATTAAATCGCCTTTTACAACGTCTTCTACTAATCCTTTATAACTAACTGTACAGATGTCCTTAGTCCCCACAACATCTTCCATAGTTATTATAAATTTACTTCCTGCTTCTAAAAAAACTTCTGGATCTGAAAATTCTCCAGTTCTTATTTCTGGACCTTTAGTATCTAGTAATATAGCAACTGGCTTATTAAGTTCTTCTCTGACCTTTTTTACAACATCCATTCTTCCTTTATGTTCTTCATGAGAACCATGTGAAAAGTTAAATCTACAAACATTAAGACCATTTTGTATTAATTTTTTTAATACATCTTCACTTTGAGAAGCTGGACCTAAAGTACAAACTATTTTTGTTTTTTTAGCACTTTTAAGCATATTTATATCCTCCTAAATATATTATATAGATAGTATTTGAGCCATTTGATAGCTTTTCTTATCAAATTCTTTCTTCATAGATAAAGCTTCATGTATTTCCATATCAATTATTTTATCGTCTCTTATACCTACAACTCTAGCAGATTGTCCATCTAGTAATAATTCTACCGCTCTTACACCAAGTCTACTTGCTAACAAACGATCAAATACTGTTGGACTTCCTCCCCTTTGAACATGTCCTAAAACTGTCACTCTAAGATCTGCACCAGTTCTCTCTACGATTTGTTTACCTATATCATTTGCATTACCAACACCTTCTGCTAATAATATGATACTGTGTCTTTTTCCTCTTTTTTTAGTTGTTTCTAATCTTACACATACATCTTCAATTTTATAATCAACTTCTGGTACTATTATTGTTTCTGCACCACCTGCTAATCCTGCATAAAGAGCTAAGTCTCCACAATGTCTTCCCATTACTTCTATAATATTAACTCTTTCATGAGAAGAAGAAGTATCTCTTATCTTACTTATAGCATCTACAATCGTGTTTAATGTTGTATCGAAACCTATTGTATAATCTGTGTAAGCTAAATCATTATCAATTGTTCCTGGTATACCTATAGCTGGGAAACCTAAATCACTAAGTTTTTGAGCTCCCATGAAAGATCCATCTCCACCTATTACAACTAGACAATCTATACCATATTTCTTAAGAATTTTAACTGCTTTTTGTCTTCCTTCTTCAGTCTTAAATTCTTCACATCTAGATGACTTAAGAATAGTTCCTCCTCTGTGTATAATATCTCCAACTGATGATAAATTCATTTCAACTATATCTGATTCTATAAGACCTTTGTAACCTCTATTGATACCATATACCTTACATCCATAATATATAGCAGATCTTACAACAGCTCTAATAGCAGCATTCATTCCTGGTGCATCCCCACCACTAGTCAATATTCCTATAGTCTTCATAGTACTACCTCCTAATAATCCTAAATCTTTAAATTTTTTACTCCCTCGGTATACATGATTTTATTTAATTTATAAAAACATTTTAACCTTGATATATTGTGTATTATATCACAAATTCACTGTTGTTTTTATATAAAATGCCAATTTGTGCTAATTTTTTACTATTACGTTTTCCTGTCCTAATAATTCTTGTAATTTTAGTTGTAATTCTGAATTTATATTAACCTTAATTTTTTCCCATCTAAACATTTTTTTAGGTTGCTCTGTACATACGTAAATATCTTGATTTCCTTTATATTGAAGAGATATTTTTTCAATTGAATTAATAAGTTGCTGATTCTCTAAACTATCAATTTTGACAAAAATACCTGTTTTTGATTGCTTTTTATTTTTTATATATGAGTTATTATGATTGTTAATTTTTAAACTATCTTTGTCATTTATATCTCTAATTTCTCTAGCTATAAGTTTTGCACTTTCCTCTTCCTTTATACTAAGCTTACCTTTAATATAAATAATATTATCTTCATTTAAAATGCTATTATACTGTTTTAGTGTTTGTGGAAATACTATAACTTCAAT
>JALFMW010000086.1 GCA_022782605.1 Clostridium sp. | reverse complement strand
TAGTATTATTGCTTATTGATATAGATAGATTACAGTCTGTAGTAGACTGAATATTTTCTACATATAAATAAAGTACAGCCATCTTTATTGGGTATGAAAAATTAGTTAAGTCAAAGCTAATTATAGATCTATATTCATTTGTAGCTGGACAACAGGAAGATAAATTTCCTACTAGCAAACTGGAAGCTGAAGAAAAATTACTATCAGGGGTTCCGCTAGCAATATAGGTACTTCCAGTTGAAGCTATCTTTATTCCTTTTTTCAATGTTAATCAACTCCTTAATCTAAAACGTAATAAAGTTTAACTCAATATTATAGTATGAGTTTTTATTTTATTAGGTTCGAGTAAAATCGACAGGAATTGAAATAAAATAAAGGTTATATATTTGGTAAATTATGCTATTTTTGTTATTATAACAGATATGCTCCTATAAAAAAGAGTACCAGAAGCACCAGAAGCAAATACTGCTAAAGTTGTGTTAGGGTTAGTTGTTGGTAGAATTGCTTGGCCAGCTATTGTTGGAAAGGCATTAGTTAAAGATGTTTGTATGACGTATTGTGAACCTATAAGTATTCTGGGAGTAGGATTTAATACTTTAATATATATATTCGAAGCTGGGATTGTACCTTGGTTTAAAGGAATTATTATATAACTTATTTTATATACACCGGTTTCTGCTAAAGTTATTATGTTAGTTGAATGATCAAGAGTTATTCCATTGGAGATATCTGAAGCAATAGGTACATCTAGTTCAAGAGTTACTCCAGAAGAGTTCAAAGGAGTACTATTGGGACCTAGTGTTGTAAAGAAGGCATATTGACTGTCGAAGGTGGCTGTAGGACCAGTGGCACCAGTAGGACCAGTAGCACCAGTAGGACCAGTAGGGCCAGTGACACCAGTAGGACCAGTAGCTCCAGTGATAGATGTGGTTTGGGGAATTGGTGATAGAAGGGTAAAATCTATGGAATTTCCAGGGAGACCTAGAGGATTATTTGTTGTAACTAGATAAAACATATCATTATATCTTATAACTTCTCCAGCAGCGTAGTTTTGTGATAATGCTGGATTAAATATGTTTGGAGTACATCCCAAGGAGCCAGTAGAACCATTATAGCAGTTCTGAATAGGACAGTGGTGATTACTGTTAAGTAGTATAGATATAAATGGTGGATTACAAGAAGATGTAGATGAAATATTAAATAATGAAGAGTCTGTAGAAAGTATTATTATAGGTTGAGTAATATTATTGGTAAGCCAATAGCAAATTATATTAGTAATATTTATTTTAATATATTCGCCAGAAAGTTTTAGAGGAACTTTTTTATTAAATGAGCATACAGGAGAAGTATTTGCAATGTTATTCCAGGTTATAGAGGCTGTATCTATATTTGATAATGTAGTTGAGATATTTATATAAGAAGGACATGCATTAGTATTTTGATAATTTTCTATATATAAATATAAATAAGATGAATCAGGCTTATATGATAGTCTTGGAATAGTGAATTTTATAAGAGAAATATAACGATTTGAAAATCTTTTATAAGAAGGTAGCTTTCCTACAAGGAGACTTGTACTAGCTGAAAAAGTTAAATCTTTATTCTTACTATCTATATAGCTGCTGGAAATGGAAAGGACTTTAAGATTCTTACTCAAAGTAAATCAACTCCTAATTTAAAGAAAGTAATCATATATCATATTATGAGTATGATTTTTATTAAGTTCAATTTAAATTTAAGTAACAAAAATATAAACTTAAATTAATATGATAGTGGAAGAAAGATTTTAAGAGGGATTAATGAGTACCATAAGTTTATGTATGATTGTGAAAGATGAAGAAAAGGTTATAGAGAGATGCCTTAATACAGTAGTTGATATAGTTGATGAAATAATTATAGTAGATACTGGCTCACAAGATAGTACAAAAGAAAAAGTAAAAAGGTATAAAGCAGATATTTATGATTTTACTTGGAAAGATGATTTTGCAGAAGCTAGAAATTTTGCTTTTAGTAAGGCGAGGATGGATTATATATTATGGTTAGATGCAGATGATGTTCTGGAAAAGGAAGATCAAGAGAAGCTAAAGTTATTGAAAGAAAGTTTAAATAACACTGTTGATGTAATATCAATGATGTATGTATTATCAACAGATGAAAATAATAATCCGGTAGTTTCTTTGAGGAGAAACAGAATGGTTAAAAGGAAAAACAATTATAAATGGATAGGTAAAGTACATGAGTATTTAGAGGTTTATGGAAATATATTAAGTGCAGATATTGCTGTAAGACACTTAAAAGATAAGGAATATACTGATAGGAATTTAAAAATATTTCGTAAGATGGTACTTGAAAATGAAGAATTTTCTCCACGAGATTTATTTTATTATGGTAATGAACTGTATGATAATAAATACTATTTAGAAGCTATAAAAGCATATGAGGATTTTATAGCTACAAAAAAGGGATGGATTGAAGATGTAAAGCAGGCTCTTATAAAAATTTCAGAGTGCTATGGATTCATTGGTTATAAGGATAAGGAAGAAGAGTATTTGTTTAAGGGATTACAGTATGATATTCCATCAAGTGACCTATGCTGTAGAATTGCTTATACCTTTTATGAAAAAGAAAAATACGAAATAGCAGCTTTTTGGTATGAAAATGCCATAAATAATCCACCAAAACCAGGAAGTTTGAACTTAGTTAATAGCGCTATGTATACTTGGGTGCCGGCTCTTCAATTATGTGTGTGTTATTGCAAGATAGGTAATTTTAATAAGGCCAATGAATATAATGAGTTAGCAGCCAGATATGTACCAAATCATAGCAGTGTAATCAATAATAGGAGATATCTTTTAAATAAGGTTAAATAATATTTAAAATTTCTTGAAATTATTTTATTGAAAGCATATAATTAAATTAATAAGTCCTGTAGGGGAGTAGTTTGCAGTAATTACTGTGATAATATCAACAATCATGGCCAGTTGGTCTGGTATTATCTTAAAAAACGAGACTTACAGATAGTATGTATAGACATGCTATCTGTAAGTCTCGTTTTTTATACAGGACAAAATAATGGAGGGATTTATATGATTTATTTAATTTACTTAGCGCTGGCAGTAGCAGTAGTACTATTATCTATTAAAGCATCTGTATATGTTGATTTATTAGATAAGAACACAAAATTATCAGGGGCATTTATAGGAGGAGTTCTTTTATCAGCAGTAACATCGCTTCCTGAGTTACTAACAAGTTTATCATCAACAGTATGGCTAAAGAATCCAGGACTTTC
>JALFMW010000264.1 GCA_022782605.1 Clostridium sp. | reverse complement strand
TTCACATCTAAACAAGCACCATAGGCTGAGTTTAATACTAGTTTCAATGACTTTTCTATAGGATTTTTTTCTTTCTTAAATTTAAATCTTGTATCTCTTATTTCCTTAAATTTATAAGGGTTTTGTACATTTCTACTAAGTAGATTATATTCAATCATTATGGATGGATAAAAAGAACTAACATCTGAGTTTACTATAAAATCTTCACCCTTATATTTCTTTCTAGCTGAATGAAGACCTCCCCATCCAAAATCAGTATCAACTCCATAAACATTTGCTCTCAAATATTTTTTAAAATCCCTATTGTTATAATCCTCATACCAAATCTTAATATTATTATATTTATCCAACTCAATAGTATGAACTATTTCAAAATCAGCCGCATCATCTCTACTATAATTAGGTTTTTTAGCTCCAAGTATATATGCACTTAATTGTGCCTCTGTTTTATTAAACATACTTTCATCAAGCCCGAAATACTCTATAAGTCCTTGCTGTGCATCATATTTATAGTAAACTTCTTGAAAAACTTTAAATGTCATTCGTACATCGTGAAGACAATAAGTTGTAAGTTCTTCAATTTCTTCTTTTGTTGGATATCTAGGTAAGTCAAAGGGCACACTACTCTCTCTTATATCTTCTCCCATAAATAATTCAAGCTCTTTTAAACTTCTGTAACTATCATTAAGTTCGAAAAGATAAAGTGGTATGTTATTTAAACTTCTATCTATCTGCCAAGGCGATATATTTTCTTCTATAAGCTTATCTGATATAACACAAGGGTCTAGACCTGCTATTAAAGCTTTCATAATCCATTGGTCATAGCCTTTGATGTTATAACCTACCCATATGGAGTTTTTATTTTTATTAAAAACTCTTAAAAATTCTTCTCTATCATTTATAATAATATGTTCTGCTTCACTTTTATAATCTTTCATGCAACACATCCAAAAGTTACCTTTAGATAGTACTTCAAAATCTATAATTATACGTCTTCTTTCCTTTTTCATATTTTATTCCTTCTTATACTTTATAATCACTTACATTATATATATTCCCTTATACTTTTTAATTTAAAACTAATTATTTTCAAAAAAATGTGGACTAAAAAGTCCACATTTTATAAATTTATATTCGATTTTCCTTATATTTTATAGACTGGTAAAATCCATATACAATAAATCCTAGTACTAACATTGAACTTACTACCCAGACAAAAGTGCCTATGATAGGTAATAAACTTAACAGTCTTACAACTATTATACCTGCAAGTACTTGCAGGTATGGATTTTTATTCTTAAGTATTAATCTTCCCAGTATTATTCCCATTATAACTGGTGACAAATATACTATAATAAAATAAAGTAAAAGTGATAACATACCCAAAGGCAAGCCAATTATTGTAATAAATAATAATAAACTAACAATTGGCAGTAATATGAAAGATGCCATACCTCCAAGTACAATTGGTAAAGGTTCTTTTACTAGTAATTCATCAGAACTTATAAATAACTTTTTAAATAATATATAAATAACAAATCCTATTATCAATGATGCAATAATAGATATTAATGTTGAAAATCCTACAAATGCTTTTATATTATTTTGATCAGCTGATTTTTCTGTTTTGACATATTTTATATCATTCATACTTACTTTTGAATTTACAATTGGTTCCTTTGGTGAATAAACTTCAATCTCTCCTGTTATATCACCGTTATCTGCAATTATTAATTCATCACAGCTTACTCTAAGATTGCCGTCAACCTTACCATTAATAATTATAGTCTGACCAGTTGCATAAAATCCCTCACAATTTCCTTTAAAATTAATGTTTTGTCCTGCTAGATATATAGCCTTTGCTGTAGTATTCTTACCTATATCAATATTTTGTCCTGCACATGTTATATTTTTAATATTCTTACTATCAATATTTAAAGTCTGTGCAGCACATCTAACATTACCTCGAATTTCTTTAGATTTTATATTGATTATTTCTCCTGCAGCAATTGTATCTCCAACTACACTGTTTTCTACATTAACTTCTCTTCCTGCTGAATAAATATCTCCTGAAACATCCTCTGTTATATTAACATTTTCCTTAAATGCAAAGTAGTTAGATGCACTATCAATGCTATCAGCAAATGAATTCACACTAAATAGTATCATCATCAGTAGTGTTAATATAAAAATCCCCTTTTTCTTCATAAACACTCCCCCTTGATTTATTTGTACTACATTTTGTCCATATAATCCTCTGTTTCTGTAGGTAAATTTTTATTCTTTAATCTAAATTCAACATCTTCTTTTATTACTGAGTATACTATTGCAAATAACGGAACTCCTATTATCATTCCAACTATACCTAGGAATTTACCAGCTACTAAGATAGCAAATAAAATCCAAAATGCTGATATACCTATTGAGTCTCCTAATATTTTAGGTCCTATAACATTTCCATCAAGTTGTTGTATTATAAATACTAGTATTATGAATATTAATGCTTTCGTAGGCGATACAAATAGTATTATTATTCCTGATGGTATAGCTCCAATAAATGGTCCAAAGAATGGAATTATATTTGTTACACCTATTATTACAGATATTAATAAAGTGTATGGTATTTTAAATATTGTAAATACAATAAATGATAATACTCCTATAATTGCTGAATCAATTATTTTTCCAATTAAAAACTTACCGAATGTTTCATTAGTTCTATAAGTTAATTGAAAAATTCTATCTGCTGTTTTTTTAGAAAATAATGCACAGGTTATTTTTCTATTTATAGCAAAGAATATTTCCTTATCTATTAATAAATATACTGAAATTATAATTCCAAGAACTATATTCCATATACTTGATGCTATAACTTTCAACATATTACCAACTATAGGTATTATTTCTTTTGCAAAATCCATTACAAATTTAATATATTTATCCATTTGTTCTTGCATTAACGCTACATATTCTGGACTAATATTAGTATCTTTAATCAAATCATTAAATATTGTTGTTAAGTTATCCACATATTGTGGTATATCATTTACAAATCCCATTATACTTTCAATTAATTGAGGTACAATGAAATGTATAAATAAATAACATATACCTATTGCTGTAAGATAAGTTAAAATCAATCCTATGCTTCTTTTTTGAGATTTTTTTAACCTAGAAAACCATTGAGTATTTCCTAAAATGCTTACTTCATAAAATTTCAATATAAAGTTAAGTAAATAAGCAATTGCGAATCCTATAATAAAAGGATACATAATTCCTATAACTACACCTATTTTTTCACTAAAAGATCCTATTTGTGACGCCACAAAATAAAAAATAATACTACAACATATTACAATTAATGAGTACACTGATACAGTGTTATACTTTGAATTCCAATCTACCTTCATTTTCTTCTCCTGATAAATAATTATTTTTCATGTTACTTAAACTGAGATATAGTTGTAATTAAAATTATAATTGTCATTGCAAGTAACATAAGTTTTTGCATAAACTTATTATCTGTTTTATTTAATACAATATTATCATTGTCTATTTCACTTATTTTTATGTCTTTTGGCTTTATATCCGCTTTCACATACATAAACTTACTTAAATCAATTAATATTTCATTTACACTACTATATTTTTCAGTTCTTCTAATAAGTTTTTTGACAATGTTAACTAGAGCTATATTTTCATTATTTATAGCTACACTATTCCAGTCAATCCCTTTATCAATTAATTTTAACATGCTTTGTTCATCTTTACCAATACCAAAGGGCATTTTTTTAAAAATAGCATCAAACAATATAATTCCTAAAGAGAAAAAATCACTTTCATAATCTGTATAGTTTATATTAAGTTGATGTGGTGATAAAAATGCTATACTATTATCTTTTCTGATATTTACTCCTTTGTTTGCTTTTGTTAAACAAAAATCATATATTTTAATATTATATTTCTCATCTACAAAAATATTATCTTCACTTAAAGAACCATGATATAAGTTATGGCTATATGCTGTTTTTAATGCCATTAATATTTTTTTTGTTATCTTTACTATACTATTCAAATCCATATAGTTACCTTTTATTACTTTTCTAAGTTCTATACCTGAGAAATATTCACTAACTACATAAAAACATCTTTCTTCATCTGTAAGATGAATTCCTATATCTAGTATTTTAGCAATATGATGTGAATTAATTTGAGCAAGCATAGTAGACTCATCAATTAAGTTAGGTAAAAATTTCTCATTTATATATCTATTATCTTTTATAAGTTGAATAAAAACTATAGTATCTTCTTCTAAATCTCTAGCCCTATATAATTTGCCGAATATAAATTTATTATCTTTATCTAATATTTCATACCTTCCTGCAATATCTTCCACGCACACATCTCCTCTTCCTAATCTAAATTAATTATAACAATATTTGACATGCATTTCTATTCCTATAAGTAAAAAAGCTACCTTAATGTAATAAAATTACATCGAGATAGCTTTTTTATTATTCTTTGTATACACTTGTATATATATATGATTTTTTACTTTTACCATTTTTAGTAATTGTTCTATATGTTTTAGCTGCTGGCAATCCATTATAAGTAAAATTATCAACTTGTATACTAACACCAACTTTATCTTGTGATGAACCATATATAGTTGCATTTACACTACTTCCACTTCTATAACATTGAATATATACTGCATGATCAAAGTTATTAGTAAATCTTAAATCACTATCACCATCATTAACCATAGCATCTCTTCCTCTTGGTGCATAATGAGAAGTTTTTGAGTGATTTCTTACTTGATCTATTTGTAGTCCTGATAATAATACTGCATTAAATAATGTAGTTGAAGTTTGACAAACTCCACCTCCTGGAGCATCTACATATTCTCCTCCTAAAATAACAGAAGCATTTTTAAATCCATTACTAAGAACTCTCATTCCAGTATGCTCATTATATGAAAATGATTCACCTGGCAATAATATAACATCATTACATCTTTGAGCAGATAGTCCTATATTATATGATCTTTCTTTTAAAGCTGCATTAAATGTAGTTGAAAACGATGCTAAAGATGTATTGATGTCTTTAACATCTTCAGTAGATACTTTTGGTTTTGTAACCGTAACTTTTAAGTTTATCCTATCATATTTCTTTCCATTTAAAGCTTCAGTAATTAATTTTTTATTATCTTCAGTTTCAAATTTTAAGCCTGTTGATGATGGAGTAATATTTATTCCATTATTAACACTTACTTTTGCACTTCTTGAATCTTTATTAATTTTCTTTGCAATATTACTTAATAATTCATCAAGCTTTTTTTCATCATAAGATACTTTTATCTTATAGTTTTTGCTATTTAATTTTGTCTCTATGTAAGAAGTAATATCCTTAAAATAAGATCCTGTTCTTGTACTATTATAAGCTTTATTTACTAATTCTTCTGTATTATATTTTAAATCTATATCTTCAGAACTAATATTAAATTTTTCTTTATGATAATTTAAAGACAAGTCTTGCGGTCTATATTTCTTATTTATAGCCTCAATAGCTTGCTCTTTTTTCATATCAGATACTTCTATTCCCTCTATAAAAATATTATTTGCTATTTTTCCATTATATAGGAATTTTTTTGTAAATGAATTTAAAGACACACATCCAATTATAAATATAATACCTACTATAATTCCAATATTTCTATATATCTTCTTTTTATCTTTTTCATTCTTTAATTCATCTTTTGTTTTATCGCTCATACTGTCACCTCACCTTCTATAGCACTATATTATATTTTAATTTCATTGTACACACAATGAAATTATTTAATATGTAACTATATTGTTACATATTTCCCTTTAATTTATATTATTTTCAAAAAAATAGACCTACTACTTGATATTTATACAAGTATGGTCTATATTATCAACCTTATATATAAATAATGCATTTAATTAATGTCTTCTCTCTTTCCTAATACCAGTAAACTTACCTGAATCGGCTATAAAAACAAACCCCATCTTATCATATATTTCATTTAACTGCATTAATGTTACTTCGCCATTTTTTATGTTATCTAATGTTATTTCCTCTATTCTTTTTTCCTTTGTTACCAATGTTCTCATATGTATCACTCCTAAAATAAATTCTTTTAATCTATATATATTATTATGCTTGTACTAATATGATAAAAATATCAATTTTATTTTCAAACATTCGTTCCAAATGTTCGTTCTATAGTTTTATTATATACGAACATCTATTCGGTTTCAAGATAATTTTTATTTTTTTTCAATTTTTGGGAATTAAATTAAAAACATGCCATAATTTATAGATTTATCAATGATTTACTGTTAAAATTAAATTAAAATATTTATGTGTAAAGATTTTTTTATTCAAGGGGTGAGTTTTCATGAGTCGTATAGCTGTAATAAGTGCCGTTTTAGATGAACCAGAAAAATGTCAACAAGATTTTAACAGTATTTTAGCTAATTTCAAAGAAATAATTAAAGGCAGAATGGGTATTCCCTTTGATAAAGAAAGGGTTTCTGTCATATGTGTTACAGTAGTTGGAGATATTGACACTATTAATAGTTTGACTGGAAAACTTGGTAGAATTCCATATGTATCAGTCAAAACAAGTTTTTCTAAAAAAGAAATAGATCTCTAGTATTTTATTTCGTACACAATATTTTTTTATTACGAAAACAGTTTATTTTTACATAATAATATATCTAAGTTTGTTGTTTTTTCTAATTCTCGTATAGTATTATTATATAAAGGCAATTGCAAAAGGGGGATGTACAATGAAAAATGCTAACCTTGATAAAACAATAGTATTCATTGACAAAAAGGCTGAATATGAGGGGAAAAATAGGACTTACAAACTACGACTAAATGAACTAAAAGGTAAAAATAAAATCATTGGATATCAAAAACACAAAAAGAATAAAGCACATGAAGCAAAAAAACAAAAACTCTTAAATTCTAAACTTTATAAATTTAGAAAAAGAATTATAGGTGCTTTAGTACTAGTTTTAAGCCTTTTAGTTATTTCATTTTTATGGAATAAATTTTATAAGCCTTCCTATACCGAATCTAATAAGTATAATTTCAAAGTTGAAAGTGAAAATATATCAAGTTCTGATATATCAACATATTCTTCCATAATTAAGGAATCTATTCAAAAGACTTTAGGAGCTAGGTATTCCGTAGAAGTGGAACAACTACATAAAAATGGTAATTTAATATTTTCCAAAGGATATTTTACTATCCCCAACAAGGGTGATATAAATTTTGATATGATACTACAAAATTACTCACCAAGCTCTTTAAAAATAAATGGGAAAGAATATATAAAAAAATAAATTAAATAAGGTGCTTGTTAGCACCTTATAGTTTATTTTTTTATACTTTTTTTTGCATCCTTAACATTTTCTTTAACTGCTTTACCTACATTTACACCTGTATTTATAGTTTCTTTTGCAACATTTCCTACTCCACTTACTACATCTTTTCCAATGTTTAAACCTGTACCAATAGTTTCTTTTGCAACGTTACCTACTCCGTTAATAACTTCTTTACCAACATCTTTAACTGGTTTTGTAACTTTCGCCATATAATACATCTCCCATACTATAGATTTTTTAGTATATTATATGACAAATTAATTAATATGTTCCTAAATAAAAAAATTTATAGACATAGTAATTAAAACGCAGGTTCCTTGTTCATTAGGCAGCTAAAATAAAAAAACAAGATTAACTTGGTTTTTACTTTAATATATAAAGAGTGATATTCCTTACACCCCAGTTTATACATTCTTCTTTTGTATTCATATATATATCTATCTTATTTCCTTTTATTCCTCCACCACAATCTTCTGCTATAAAGGTCTTGTCAAATTCTGGTATATATACTCTCGTTCCATAAGGAATAACCTTTGGGTCAACAGCTATAGTTCTTCCAAAAGTAGGCTTTGTTCCTGTGGCAGTTATAGTACCTGTGCAATATGCATATGCCTTTACATCTAAAGTATAAGCAATATCCGTATCACTTGTTGGTTTATTCGTTGATGAATCAATTTGGTCTTGTGATTTTAAATATTTAGATGAGCAATAACCAATTTTTCCATTTGACAATTTCACCTTATACCAAGTGCTAATCGTATGTTCTATAACACTTACTTTATCACCTTTATTTATCATTCCAAGTATACTATATGCTGTAGATGGCCCACTTCTTAAATTTAAATTTGCTGTTGCTACTAAAGTCTCTATAACTGAAGAATTGTTATTTGAATTATTGTTTGTACTACTGTTAACTTCACTATCATTTGTATTATTAGTTGAACTTCCAGAGCTAGTATTAATTTCGTTTAAATATTTATTACTTGCATAACCTATGGTTCCATCGCTAAGTTTAACTTTATACCACCCTGTACTGGCAACACCAATATTTTCCACAGCTTCATTCTTTTTAATATATCCTATTACTTTATATTTAGTTGAACCACCACTTCTTACATTTAATCCTGCAGTTGCTACAAGCTTTTTAGAACTTGTAGTTGAATTATTTGATGCATTGTTATTACTATTAGATGAGCTTTTTATTTTCACATACTGTCCACTTACCCATCCTGTTTTATTTCCATATTTAATTTTATACCATCCATCTTGT
>JALFMW010000356.1 GCA_022782605.1 Clostridium sp. | reverse complement strand
AAAAAGTAATATGGATATAAACTAGGAAAATATTGATTATGATAGTATTCCTGTTTATTATTGTAAAAATTGCTTGTCTTTAAGGATTCTAGATATAGATGCTATGGAAGAATCTGATTATTGTGATGAATGTGGTTCTACAGAGATAGCAGTAGGTACTATAGATGAATGGGAGAGTTTATACAAAGAAAAGTATAAACATAAATATGTAGAAACTAAATAAATTTATATATGGAAAATAAAGAAAAGATCAGTTACGAACAACTTAATGATTATTGTAATCAATTAATGATGCAAAACCGTCAATTAAGTCAAAGGTTAAATCAAGTTATGAATATTCATACTAAACTTCCTTTCTTATTTGAGGTATTGAAATCTGAAAGATTTTTTGAAATGGAGTTCGTAGACAAATGTGCTAAAGAAATTGAAACTATTCTTAACCCAATGGAACCATCACCAGATGAAACAATGGGAGAAGAGGAAAAAGAAGAAGAAAAGGAAGAAAATTAATAATGGCTGGAATTAAACCTCATAATGTTATTAGAATTCCTAGCAATTTAGATAGTATTTTTCGATATTGGTTATCCTTTCTTTCTCCTTTTCATCACCTAACTGAACGTGAAGAAGATGTTGCAGCAGCTTTTTTAAAAGAAAGATATAAACTTTCAAAAGTAGTATTAGATGATGAATTACTTGATAGAATGTTAATGAGTGAGGAAACTCAATCAAAACTTCGAGAGGAATGTTCATTAAATAATCAACATTTTCAAGTAATAAAAAGTAAATTAAAACAAAAGAAATTCTTAGTAGATGGTAAAATTAATCCTAGATTAATTCCTAATTTAAAAGAAGATTCAAATACTTTTCAATTACTTTTATTATTTGATTTAAAATGAATTATGAAGAGATTATACTAAAAGTGTCTAGGGATTTAGATTTACCTAAAGATTTTGTAGATAAAGTATATAAAGGGTATTGGAAAGCTATTAAAGAAATAATAACAGCTTTACCTCTTAAAAATGACATAACTGAGGAAGAATTTCAAAAATTAAGAACCAATATTAATATACCTTCTTTAGGTAAATTAAATTGTACCTATAATAGGTATAAATTAATTAGACAGAATTATAAACTAATAAAAGAATATTTAAATAATGCTAAAAGTTAAATCCATAAAACCCTTATTTACAGGTGTATTGACTACAGCAAATAAATATGAAACTACCAGTACTAAGAATGGTATTATAATAAGTGCTAAGCAAACTGAAGGTCATATAAAAGAATATCAAACAGTAGTTAAGGTGGGATCTTCAGTAAGAGAGATTAAGCCGGGGGATATAGTACTTATAAACCCATCTCGATACCTTAGAAAGAAATTTGATGAAAACTCTATAAGAGACGATTTTGATAAAAACCCTACTATAGAAATTAATATTCCTACTGTAGTAATAAATGATAAGGAATATTTTTTAATTGAAGATAGGGATGTAGCATATATCATTGATGATTGTGAGGAAATACCTGATACCAAACCTTCAATAATTATGCCTAAAAATACAACAATTAATTAATAAGTTTAAAAATTTACCATTTTAATAAATGTTTTCCCTTCAGGTAGTTATATCTGAAGGGTTTTTATTTTTAAGACTATGCATATATTAGAATATACTAATTATGAAGTAAAGCCAACACAAGAGGCTTTTATGATAAAACCTATTAGAAAGTTATACAATTCTGATAGGAGTAAACAAAAAGATAAATTTTTACAAGCAATAAGTGTAATTTATTTTTATGCTGATCCTAGAAGTTCTTATAGTTATATATTAGATGATGATGAACGATTAAAGGCTATAATAGAACAAGAAGGATTACCAAAAGATTTTAAGATAAAGGGAGACATTAAAGAAGCTATAGAATGCTATAGAAAACATTGTATAACTACCTCCTCTCTTCTTCTTGAAGATACTAAGATTGCTATTGATAAAGTAAGAGAATTTTTAAGAAATATAGATTTATCAAAAACAGATGATAGGGATAAACCTATATATACTATCAGTAGTGTAACTACTGCAATTAAACAGATTCCTCAGTTAGCTAAAGATATTTTAGAAGCAGAAAAAGCTGTAGCTAAAGAGATTGAGGAGCAAGGAAGAGCCAGAGGAGGAAATGAAAGTAAATCATTAATGGACGATGGTATTTTAATATGAAAAGTTTAGATTTATTTTTACAAGCACTAAAAGAAATTTTCTCAGATACTGTAGGTATTTATATTCCCCACCTCTCTATCTCCCCTACTCGGTTTAATGCCATAAAGAAATTTACTTTACAAGTATGGTGTAAATAGGGATCAGAAAATCATTTAATTAGTTCAGTAGAAAAAACAGATAAATCTACTGACGAAATAACTAAAGAAAAAATAATCAATAGTATGGTTAAAGATACTATTAAAAATATACTTAACTGGTATGGAATTAAATAAATATCAATCAACTCCCGATAGTTTAAACTTAGAGGAATATCCAGCTGAGATTAAAGAAGATTTCTACAATTTTGTTACTAATGTTCCTTATATAAAGAACTTAATTTCTGCTGATAGACCTAAAGCAGCTGATTGTCCTAGAGATGATTAGGGTAGAATAATTGTAGATTTGACTAATCCCCCTATAATTGAAGATACTGATTACTTTAGACCGACTGCTTTATATTTTTAGGAACATGGAGTACTTACTCATTTAAGACCTAACCCTAATCCTAACAGCGAGTACGGAAAATGGGTAAGAGAAGAAATTAGAAGATGCTATATGGGATATATCAGACCTTCAGATGGTGCTTGGGTTACTGGTGATATGTACTTCTTTTTAAACTATTGTCCTATTATGAAAGTAAAGAAAATTAAAGGAAGAAAAGGTATTAGAGTTGTAGACTTTCCTGATTTTCTTGAAGGACAATGGTTAAAGTTTATGTATATAGATAAAGCAAGAGAAGCAGGTAAACATGGTTCAGAATTAGCAGCTAGAGGTAGAGGAAAGTCATATACCATGGCTGCTATTATGGCAAAGAGATTTATATTAGGAGAGTATAATGAACTTGAGCATAAAGCAACTACTAAAGTTGAAACATTTTGTGCATCATATTTAAAGAATTATCTTAATGAAGATGGTGTTTTAAATAAGTTTGAATCTTATATAGACTTCTGTTCTGAATATACATAGTTTCCAAAGAAAAGATTAATTTCATCTATGAATAATATGCATTGGTAGATGGGATATAAGGATAATAATTCTGAAGCTAAAAAGGG
>JALFMW010000291.1 GCA_022782605.1 Clostridium sp. | reverse complement strand
GCCTTTTTTATACTCAAAATTCGGAAGTAAAAATGGTAAGGATAAGAAGTCCCACTTAAATAGTTTAATATATAAGACATTTATGGATCTGTGAAAAGTTTTGAATATTAGCTATATGTGATAGCTTACTAAAGTAGAATTAATTTGACGATATAATATATATGAGATATACTATTAGTAGTCTGCAGTGTAATATAGTATTCTACAAAATTTATTAGGAGAAGATATGAAAGTTAAAGATTTTGAAGTAAAAGATTATAAAAGAAAAAAAGAACTTGAAGAAAAACTAAAAAATAAAAAAATAGAAAATGTATTGAGCTTATGGTATTTAATTAGTTCAAAATCTAGATCTACTATAGCTGGTTCAAAGGACAGATTTTAACTAGGTTTATATTGCGCTGTTAATGTTTATAAGAAGGAGTAAATGATTGGAATTAAGGGATTATTCATTAAAATTCAAAGATAATGTTTTATTTGAAGATTTAAACATCACCTTTAAAGAAAAAAAAATACACCATATATTAGGTAAAAATGGATCTGGCAAGTCTTCCTTTGCAAAGTCTGTTTTAGGGGCAGTCGATTATAAAGGAACGATAGATGTAAATAATAAGAGAACTATAGTAATAGGGAGCTATACAAATATACCTCTTGAATATAAAGTAAAAGATATTTTAGAAATTTTAAAAAATAAGTATAAAAATAAGTATAATGTTAATATTTATGAAAAAATTATAATAGCCCTAGATATAGACAGTATTCCTACTGAAAATAAATTAGGAAATTTAAGTGATGGACAAAAACAAAAATTGAAATTATTATTTTTTTTGTCAAATAAGCCAGAATTGATTGTTTTAGACGAATTCACAACCTCTTTAGATAAAAAAACATCTATTGAAGTTTATAAATTTTTAAATGACTATATTGTAAATTTTGAATCGACAATTATTAATATAACTCATAATCTTTCTGACTTAAAGTACATGCCAGGGTTGTATTATATAGTTAAAGAAAGAAAGATACAAGGGGGCATAGATATGAAAGATGCGATTGACTTTTATATAGGTGGAGATATTTATGAAGAATGAATTTATAAGAGCGTTTAGAAATAAGTTTTTTTTATTTTACTTAGGAATTGGATTATTGTTTATTTTACTTGGTTATATATTATTAATCACTATAGATAATGTTAAAAATATAACTTTTCCAGATTTATCTTTAAGCGTGTATACAGTTTTTAGCCAATTTGGTCCAATGATATACACAGCTTTAATTATAACTACAATTAGTTCTGATTATAAGGACAAGAATATAGTATTCTATAAAGAAATGGGTAATAGTTCTGTCAAATATTTTTTGAAAAAAGTAGGTGTTATTTTTATAATATCTGTTTTTACTAGCTTCCTAGTTTCATCTATAGTGTGTCTTTTATATAATAGAATAGATATGTTATTGCCATACTTATTGAAGCTTGAAGCTTTGTTGCTATCTTTTGGCATACTAAATCTTATAATAGTTTTTGTTTTTAAAAATTTTACAGAATCATTCTTCATTAATCTTATGTTGTGGATAGGTGGCATTGTACTAGCTGGTACTAATGATAATTTATCATTTCTAGCATATTTTGATGCTTCTATGAATAATTATAATACTTTTGAACGAATTATTGATAAAAAGATTTTAAACCCTTACACTCTAGTATTAAATGATTATTTATTTGTCATTATCATATTAATACTAGCAATAGTAATGTCTTATATATTAAAAAAAAGGTGGTGGAAAAATGGAATTCAATAATGTTGCTATACTATTAACTGAAAATTGTAATGCTAGATGCGAAATGTGTTGTGATAGTAGAGGTCACGTTGTAGGAAAGACTTTAGATATTGACGAGATTGATTTGATTTTACAAAATATTTATGATATAAGATTTATAAATCATATTAGCATAACCGGTGGGGAACCAATGCTATATAAAGATAGAATCGAATATATATTAAATTATAAATTTGATAGAAAAGTAAATATAAGCTTAAAAACTAATGGGTTTTGGGGAAAAGATTACTCGAAAGCAAAAAAATTTATATCTAAATACGCAAAAAAGATATCAAAGATATCTCAGAGTGTTGACAAACCCACTAATAAACTGGGCCTGTCGATTCTTTTTCTATGTTTATTCTAAAATATATTATTTTTTCAAATAATAGAGTAAATATTTTTGTAAATGGAGGGAAATCACCCCCATCTCCCTCTAATCTATCTAGTAGTTTTGCTAGTTTTTTCATATTTAGGCACGTAAAAGTAAGTGCTGCTTTCATACTCATTTTTGCTTTGCCTACAATATTGGTATATCTGAAGCTATGGTATTCTTTAGCACTTCCGAATTGTCGCTCTATTGTTTCTTTTCTCTGTTTGTATTCAGCTTTTCCCTCTTTGGTTAGTCTGTACCATTCACAGTAGTCTATGTAGCCTTGCCAAATA
>JALFMW010000261.1 GCA_022782605.1 Clostridium sp. | reverse complement strand
AAATAAAAAATAAAAAAATACAACATAACTTTCATCATGTTGTATTTTTTTAATATATCTTGTAACCTTTTTGTTAATTATCAAAATCTATATGATATGTTTTTCCATTTGCTTTTATATCTAAGTAAGATAAATTAAATTGATCTTCCATTACATCAATTTTATATTCATATATTGTATCGTCTTCTTTTTTACTCATAAATATGTAACTACCTTCTTCTTTATCTTCTATCTCATCACATATCTCATCATAAATTTCTTCACCACTTACTTGACCTTCGTATCCAGCTGCATATATTTTATCTTCTATCATTCTATATAGTTCTTCCATTTGATGACACTCCTTAATAATTCTTTATAATTATATATTATACACAAATATAAAATAATTAAAATATATTATTAAGTCAAAACTATATTTTAATTATTTTATCACATTTTTCATTGCCATAATTTAATTAATAATATATTAAATAAAATTATTATTAACTTTCAAAATCTTTTCATATCTCATTTATTTTCTTTTTATACATTTTATGATAAAATAGATAGTATATTTTGATAACTTTGAATATAAATTTAAATAGATATTTTGTTAATACTATAAGTAATAATTAGTTCAAGTATCAAAGACAAATAGATTGAATTCTATTCAGGAAACAGGAGGATTGAAATGAGCATAAGACAAAAATTTGCCGAATCATTTGCTAAGTCTAAAACAATGAGCGGCCCAGAGAAAAAAGCCAACGAAATAATGGGAAAAATCCTTTTAAAAAAAGCTATCCTTCCAATAGTTGCTATGATTGCTGTAATAATAATATTTGCAGTAATGAAGCTTAGTGGATGGTATGCCTTTGCAATAAACATAGCAATAGCTGTTGGTACTTTCTTCTATATTAAAAACGAAACAAAAAAATACCAAACATTCAAACCATATGTTGGTAACTTAATAAAAGTTGAGAAAAAAGGTAAAAATGACTACGTTGCAATTATAAAACAAGGTAAAATGCCTGTTAAATTACAAATAGCTTATGGTGGAGAAGATTTAGAAAATATCAAGAAAAATCAACTTGTACAAATAAGCTACAATCCAGATTATAAAATAGCTATATTAGTTACAAAACAATAATAAAATATTAATACATATAAAAAACTTCTACATATTCGTAGAAGTTTTTTGTTTTTACTCTTCTTTATTTAACACACAGTCTCTATAAATTTTTAGTGCTTTTGCCAATTGATCTGGACATGAAGTATTTCTATTTCCACAAGGTATATACTCTAATTCATCTATAATTTCATCTATATGTTTACCTTCTACAAAGTGTTTTAATGCTATCAAGGAACCTTCACATCCTCCCTCAAATACCACATCTAACAAAACATCCTCTTCTAAGTTTAATAATATAGACTTAGAACAAACTCCATTAGTATAATATCTATACATTTTCCTTCACCCCCATAATAACTTATGATTAAAAAGATGGTATAATGATATTATAATTTTATGCTTAAATTTATTTCATGTTTAATATAAATAATTGAGGCAAATATTAATAATATGGTTTTACTTATATGAAAGGAGTATAACTTTGAAAAAGGAATATTATCTAGAAATGGGCTTTCGAGGATTAACTCTATTATTTTGGCCTATAATAATTTATAAGTGGATTTTTATTTCAAACATTTATATAGAAAGGAATGCTTTTTTTGTATTTTGTATTTTATCAATATTATATATGATAATAATTGGTGCTTTACAAATAAAAAATAAAGTTTTTGAGAAAATAGTAATATATTATAGAATTACCACATTAATATCATTTATATTAACACTTGCAACATTTTTGTTATATCCTACTAATATAACTTTAATGCTACTTAAGATATTTTCTATATTTACATATTTATATATATCTTATATAGGGGTTTATAAGTACAAAAACGAAGAATATGTGGTAGGTATGATTAGTTCTATTTTACTACTGGCTATTAGTATATGTTATTAATTACCATGCATTAATTTCAGGAAATATTAGACATTGATTATATTTTTTGGTATTATTTATACTGAAAGTTATTATAAAATCTTAAGGGTACAAAGGAGTAACTAATAATATGGAAAAGAAAATATTAGCTAAAGTTGGACAAAAAGAAATAACTAACTTAGATGTACAAGGTGCTATACAAGGATTAGATCCATTCCAAGCACAACAATTCCAAACTGAAGAAGGTCAAAAATATGTATTAGATGATTTAATAAATCAAGAATTATTATACATGTATGCTAAAGATAATAAAATAGACCAAGATGAAGAATTCAGAACTGAAATGAAAAGAGTTGAAGAAAACGTATTAAAACAATATGTTATCAACAAAATATTAACTAGTGTTAAATTAACTGAAGAAGAAAAGAAAGCTTTCTTTGAAGCTCAAAAACAAAGTTTCTCTAAACCAGAAACTGCTTCTGCTAAACATATATTAGTTGATAGTGAAGAAAAAGCTAACGATATATTAGGAAAAATAAATGCTGGAGAAGTATCTTTCGAAGATGCTGCTAAAGAACATTCTACTTGTCCATCTAAAGATGCTGGTGGAGACTTAGGTACTTTCGGTAGAGGTCAAATGGTTCCTGAATTTGAAAATGCTGTATTCAACATGAATAACGGTGAAGTATCTGGACCAGTTAAAACTCAATTTGGTTATCACTTAATCAAATTAGAAAATAAAAATGAAAGCTCTATACCAGAGTATGATGAAGTTGCTGAAGAAGTAGGAAAAACTTTATTATTCCAAAAACAAGGTGAAGTATATCAACAAAAACTAAACGAAGTTAAGGAAAAATATCCTAACGTAGTTGAATATATGAATAAGTAATAACAAAACAGCTCTTAGATTTTCTAAGAGCTGTTTTTAATTATATAAATATACCATTACTTTTATATTTCTTTGTTATTAAATTAAAATTAACTTCGGTTACACCTTTGATTTTATAAACTTCTTCAAATATAAAATTATTTAACTGATGAAAATCCTTTACAAATCCATGAGCATGTAGTTCATTCTTTCCTGTTGTAGCATATACCGATTCTATATGAGGATGCCTACAAAGTTCATTTGCAACATAGTCTATTTCACTTGGTGTTGCAGATATTTTTAAAAATACTGATGTATTAAGTCCTACTTTAGATGAATTTAGTTGTAAAGTAAATTTTTCTATTATCCCCTCTTCAGTCATTTTCATTACTCTTTCTCTAACAGCCATACGAGATAGGTGTACTTCCCTAGCTATTTCAGCATACGATATTCTACAATCATTTGCCAATAACTTTAATATATCCATATCAATCTTATTTAATTTCAAACCCACTTTATTAAAGTTAAAAGTATCATCTTTCATAAAATTAACACCTCCCCCTTTATAGTAAATTATATCATCACAAAATAAGAGTGTATACACAATCCCCCAGAAAATTCCATTTATTTATCTAGTTGACAACTTAAAAACATCTCTATTACTTCAATAAAAAAATAGATAAATCCACTAATGAATTTATCTATTTTTTATCGAACATTCTTATGTTTTTACAGTTTTGTGTATTTTATTATAGCAATATTCAATTATTTCTTTTCTCTTTATAATCCCAATAAAAGTATTATGATCATCTATAACGGGAACAAAGTTTTGATTTCTAGCCTTTGAAATTAAATCTTCTATATTTTCTTCCACAGATACTGGATAATTATCTTTTCTTCTTTTTATAGAACTTATTGGCATATCTTCTAATGCCTTAAAATCTAATGTTTTATCCTGAAAATTATCTTTCAACGTCCATAATAAGTCACCTTCTGTTATAGTCCCTACATATTTCCCCTCTCGAGTTAATATAGGAATAGATGAATATTTATGATACTCCATCTTCTCAAGAGTTTGTCTCAATGTATAGTCTTCATAAATAAAAGCCACTTCACTTTTTGGTGTTAAGAAAAATAAAATATTCATTAATACTACACCTCCAAATTTAACTAGCCACTCGTAAAACCATTTTCCCTCATTATAATTTTATCATATTTACATGATAATTAAAATTTATATTTTCAAATTAATTTAAAAGGGTATATATAAATTATTAACATTTTAGGAGGCATAAAAATGAACTATGAATTAGAGCTAAAAAAATATTTAAATAAAATATACGACAAAAAAATTTATGATATATTAATAAAAGAAAATACAGAAAAACTAATAAGTTTAAATTTAGATGAAATAAAATCATTAATTAACTCAAAAGAAGTCTTTTTAGGTAGTGATTTAAATGACTTCATAATAAGTTTAATACCTGAAGGGTATGATGGATACTTATTAAGAAAAACAATATCAAAATGTCATAACCTTACTCATCCTATACTTTATGATGAAAATGGACAACCTTTAAAAAACTATACTCACAATAATTTTGCTCATATGCTATGGATTGATTTCACAAACGAAACTTTTATCGACGACTTATATAAGAAGTTTAATAAAGATAATTTCAATATCTATGTAAATGAAAATCTGCATAATATATATGATAATTTATTAAACAAAGTTAAAATATTTAAAAATGAAAATAAAATTATTATTCCTTATGATAATAATTTAGTTAATTCATTTAAAGAAATGTTATTAAATAAAAAATTAGATTTTTCTTATGCACTAAGTGTGGTTGATATGGACTTATTAAGAAGTCATATGGAGAAATATTCAATTGATTTAAGTTTTTATGATGAGTTTGATAAATTAGAAGATGATTTAGATGAATGTTTAAACAACTTCTTTAAATTTACTAATGAAGAATTATTAAATTATTTAACGAAAGAAGAAGACTTTATTCTAACAAATGATAATAAACTTATAAAATTGCTTTAATTTACAATTAAAAAAAAGCCACCTTTGGTGGCTTTTCTTTCACATATTACTAGATATTACTAATATTTTTTACTAATTAATACTAATATATATGAACTTTAATTATATTCTTACTACGTTAGCAGCTTGAGGACCTTTTGCACCTTCAACTACGTCGAATTCTACATTTTGTCCTTCTTCTAAAGATTTGTATCCTTCACCTTGTATAGCTGAGAAGTGTACGAAAACATCTCCTTCACCTTCTACAGATATGAATCCAAATCCTTTTTCATTGTTAAACCATTTTACTACACCAGTTTTCATTTAATTAAATCCTCCTAAAAACACACTTTAATTTAGCTGCTTAAAAATGCAACTTTAACCTAACTTTAACATATATGCATAGTTTTGTCAAACTTAAATATTTATATACCATCTTTATAATTTTTTTATTATATATATTTTTTTTAATAGTTCACTTTAATCAAGTGGAATCGAATAGATTTATCACTCCACCCTAAATCCCATGGTACTAGTAGTCTGTCTGTATTATGACAAGTTACAAGTGGATATCCTTTTGAGTCTAATCCTGTAACAGTAGAAACATGTGTTATCCTTCCTTTTTTCTCATAACCTACAAAATCCCCTGGTCTCAAGTTATATGCTTCTCTATATACTTCTTCATAGCTTCCTTTAGCAATATAACTTCCTCTACCACTATTTATAATGTAATTTTTAAATCCTTGTGCATTTACCCATGCCTTAGTAGCACTTCCTTTTTCATAATTCCATATACAATTTTTCTTAAATCTACCACTCTCATACATTATTTGAGAAGCAAAGTTTGCACAATCACCACCATCACCATTAAAATCTTTATACTTAGGATTAAACTTTAACCCATACTCTTCATCTGCCGCTGCTCCACAATATCTATGGGCATATTCAATGGCTTTTTCTTGTTCTTTTGTTAATGTTGGATGAATTTCTTCATGATTAATAATATAATTTTTTATATCTTCTGATTTTATATTTTCTAAATTTAAAGAGTCCGCAAAAGGATCTGTATACCATTCCTTTGTAATAATATAATTACCATCTTTTATCTTTACATGAAGATAATGATATGTACCTATTCTACACATATTTATTTTATTTGGTTCATTTTCATATGAATACTTATATTCTGTAGATACGTCACAAATAATACCGTATAAATTCTTTTCTCTTTCTCTCATTTTCTTTATTCTTACCTTGGCTTTTATATCATTAAATTTAACTCCTTGTTTACTAGACCAATTTTCTAAATACTTCATTTTTTTTACTTCTTGCTCATAAGCCCATAGTCCAAATTTTATATCTGTATCATAAATTGACTTTAGTATATTTTCATTCTTATCTAAAATAGCTTTGTTTCTATAATCAAAAAGATTTTCCAAAAGTATAGTATATTGTTCACTTATTTCCTTAGGATGCTCATCATTATTTGAATATACTTCTTTCACTAAATTTTCTTCATTAATATTCTCAGTTTTATAATTAAAAATTAAAGCTAAAAAACATATTAATAATGAATTAAGCAATATATACTTAATATATTTATTTTTGATTAACTTCAAATATTACACCTCCAATATGAAGTAGATCCTTTTCTAATTTAATTTTAGTATATCCAAATACTTATAAATAATTTTAGGATTATTTGCATATTTATAGATAAAATTGTATTAATACACTTATTATTTTGTAATTATTATTAAAAAAAATAACATTTTTATATTTTTTATAGTAATATAAATAATGTATTATATTTTTAATACATTATTGTGGAAAATGTGGAGGTTTATTATGTTAAAAAAAGTAGCTGCTATAAATGATTTATCTGGTATTGGAAAATGTTCTCTTACTGTAGCAATTCCTGTATTATCATCTTTAAAGGTACAATGCTGCCCTTTTCCTACTGCCATATTATCAAGCCAAACTGGATTTAGTGAATATACTTTTTTAGATTTAACAAATGAAATGGAGAACTACTCTAGAACATGGAAAAACTTAAACTTAAATATAGATACTATATACAGTGGTTTTTTAGGATCCATAAACCAAATAGATATTGTAATTGATTTTATTAAAAAAAATCCTCATGCTTTTGTTATAGTAGATCCCGTCCTTGGTGATGATGGATCATTATACCCTATTTTTAATGAAGATACTTGCACTAAAATGAGAAATTTAGTTATGCATTCTAATTTAATTACACCCAATATAACAGAAGCTTGTCTTTTATTAAATAAAAAATATACTAATGACTTTTCTGATGAAGATATATTTAATATCGCTAAAGATTTAAGTAAAATGGGGCCTGAAAAAGTAATAATAACAGGCATAATTAGAGATGATATGATTTATAATTTATCTTATGATAGAGAAAGTGACAAATCATTTACATACGGACTTAAATATGATAAATGCTCTTATAGCGGTACTGGTGATATTTTTGTATCAATAATATGTGCACTTGTTACAAATAACTATGATTTAGAATTTGCTGTAAAAACAGCTTCTGATTTCATATATAAATGTGTTTCTTATACATCTAAATATGAAAATGATAGAAATCAGGGAGTTATGTTTGAAATGTTCTTAAATGACTTAACTTCAATTGATAAAAAAATCTAAATATTAATAGAATTTTTATTCTATATCCTCCTCTTAACTTATAAAATATAATATATGCTTTAAAGGAGGATGTTTTTATGGATATAAATCAAAAAGCTAAAGAGCTTGCTTATTATATTAAAGGTACTAGAGAATTTAAAAATATGAATAAATATAAGGAAGATCTAGAAAGAAATAAATCTTTAAAAAGACATCTCGATGCTTATTTAACTAAGAAAAATCAGATATATTCTAGATATAAAATTGATGAGGCTAACAAGAGAGTATCCAAACTGGATAAAGAATATATTAATTTTTTCAATGACCCAACTGTTAATAATTATATGAATAGCACTAATGAATTTAATTCCATGATGAAAAAAATTTATTCTGCTATCGAAAATGAACTCTTAAAATAAATTTACTTATTAATAAAACACTCATGTGATTTCATATGAGTGTTTTATTAATAATATATAATATTTTATTAACCTTCCTATTTTATATTGTATTTTCTTTGAAAAAATTTAACCAATTCAACTATAGGAATAACCATAAAAGCTATTAGTATAGATACTCCATACTCTGCCAGTGATATACTCTCCAATCCAAATGCATTAGCTAAAAATGGAATATATACTACTGCTAATGTTAATAAAAATGAGACTGCCATTGCAAACCATAAAAATTTATTTTGATTTTTAATTGTAAATATAGAGTGTCTTCTTGATCTTAAATTAAATGAGTGGAATATTTCTGCCATGGACATTGTTAAAAATGCCATTGTCATGCCATCAGCGCTATTTATAAACTCCCACACCCCACTTTCCATATAGTGACCAACAATGTAAGCAACAACTGTTATTATAGCAATCATAAACCCCTGCCATATAACATCAATACTAACTCCACCTGAAAATATACTTTCTTTTGAACTTCTAGGTGATCTTTTCATAATATCTTCTTCTGCATTTTCTGTACCTAGTGCTAGCGCTGGAAAACAATCAGTAATTAAGTTTATCCATAATAAATGAACTGGCTTTAAAATAACAAATCCAACTATAGTTGCAAAGAAAATTGCCACAACCTCACTCAAGTTTGAAGATAGTAAAAATTGAATAGATTTTCTAATGTTGTCATAAATTCTTCGCCCTTCTTTAACTGCATGAACTATAGTTGCAAAGTTATCATCTGCAAGAACCATATCTGAAACATTTTTAGTGACATCAGTTCCTGTTATTCCCATGCCAACTCCTATATCAGCACTCTTTATAGCTGGAGCATCATTTACTCCATCTCCCGTCATAGCTGAAATCTTGCCTTTTTTCTTCCATGTATTTACTATTCTAACTTTATGTTCTGGTTGAACTCTTGCATATACAGAGTATTTTTCTATATTTTTTTCAAACTCCTCATCACTCATTTCATTTAGCATTGAACCTGTTATAGCTTGAGTTTCATCTTTTATTATTCCTAGCTCTAAAGCTATAGCTATAGCTGTGTCTTTATGATCTCCTGTAATCATTATAGGTCTAATTCCTGCACTATTACACTCTTTTATAGCCTCTACAACTTCTTCTCTCACTGGATCAATCATTCCTGTAAGACCTAAAAATATAAGATTATTTTCTAAAGCTTCACTGTTAATGTCTTTTGGTATATCTTCATAATATCTAAAAGCTGCACATAGTACACGTAATGCTTGTTCTGCCATATTTTTATTTTCTTTTACTATATTATTTCTAATATTTTCAGTCATATCTTCAATTTTATTATTTATTAATATTTTATTACAATGTTTGAGCACTACATCTGGTGCACCCTTTGTAAATTGAATATAACTGTTTTTATCTTTGTGAATAGTTGTCATCATCTTTCTGTTGGAATCAAATGGCAGCTCATTTACTCTAGGATTACTTTTAATTAATTCATTTTTATTTAAATTTAATTTATATGCATAATTAACTAAAGCACACTCAGTTGGTTCTCCTATTGCCACTTTACTTTCTTCATCTAAATTTGCATCACTACATAGTGCCATTGCCTTTGCTAAAAACTTTTCATCATCACTAAAATGTTTAACTACTGTCATTTTATTTTGTGTTAATGTTCCTGTTTTATCAGAGCAAATAATTTGAGCACAACCCAAGGTTTCTACAGCTGTTAATTTTCTTATAACAGCTCTTTTCTTAGACATATTTGTAACACCTATTGCTAGAACTATAGTAACTACAGCTGCTAAACCTTCTGGAATTGCCGCAACTGCCAAGCTTACTGCTACCATAAATGTATCAATAAATATTTTTCCATTTAAATTAGGATATGATTTACCTAAACTAAATAAAAATATAAAAATGCATATTCCTATTACTAAAAAACTTAGTATTTTGCTTAACTGACTAAGTTTTATTTGTAAAGGCGTTTTACTTTCCTTTGTATTAGAAAGTACATTTGCAATTTTACCCATTTCTGTATCCATACCTGTTGCAGTTATTACTACTTTTCCACGTCCATAAACAACTGAACTGCCCATATATACCATATTTTTTCTATCACCTAAAGAAATATCTCTTTCATTAAGTGATAGACTTAATATGTCTGTATTTTTTGTAACAGCTACAGATTCTCCTGTTAAAGCAGCCTCTTCAATTTTCAAACTAGCACTTTCTATTATTCTCCCATCAGCTGGTACTGAATCTCCAGCTTCTAACAAAACTATATCTCCTGGAACTATTTCTTCACTTTTTATAGTTATCTGTTTATTATTTCTTATAACTTTACAATTTAAAGATGTCATTTTCTGTAATGCTTCTATTGCTTTTTCTGATTTATTTTCTTGATATACTCCAAGTACTCCATTTATTATTACTACAGCAAATATTATAAAGACATCTGTAAAGGATTCATTTGCATAAGCTGCTGTAATTCCCGAAACAATAGCCGCTACAATTAAAATTATAATCATTGGATTACTCAATTCTTTTAAAAATTTCACAAATAAAGGTGTTTTTTCTGCCTCATCCAATTTATTTAATCCATTTTTCTTCAATCTTATGCTTGCTTCTTCTTCACTTATACCCTTATAGCTAGAATGTAAATAATTTAATACTTCTTTGTAATCTACTAAGTATTCTCTCATTTTATTCCCTCCTTATAAAATTTTGTTTACATTCTGTCCATGCTCCATAATCTAATTATTTAAGTTATATAAATATAAAAAATGAGACTTGTGCATAGACAGTCTATACACAAGTCTCATTCATTAAGGTAAACCAGACTAAAAAATTAGTCAAGATGTTGATTTACCACGCATTCACTGCGGAACTACTCCCCTGTGATTGAGTATATTTTATAATATATTTACAGTATATTATTATAATATTTCATTTAGAATAATTTGAAATAAAAATATTAAATATTTTACATAAAATTAACACTCCTAAAATTAAAAAAGGTAGAACTAAAAGCTCTACCTTCTCCCCCTAACTTTAAAAATACTATTTATTATATGGCATTTGTTGCATCATTTGTTGCATATACATATAATAATTCATCCACATTTCATCATATTGATTATCATAACATGACATATTTGAATTATCTAATGATGGATATTTATTTGTAAAGTTCCCCATACATTGCATTGGTGCCATATTATACATAGGACTTACATAAGTTGAACATTGATTATTACATGAGCAATTATCCATATCTACATATATTATTTCATCATTACAATTACAAGTTTTTTCAACTACTGTCTCACATGTGTTCTTGCAAGGCTTAGCACATCCACATGATGGAGTAGATGGCATTTCCATATCCATTTTACTTTGAACTGGTTGATTATATGCACAATTATTTTCACAATTTTGTAATTTATATCCGCATTTATCAATCATTTCTTCACATTTCTTAGATTTCTTTTCATATTCTTTTATTTTGTCCCCTGCTGTTTTATAGCATTCTAATGCTTTTTCATCATATTTTAATGCTTGGTTATATAAGCATTTAGCTTTTTCATTATAAGTTTCTGCTTTTTCATATAATGACTTCGCTTTTTCACAATTTGATTTTGCATCCTTTTCAATACACTCAGCTTCTTTATTTAAAGCTTTAGCTTTTTCACATAATTCCTGTGCTCTTTGCATTAATTCTTTTGCTTTAAATTCATCATTTCTAGATTGATTTTCAAGCTTATTTGCATTTTGCAATAAATTACATGCCTTTTGTGATAATAATTTAGCACTCTTTTCACACTCTTTAGCTTGGTTAAATGTTTGTGTTGCATCAGCTTCATATTTACATGCTTTATCAAATAATTCTTCTGCTTTTTTAGCTAGCTCTACACATTTATCCACACAAGTTATTTCATAATTTCCACATGGGCACTCAACATAAGATTCCATTGGTTTTTTTTCAGTTATACATGGTTTACATGATGAAATAGGTGTACACTCTACTACTGTTTCACAAGGTTTACAAACCTCACATTTTTTTGTTGTTTTTACTGTTTCAACTGGTTTACAAGCTTCATATTGAGGAGTGCAAGAACAAGATTGTTTCTTCTTTTTTTTCATAATAAGTCAAACTCCTTTTGTTGTATTTATTACATAAGCTATAGAACTTATGTTACTTATTATAATTATATGAAAAGGAAGTCATCTGGTTACTTTTTGTAATACAAAAAAATAACACAAGCAAATTTAGCTTGTATTATTTACCTTTTAAATAGCACAGTAAAAATTATATGTTATAAAACAAATAAAAGTTATAATACATAAACGCTCAAATGCTACAATTAAAATTTCTCCTATGGTCAACTCTATTATAGATCCTTTTATAAAAGGAATTAACAAACAAAAGTTTATACATTGAAGAGCTATGAATATCCCCATCATTAGCTTGATTATATAATAAGATCTTTGAGGTATACTCTCAATAGCAAGTATACTACTAAATAAATTTAAATTAATTATATTTGATATTAAATTACTATTTGGTAAATTAAAAGCACTTACAAATATATTAGTTAGGTTATTAATGCTTTCCATGATAAAGGGTATATTGTAGATTATATTAACAATAAAGAATATAAATATTATGGTTGGTATTAAGTCCATTAAAATATATATTACCTCATTTAAATAAGATAAAGATAAACTTAAAAGTTTTTTATTGCTTTTATTTTCATAATATCTTTTTATAGCAGTATTTATTTTATTCCTTTTACAGTTAACATTTTTATGATTTGATTTAAGGTAATAACTTTGTTTTTTCTTTTTTAATGGATAAATTCTACTTATTATAAAGTTGCATATTATTAATATTATAATTTCCATGATAAAAAACTTAATTGTGCTAATATTTATCTTATTACATAAATCATCAGTTAAGCTTAATGATAAAACAGAAAAATTTAAAATAGTAATAGCTGTTTCTCTTCTTCTTAACTTTCCATCTTTATATAATTTATAAGTAACAAAAACACCACATACATTATTAACTAAGATGTAAACTAAAAAATTTAAAAATACTTTTCCACTTACTTTAAATATTTTTTTCATAATTCTATTAGTATAGGCTTCTGTAATTTCAACTAATCCATATTCTAGTAGAAAAGGCATAAATAATGATGCTATTGGTAGGGTTATACTTAAATCTAGCATTAAGTCTTTCAAAATAAAAACTAAGTTATCGTTTATAAAAAATAAATCTTCTTTTCCAACAAAAATACTTACAAGTATAACTAAGCTGAAAGATTTACAGCATATTTCAATTTTATTCACATTATTTTTATCTATATTTAAAATATTTTTAAATATAGATAATACTATGAAAAATATAAGACTTATTTCTATAATTGAAGATGCTTCATTTTCCAAAAAATACGAGATATGATAAATGATTGTTTCAAGCTCATTATTAATTTTTATAGGTATAAAAAATATGATTATTCCTATCAAAGAAAAGATATATATTTTAACTTTCTTAAAAAAATCATTTGATGAAGAATTATTACTACGGCAACTCTTTTTTGTCTTTTCCATAATATCACCTCTCTTCTATCTTTTACATTTAAGCTTAACATTCCTTTATAATTAATAAAAAATCTTATCATCATTCATTATCATTGATTATATTTAAATAGAAAGGTATAATACTATAAAAAGAACTTTCTTTTCGAGGTGATATTTTGAATGAAGTAGAAAATAAAAAAACTATACTAATATTAACAGCTCAATTTGGTGCTGGTCATATTAGTGCTGCAAAAGCTATAAAAGAATATATTCTAGAAAAAGATAATAATATAAATGTTGTAATAGAAAACTTTATAAGTGCAAGTGTTCCTCGTATAAATAAACCCATGGTAAAAATGTACGAAAATAATACTAAATATGCCCCTGGCTTATATAATTACTACTATTATCTAAAAAAATCCTTTGATTCCAAATTTGACATATCATATAAGATTTATATGCCTAAACTTACAGAGTACATAAATAGTCTAAATCCTGATTTAATTATCTCTACATTTCCATGTGCTGCAGCATGTGTAAATGATTTTAATATTAAAAATCCACACAAAAAAATCCCATCTATAACTGTTATAACTGATGTTGTAGATAGTTTAGAATGGGTTTTTAAAACTACTGATATGTATTTTGTTCCATCTTATGAAATAAAAAACAGATATGTACAAAAAGGAATGAGTCCTGATATATTTAGAATTACTGGAGTTCCTGTAAGTAGTAAATTTATATGCGATAAAAAGATAAAAAGTACAAAACTTAGACTATTACTTATGGGCGGTGGTCGTGGATTATTTGATTTTGATGAAAGTTTTATGCACTGGCTAGATGAATATTTATATGAATATAAAGATAGATTAGATGTTACCATAGTAACTGGTAGTAATAAAAAGCTATATGATAATTTAACAGTAAAAAAGCCCCTTCATAATATTGATGTAAAAGGTTTTGTTACTAATATGTCTGACTTACTTAAAAATTATGACTTAATGTTAACTAAATCTGGAGGTGCTACTTTATTTGAAGCTATAAGCTCTAATACTCCAATAATAGTTAAAAATCCAAAAGTTGGTCAGGAAATTGAAAATGCAAAATTCATTAGAGATAAAGGAATTGGAATTTTGTATGATAATGATGAAGATTTAAAAGATATAATAAAATCTCTATTAAACAATGAATTAGATTCGAGAGTTGCTTTTATGGATGAAAATATTACTTATTTTAAAACTACTATCCATCCTGAAAAAATTGGAGATTATGTTTTTGAATTGCTTGATAATTAAAAAATAACAAAAAAATCATGTTTATTTTTCAAACATGATTTTTTGTGCTATTATTTGTAGTAATTAAAATTTATTACCTTTCCTTTTGTTTCTCTTCTACTTGGGCCTGTATTATTTTTATTGATATTCAATTTTTTAGACTCATAAACTACTTTTATAATTTTATAAGCAATTATAACTGTAAAAACTACACCTAAACAATTTGTCATAAAATTTAATTGAAAATTAATAGATCCTCTATATATTAGAATATTAAAAACTCTCAAAAATGCTATTAATATCAAGTTTGTTTCAATCATTGATGTTATTTTATTGATTTCTTGCATAATAGATTTTTTCTTTAATAATCTAATCATAGCTAAACTATTTTTGTTTAAAGATTTTAATATATCTTTTATTACAATTATACTTATATCTTTATTAAATATTCTTAAAGCAGGTATTATTAATCCTATAGACAGCAACATACATGTATTACAGAAATATATATTATCTGAATCTGGGCTTTGATTTGATAAGAAGTAAATAATTAATAGAGCAAATAGAATTAATCCAGTAGTATTTAATCTGTTTTGTTTAACTCTAGTATATATTGAATAAATTATAGTAAGTGATACTGAAATTTGAAAGGCAATTTCCACACTATTTATAATAGTAGCATTAAAAAGAAATATCGGTACTAAAATGTATACTAATATATCTTTAAACAATCTAAACTTCATACAATCCCCCCTTTTCATATATATGATAAAAGTTTATATTTCTTCCATATATATTAATAATATTTTCTATAAATTAATAATTAAATCCTTTTTCTTATAAAGTAAATTTTTTACTTTACACTCAACTTTCTAAATTATTATAAAGTTAAATCAATTTAAAAAGCAAAGATTAAATCTTTGCTTTTTTCACTATATATCCCTAGTTACACCATAAATAGGGTTTATTCTTTTATTATTAATTCTCAATTCAAAATGAACATGATTTCCTGTTGAATTTCCTGTTGATCCTACTTTTGAAATTATCTGTCCCTTTTTTACCACATCTCCTACTTTGACTACTATACTATTATTATGAGCATATAAAGTTTTCTTATTATCAAAATGCTCTATCTCAACAACATTTCCATAACCATTTTTATATCCAGCGAATACTACTATACCATCATCACTTGCTAATACTGATGTATTTTTAGGTGCTGGTATATCAATTCCATTATGAAAACTTACTCTTTTTGTTATAGGGTGTTTTCTATAGCCATATGGTGAACTTATATATGAGTAATTTTCTAAAGGCCAAATTCCCTTTGTATATTTTATATTACTATTTTTTAAACTTTCTTCTTTTTCTAATCTTATCTTTCTTATTAATGTTTTTTTAGAACTTTTACAGCTATCTAGTTCCATATTAAAAAATGATTTTAATAAACTAATTGGACTATATTTCACAGTATGTATATTTATTACTTTTTCCAAATCATCTTCTCTTCTCATTATAGATATTAATTCATCCATATTATTTATATCTTGGCTATAGGAAACATTAGTTTTAATATTTAATATAAAACTTGTTAATAAAATAGTATTAATAATTAATATTTTTAAATACTTATTCATTTTCTACCTCCTTTTCCTATAAACCTTATTATTGACAAAGTTTATTTTTTTTATGATTCTATCTATAATTTAACTTTTAATTAAATAAAATATATCAAGGGGGCAAAGGGGGAATTTTTATGAATATTAATTTTAAATATTGCTTATTTTTTAGTATATTATTTTTTTCAATTTTATATTGCTCACTTTATATACTAAGAGATTTTTACTTTGCAACACAAAATTTCCAAATGAAAAAATATATAAATAAAATATTACCTTTTTTTACAAGATATAATAAATTATTTCTTATTTTAACATTGATGTTTTTAATTTTTAGTTTTTATAATATGTATATTTCAAAAATTTATTTCACCCTTATTATAATTCCTATAGTTTTAAGTTTTACTTTTATTTATATACCAATGATAAAGTTTCAATATAGCAAATACTTAAAAGTATTATCTTATATTTTGCTAATAGATTCAGTTCTTTTTTTATTTAGCCAAAGCATAGTTTTATAATAAAAAAATCACTGTAAAAATAAAATTTCACAGTGATTTTTTTATTATATTAATTTATGTTAAAATATATTTTTTGCATAATCTATATATAGTGATTGAAGCATTTTCATATCATTGCTAAGTTCTTTTTGAAGATTAGATACTGTTTCATAATCTTTTCTTTCTATAGCTTCAATTATTTTAGTAAATGAGCATTTATTTGTTAATGTATCTTTCATTATTTTAGTTTTTAATTCTGATATTGCGTTCCAATTTACTTCATCTAATGCATCCATATTTTCTTTTGTATGTAACTTTACATAGCCTCTTAATCTATCCATGTGATCATGTATTATTCTAAATCTTAATTCTTTCTTCCATTTATCTATGGCACCTGTTCTAAATGAATCAATTATACTATCAGTAAATACATTACCATTTTTCAATGAACGAAGTTTTTCTTCATACTTATCAAAGTTTTTCATATTTTCATAAACTGTTGCTGGCGGTTCACCAAATCTTAATCTTCTTTCTTCTTCATTGTAATCCTCAAATACATCATTTTCATCTCTATATACTCTGTTTTTTTCTAAATAGAAACTATCTTCTCCTAATCCTTTTGATATTTCTTTTTCCAGTTCCTTAGTAGTAAGTTTACTCTTAGCAGTTGCTATAATACCATCTAACATTGTTTGATAACATCCTGCTATTACTAAATAAGTATTTGAAAGTGGATTAGGTGATCTTAATTCAAATCTTAAAGATTTTGGATTCTTAGCATCTCTTATAAGCCCTACAAGTACTGATCTATTTCTTGATGGTATTTCATAAGTATGACCAAGAGAAGTTACTATACAAACAGGAGCTTCAAACCCTGGTACTAATCTTTCAAATCCGTCATTTGTACATGTTACAATTGGATTTAATACCTCATAGTTATGAAGTAATCCCATTAATGCTCCATATCCTATTTCATTTAAATAATCTTTTTTCATATCATTTGGAGCAAATAAGTTTTGTATCTTTCCATTTTTTAATTTAACACTTGCACCTACATGAGTATGACCTCCACTACCTGCTACTCCGTATATTGGTTTAGCTTTAAAAGTCACTTCCAATCCATTCATTGTAAATACATCTTCTATAACTTCTCTTACTATCATTTGATTGTCTGCTGCCCTAAGTGGTGAATCAAATTTCCACGATACTTCTAATTGCTCCATTGCATGATTAGTTTTACCTTCTATACTTATAGAACTCTGTATTCCTCCAACTTCTTTATGAGCCATTTCCGGACTTATACCTAGCTTTTGTAATTTAATTAAAGATTTTTCTAAACATGTTCTTATTATTCCATGAGTTCTCTTCCAATATTGTTCCTTTAAACTTTGAGAAACTGCCAATTTTTCTAAATCAGCTTTATCTTCTGGTGTATTAACCCAAAATTCCAACTCTGTTGCTGCCGTTAAAACTATATCATCAATATCATCTACACTATCTATACCTATATTATTTATTAAATGAGGATATTGTTTAAATAATTCAATTAAAGAGTTTTTAAAGTTCTTCTCTGCTTTTTGTAAAATTCCCCTAGAACAAACCTTTTTATTATCATGTATCAGAAATGCCGGTATTTTTAAAGTTCCTATTGGAAGATTTGTATTTTCATCTATATGTTCAGCATTATAATCTACATACCATTTCGAATTTACATCAGGCATTAAATCAACTTTTGCATTATTTAATGTTGCTATATTATATAATTCAACAGAAGAACCATCAGTTTGTATTGCTGATTTTAAAAATCCTTCTACATCCTCTAAGAAAAATTCTATTGGAATTTTTTCATCTGTAGCATTTCCCCCAAGATCTACACCTACTAAAGATACAAATCTTATATTTTTATGCTTTAACATTAATTCTTTAAATTCTTCATCATTATAATCATTTTTGTTAACATAGTATAACATGTCATTATAGTTTTTCATTTTTTAAGTTCCCTCCAAATTTAAGTCAATATATTCCGAATTTTTTATCTCCCTTTCAAATAATAATTCGCAAAATTATTTATTTTATTATAAACAATTTAATAATACTTCGCAATATTTTTTATTTATAATTATTTATTTAATTTACAATAATATAAATACCATAAAAAGTTTAACTTTTTATTAATAATAGGTTATACTTAAGAATAGATATTATTATTTTAGTTTATTTCAAATTTTATTCTTTAATTATAGTATTTGCACAATTAATAGTTTAGGAGAAAGATTTTATGGAATATATAGTTTTCGATTTAGAGTTTAATCAAGGATTTGACAAAAAACTAAATAAGACAGTTTCCAATGAAAAATGTCCATTTGAAATTGTTCAAATAGGAGCAGTTAAGTTAAACTCTAACTTAGAAATGATTGATACTTTTAACTCTTTTGTTAAGCCCAATATATACAAAGAAATTCATCCTTTTATAAAAAAAATGACTAATATAACAAATGAGGATGTTAAAAATGCACCAAGTTTTCCAGAGGCTTTCAGTATGTTTAAAGCTTTCATGAATAACAACAATAATGTTCTTTGCGTTTGGGGTAATGGAGATTTAAAAGAATTATACAGAAATATTAAGTATTATAATTTATCAACTGAAAATTTATCTAATACTTATATAAACGTTCAACATCATGCTTCTATTTATTTTAATAACCCTACAGGAAGAAGTATAGGACTGCAAAATGCAATTACCTTATTAGAATTAAATCAAGATAAATCTTATCATAATGCATTAAATGATGCTTATTATACTTCTTTAGTATTTAAAAAGATTTTTAATAGTGAAATCAAAACTAAAAATTATAATTTTGATAATGAAAATAAGAAAAGCCCTGTTACTAAGAAAAAAGTAAATTATGATAATATTTTTAATGAATTCAAAAAAATTCTTAATCGTGATTTGAGCAAAGAAGAGAAAAAAATTATTCATTTAGCTTATAAGATGGGTAAAAGAAGTAAATCTTCCAAAGAGAAAAATAATTTAAAAGATTAAAAAAATCCTTCCTGAAATTTTAGGAAGGACTTTTTATTATTTTATCACAAGTTCAACAGGACAATGATCTGATCCCAAAACTTCTGTATGAATTGATGCACTAACTAGTCTATCTTCTAGCTTTTCAGAAACACAGAAGTAGTCAATTCTCCATCCAGCATTTTTTTCTCTTGCTTTAAATCTATATGACCACCAAGAATAAATATTTTCTTTATCTGGATAGAAATACCTAAATGTATCTATAAATCCAGCTTCCATAAGCTCTGTAAATTTATTTCTTTCTTCATCAGTAAATCCTGCATTTTTTCTATTTGTTTTAGGATTTTTTAAATCAATTTCTTTATGTGCAACATTTAAATCTCCACATACTATTACAGGCTTTTTATCATCTAGTTCTTTTAAGTAATTTCTAAAATCATCTTCCCACTTCATTCTATAATCAAGTCTTTTAAGTTCATTTTGTGAGTTTGGTGTATAAACTGTTACCATGTAAAAATCTTCAAATTCAAGAGTAATCACTCTACCTTCTTGATCATGTTCTTCAATATTAATCCCATACATTACACTTAGTGGTTCTTTTTTTGTAAATATAGCTGTTCCCGAATATCCCTTTTTCTTAGCATAATTCCAATATTGATGATATCCATCTAATTGTAAATCAATTTGATTTTCTTGTAATTTAGTTTCTTGCAAACAAAATATATCTGCATTAACCTCATTAAAAAATTCCATAAAATTTTTCCCTACGCACGCTCTTATTCCATTTACATTCCATGATATTAGTTTCATTTTTATCTCCTTACCTATCTTTAGTCAAATTTTAATCTTTTAGCAATATCCTCTGAGCTTTCAGATGATATATAAACTCCTGTACTCAATTCAAAACCTCCAAAGTTAAATTTTCTTGGAACTATATGAATATGTACATTATATTTGTTTTTATAATCATTTTTTTCATTTACAGGATGAGTATGTAAATATAAATTAAAAGGGCAATTTCCATACTCAGAATATAACTTTTTAAATAGCTTACTCATTATAGCAGATAGAATTTTTAATTTACTTTCTTCAATATCACTGAAGTATGTATTATCTTTAAATAAAATTACAGTATCACCATTAAATCTACAGACTTCTGGTATAAATATTAAAAAATCATCATCATTGTATATAACCCTGTTTTCATATCTAATTTCTTCTTCTATAAGATTATCATACATATTTATACCCATTTTTTCATAAAATTCTTCACAAGCTTCATATTCTTTTTTTAATATGGGTGGAATAAATGGTAAAGATATAATTTGAGAATGTGGATGCATTAAAGATGCCCCTGCTTGTCTTAAATAATTTTTAAATAAGCATATACTTTTAATATTTTTATCTTCCTTAAAATCTATATATCTATTTTTATACATTAATAATAAATAATAAAATTCTTCTTCAGACATATTATAAAAGTTTGCATTATGTTTATAATTATCTATTATTACATCATGCTCTCCCTTTATTTTATTTAATTTATTGTTATCTATAATAGGATACTTATTTCGAACTGACTTTACTATCCATTTACTATTTTTATTTATTACAAATGTTTCTTCTTCTATATTTTTTTCATTCCCTCTACAAAAAGGACATGTTTCATCATATTCATCACGAGAGTTACAAGATTCATCTAGAACATTATCCATTGGTCTATTTTTTCTATCTCTAGAAATTATAACTTTTGTTTTATTTAATGTATCTATAGCAAGTTCCTTCATTACAAATACCTCTATTCTAATCTATTGAAAAACTATTTTTAACTTCCTTAAATAAATTATATTTTAACAAAGTTTTTTTGTAAATATCATCTCTCTTTACCTTAATTATTATTGTTGTTTCATATATTAACTAAATATAATTTTCATCTTGTATGAAATTAATTTTAAATATTTATCGTATTTTTTACCAATATATTTTTTTTCATAATAATGCGCTTTATATCTTGTTGTGCTAATATTAAATTAGATTAGATGTAATAATCAATTATATTGTTTGTAAGGGGGAATACTTAAATGAAATTTTCAAAAAGACTTAGTTCAATGCAAGAGTCACCAATAAGAAAATTAGCTCCATTCGCTACAGCTGCTAAAGCAGAAGGAGTAAAAGTATATCATTTAAATATAGGCCAACCTGACATTATAACTCCTATAGGATTTTTCGACGCAGTTAAAAACTTTGATAAAAAAGTATTAGAATATGCTGGTTCTCAAGGTATACCCGAATTAATAGAAGCTATAAGAAAATATTATACTACATACGACATGAATTTTGCTAATGAAGATATAATTATAACAAATGGTGGTAGTGAAGCTCTATTATTCTCATTTATGGCTGCTTGTGATCCTGGAGATAATATACTAATTCCAGAACCATTTTATACAAATTACAATGGATTTGCACAATGCTTAAATATTAACGTAAAATCTGTAACTACAGTTGCAGAAAACGGTTTCCACCTTCCTTCTAAAGATGAAATATTAGCTAAAATAGATGACAAAACTTCTGCAATACTAGTTGTTAACCCAGGAAATCCAACTGGGTGCGTATATACTAAAGAAGAAGTTAGAATGATAGCTGATATAGCTAAAGAAAAAGATTTATGGATAATAGCTGACGAAGTATATAGGGAATTTGTTTATGAAGGTCTTCAATATACTAGCTTTGGTAATATGAAAGATGTTGAAGATAGAGTTATTATAATTGATAGTGTATCTAAGAGATATAGTGCTTGTGGAGCTAGAATAGGTTCTATAGCTTGTAAAAACAAAAAATTTATGGCAGAAGTAATGAAAGTTTGTCAAGGAAGACTTTGTGTTGCTACTATAGAACAGTTAGGTGCTGCTGCTTTATATGATACTCCTGCATCATATTTCAAAGAAGTTAACGATGAATACAGAAAAAGAAGAGATGTTTTATATGAAGAGCTAATGAAAGCTGATGGTGTTATTTGTGAAAAACCTATGGGTGCATTTTATATTGTTGCTAAATTACCTGTTGAAAATGCTGAAGATTTCGTAGCTTGGACATTAAAAGAATTTAGAAGAGATAATGAAACAGTTATGTGTACACCTGCTGAAGGATTCTACTCTACTCCTGGCCTTGGTAAAAATGAAGTTAGACTTGCTTATGTATTAAAAGAAGAAGATTTAAGAAGAGCTGGTCAATTATTGAAAGAAGCTTTAGAAGAATACGCTAAATTACCAAATAAATCAGCTATGGCAGATGCTTAATATATAATTAATAATAAATTAAATTAATAAAAAAACCATCTTATAAAGTAAGATGGTTTTTTATATTAACTTAATTCTTCTTTATTTAGTATGTACTGAAGAGTTTCTAATGCCTGTTGATATTTTATTCTATCATCTTCATCAAGTTTAAATAGTTTTTCTTCTAATTCATTACTTAATTTACTAGTGAAATCTACAGCTAATTTTTCCCCTTCTTCTGTAATTACTATCATATACTTTCTTCTATCAGCTAAATCCTTTTCCCTATAAACATAACCTTTTTTTGTTAAATCATCTATCATACTAGTTAGACTACCTTTTTCTATGTTTAATTTAGCACATAATTCTGTCATACTTATACTACCGTGATTTTTTATAAATACTAAAGCTCTTAATTGCGTTTTATTAACATTATATAATGCCGAATATTTTTTTAAGTAGTCTAAGTAAAGACTTGAATAAATTTTAGGAAACGTTTTTGATAAAAAACCTATTGTATTTGTTACTATACAGCTCATTTAATCACCTCAGATGCTCAATTTATTGACTTTTTCCTACCACTATAGTTTACAATAAAAATATTTTCAACACAATACCTTTTACAAATATATCTACTTCTTCCATTATTAAATAATACTATTAAAAATAAGGTAAATTATATTAAAATAACTTACCTTACTCTTATTATTTATATACTGTTAAAAAACTGACTCTTTATTTTATTATACTTTTAAATCTACATTTAGTCCTATGCAATCTTTAAACTCTTCTATTGATGGTTCTAAATACTCTTCAACAAACTCTACCACTTGCTCAGGAGCTCTTCCAACAAAGTTCATAGGATCTAGAATTGATAATATTTCTTCTTTTTCAAACATTTTAAACGCTTCATGTTCAATTATTAAATCAATTAGGTTATTATTTAGTCCTTCATGTTTAACTCTATAAGCTGCTTGCATAGATAATTCTCTTATTACCTCATGTAATTCTTGTCTATCTCCGCCTCTTTTTACAGCTTCCATAAGTATGTTTTCTGTAGCCATAAATGGTAATTCTTCGTCTATATGTTTTCTTATCATATTTTCATATACAACTAGACCATTAGTTACATTTATACCTATTTCAAGTATAGCATCTGTAGCCATAAATGCTTGTGGTATAGCAAGTCTTTTATTAGCAGAATCATCTAAACTTCTTTCTAACCATTGTGTAGCTTCAACTAAAGCTGGTGAAATTGATTCTGATATTATATATTTTGATAAAGAAGCTATTCTTTCACTTCTCATAGGATTTCTTTTATAAGCCATAGCAGATGACCCTATTTGATTTTTTTCAAATGGCTCTTCTATTTCTTTTAAACTTTGTAATAATCTTATATCATTTGTCATTTTATGCATACTTTGAGCTATTCCAGCTAATACATTTAAAACTTGAGAGTCTAATTTTCTTGTATAAGTTTGTCCACTTACTTTATAAGATTCTTTGTATCCCATTTTTTCACATACTATTTTATCTAACTCTTTTATTTTATCTGCATCATTTTCAAATAAACTCATGAAACTAGCTTGAGTACCAGTTGTACCTTTAACTCCTCTAAGTTTCATATTATCAAGTCTATAATTTAAGTCTTCTAAATCTATTATTAAATCTTGTGCCCATAAAGTGGCTCTTTTACCTACTGTTGTAAGTTGTGCAGCTTGGAAATGAGTAAATCCTAAAGTTGGAACATCTTTGTATTTTAAAGAGAATTCTTTAAGATTATCTATTAAGTTAACAAGCTTTACTCTTATTAATTTTAAAGCTTCATTCATTTGTATTACATCTGTGTTATCTCCAACATATGCTGAAGTAGCACCTAAATGTATTATACCTTTAGCTTTTGGACACTGTAACCCATAAGCTTTAACATGACTCATAACATCATGTCTTACTTCTCTTTCTATCTTTTTCGCTTCCTCAAAATTTATATCATCAATGTGAGCTTTTAATTCTTCAATTTGCTCATCACTTATGTTTATTCCTAATTCTTTTTCTCCTTCAGCTAATGCAATCCATAGTTTTCTCCATGTTGAAAACTTAAATTGTGGAGAGAATATATAACTCATATTTTTACTGCAGTATCTCTCCGTTAAAGGATTTGAATATGTTGAATATTTATTATCTATCATCTTTAGCACCGTCCCTAAATCTTTTTTATTCTACAATGATTATTATATATAATTTTGCGAACAATAACAATATTTTTATATAATTTGTTCATTTTATTTTTTATTTAATTTAAAATTATCTTTTTCCAATAAATAATCAATGCTTTCACTATCTACAAAGTTTAATACATGTTTATATCTAATAGCATAATATTTATCACTCCATCCCAGCTGTTTTTTAATATCTTCCTTATCTGCACCTAACATTAGAGATATTGCTGCATAAGAATGCCTTAAATCTTTTGCTGAATATTGAGGTAAACCTGCAATATCAAAAGCTTTTTTCACTATAAGTCTAACATTTCTATCTGTTATAGATTGACTTTTTTGCGTTGTAAATATGTAATCATCAGTAGGTATTATAACTTCACTTAAGCCAGAAAAATATCTATAACTTTCTATAAGTTTAAAACAATACGGGTGTAATTTTACTACCCTTTCCTTTTTACCTTGTCCAATTCTTACATAAAAATTATCATTTTCATCTACTATTAAATCTTTCCATTTTACTTTTACTAATTCATTTAATAAACATCCTGTAGTTACTAAAAATACCATTATAAGTCTATCTCTAGCATTTAACTTATGTAACGAATCTATAAGTTGATTTATTTCCTGTATGCTTAAGACGTCTTTTTTTCCTTTTTCTCTAGTTACTATAGGTTTTTTTACAAAAGTAAAAGGATTTATTTCTATATATTTTTCTCTTTTCATATATGCATAAAAGCTATGTAAATAACTAAATATTTTTTCACAAGTTGATAATGCATATTCATCTTCAATAAATTCTATAAAATTTTTACAATCATCTTTAGTCACATCAAGTATATTATCTACTTTTATTACTTCTTTGAATAATATTACCTTACTTAGATAATCTTTCTTTGTATTTGGGGTCATTTTTATAGAAAACTTCTGAAAAATTTCAAATTCTTCATTAGTTAGTATATGATTATTCTCCATAATATCTCCTTTCATTTTTAAGCGTTTATTTATAATTATATTAAATAAATACTTAAAAATAATATTCTTTTATTAAATAATTAAGAAGCACATAAGTGCTTCTTAATTATTTACTTATTTATTGAGTTTACAAGTATCCTAATTAGTTCACTAGCCTTCTCATTGAAAGTTGTTATAATTGTAAGGTACTCACTTGCTTTATTAATTACCATATATATTTTATTTAAATCCCCCACAAAATCATTAACCTGGTAGTCTTGATTTTCTTCGTTTATCGTTTGATTATACAACATTTCAAGTTCACAAAAAACTACAGCTTTATATTCTAAGCTTTTAATAAAATATAAATTAGATATGGTAATCCCATTTCTTTTTACATGTTTAGTTAAATTTTCATCTCCAATAATATATGGAATACTTGCATCATCCAACGCCTTTTTAAGTAAATATTGGAAGTATATCGTTTTACCATTTTTTAATTTCTTTTTATTATACGGGAATACTATAGCAATATCACTATAATTAATTCCTTTATTTTTCACAAGATATTCTATTTCCCATAAAATAGCATTTATTTGATCTTCCAAATCATCAACTTTTACTATTTGTGCATTTACGCCCTCATTCATAATGGGTTTTACTGGTCTATATATTTCTCTATTTATATTATTCCTGATAGATTTTATATAATTATTTGCATTTTCACAAAATCTATTAGAAAAATCTATTATTGTTCTTTTTTGCCTGTAATTTTCATTTAACAAAATTTTGTCGTCAAATTTTATATAATTTAACTGATCTTTGAATATATTTACATTATTATAAATATTTAAAGATTCACAATAAGATATATTAAATATATATTTTTTCTCATATAAAAATTCCTGAATAAATTCCACGTGTTTTTGCTCAAAACATTCCGCTTCGTCAATAAATATACCCTTAAACATTCTTTTATTTTTAATAACATTTTTAGCTTGTTTAATTAAATTATTAAATGTTTTTTCATAATCTTTTTTAAGCAATCCATAGTCTAATATTAAATTATATTTTTTAGCTAATTTAAATACAAAGGAAGAAACTGTATGTACTTCTAAGTTAGCATTATCTCTGTATAATAAATTAACGCTTTCTCTTATTTGAGTACAAAGTTGCTTCGTATGAGTAAATATTATGAAATTATGATGTGGATAAATACGTGCTAATTTAATTGCCCTACTAGTCATGATTGTTGTTTTTCCACTTGCAGTTGGACCTTCAATCAAAGTATTTCCGTAATTTATACTTAATGATTTTTGCAACTGACTATCCGTAAGCATATTGGCCGTATAATTATAATCATCTTGTGTAAAAGTTATCTTCTTAAATTCTTTATTAAGATGATACTCTCCATTTAATTCATAATATTCAGGACATATATCTAATATAAATAAGTTTAATTCTATTTCGTTATTTTCATTTTTTAAATAATTATCAAGTTCATTAGGGTTATTTATAATGCTATTTATTTTGCTTTTGTCTATTATATTATTTTTCACAAAATCTTCAAAATCATATGTTTCTTCTATGTCTACATACGGCATTATAAATACATAGTTAAAACTAATGTTACTATGTAACTGAGCCATCTTCAACTTTAACAATTCATTTTCTTCATTCATTACCTCTATTAGTTCTTCATCTAATATGGAAAATAAATCTTCACTTGTATCCATAAATTTAACAAAAAGTATTTTATTGTCTTTTATATACAATAAATCTGTATTAATTCCTTTAAAAGGAGTTACTTTTGGCACCACATTAGTATTGTCACCAATATTTTCGTAAAAAATTTTTTCTACTTCTTTTACTTTTAATGCATCTAGTTGTGAGTTGATTTTAATATTTTGTCTCAATTTGCATTCCCCCTTTATAGTAATTATATCATTTAAACATATATTTTACTATATTCTCAAATATATACATTTTATTATAATAATTTAAATTATACTCCTATTTTATAATAGAAATAAACTATTTGTTTAAAACTTTTAAAATTCATATAATTTCTATAAAATCAAAAAAGGAGAGTAAAAACTCTCCTTTTATTATTTAGCATATTCTATTGCTCTTGTTTCTCTTATTATACTTACTTTTATTTGACCTGGATATTCAAGCTCTTCTTCAATTTGTTTAGTCATCTTTCTAGCTAATAAATGAAGCTCTTCATCATTTACGCTATCTGGCTTAACCATTATTCTAATTTCTCTACCTGCTTGAATTGCATAAGATTTTTCAACGCCTTCATAAGAGTTTGCAATTTCTTCAAGTTTTTCCAGTCTCTTAATATAAGCTTCTAAAGTTTCTCTTCTTGCACCTGGTCTTGCTGCTGATATAGCATCCGCAGCTGTTACAAGTACAGCCTCAACGCTTTGAGGTTCATAATCACCATGGTGTGTACTCATTGAGTGTATAACTTCTTTAGATTCTTTGTATCTTCTAAGTAAGTCCATACCTATCTCAACATGTGTACCTTCCATTTCATGATCCACAGCTTTACCTATATCATGAAGTAATCCAGCTCTTTTAGCTAGTTTTATATCTGCACCTATTTCAGCAGCCATAATTCCAGCTATATGAGCAACTTCTATTGAGTGTTTTAAAACATTTTGACCATAACTTGTTCTGTAGTTTAATCTACCAAGTAATTTCACTAATTCAGGGTGTAGTCCATGTACACCAGTTTCAAATGTTGCTTGTTCACCATATTCTTTTATGATGTTTTCAACTTCTTTTTTAGCTTTTTCAACCATTTCTTCAATTCTTGCTGGATGTATTCTTCCATCTGAAATTAGTTTTTCTAAAGCTATTCTAGCTACTTCCCTTCTAATAGGATCGAAACCTGATAAAATCACAGCTTCTGGAGTGTCATCGATTATAAGATCTATACCTGTTAAAGTTTCTAGTGTTCTTATATTTCTTCCCTCTCTACCTATTATTCTCCCCTTCATTTCATCATTAGGTAAATTAACTACTGTAACAGTAGTTTCTGCAACGTGATCCGCTGCACACTTTTGAATAGCATAGCCTATTATCTCTCTAGATTTCTTTTCAGCTTCCTCTTTAGCTTGTGTTTCAATATCTTTTATCATTATAGACATCTCATGTCTTACTTCTCTTTCTGCGTTTGTAAGAATTATTTCTTTAGCTTTTTCAGAAGTTACACCAGATATATCTTCAAGCTTTTCAAGTTGCTTAACTTTAATTGCTTCTACTTCATCTTCTTTTCTTTGTACTACTTTTAATTTTTCATTTAAAGTAGATTCTTTATGTTCAAGGTTTTGTTGCTTTCTTTCGATAGCTTCTTCCTTTTGAAGAACTCTTCTTTCATACTTTTGAACTTCATTACGTCTTTCTCTTTGTTCTTTTTCAGCATCAGTTCTCCATTTATGAATCTCTTCTTTTGCTTCTAATAATTTTTCTTTTTTGATTGTCTCTGAGTCTTTATTTGCTTTATCTATTATATCATTGGCTAAAGCTTTTGCTTCACCAATTTTAGTTTCAGATATATTTTTTCTAACAAAATATCCAACTATAATACCAATAGCTAAACCAAGTATGCTGGCTATTATTTCTATGACATCCACCTCCTTTGTAATAATCCCAAAATATCAATATCATTCTTTAACATCATTTAAATTATGCCCTTTTTTGACTAGAAGGCCCAAGTTTAAAATTTAATAAAGTTTCTTTATCTATAATCTTGGAATACTTTAAATAAAATCATAATAATTTAAAATATTTTACCCTTATTTAATTTTATAATTTTTTCTATATCATGTCAAGTTTATAGGAGGTGTGTATATATTTTTATTCTTCAATTTCTTGACTTTCTTCAACTATTGTTTTATCAAGATTATAATGTTCTCTAACTTTAGCATTAATTTCATCTGTTAAGTCCATATTATCTGCTAAGAACTTCTTAACATTTTCTCTACCTTGTCCAAGTTTTATATCATTATATGCGTACCATGAACCTGATTTTTTAACTATATCTATATCAGCAGCTATATCTAATAAATCACCTATTTTAGATATACCTTCACCGTACATTATATCGAATTCAGCTTGTTTAAATGGTGGAGCAACTTTATTTTTAACAACTTTAACTCTAGTTCTATTACCTAGAACTTTATCACCTTGTTTTATACTGTCTATTCTTCTTACATCAAGTCTTACTGATGAGTAGAATTTAAGTGCTCTCCCCCCTGTAGTTGTTTCAGGATTACCAAACATTATACCAACTTTTTCTCTTAACTGGTTAATAAATATAGCAACACAGTTTGATTTTTTAATTGAACCTGTTAACTTTCTTAATGCTTGAGACATAAGTCTTGCTTGTAAACCTACGTGAGAATCTCCCATTTCTCCTTCGATTTCTGCTTTTGGAACTAAAGCTGCAACTGAGTCAACTACTATTATATCTATAGCACCAGATCTTATTAAAGCTTCTGTTATTTCTAAAGCTTGCTCCCCTGTATCTGGTTGAGAAATTATTAAGTTGTCTATATCTACTCCTAGTGCTTTTGCGTAAACTGGATCTAGAGCATGTTCAGCATCTATAAATGCTGCTATACCACCATTTTTTTGTGCTTCAGCAACTGTATGTAGTGCAACTGTTGTTTTACCTGAAGATTCTGGTCCATATATTTCAACTATTCTTCCCTTTGGAAGTCCACCTATACCAACTGCTATGTCAAGTCCTATTGAACCTGTTGATATGGCTTCAACAC
>JALFMW010000258.1 GCA_022782605.1 Clostridium sp. | reverse complement strand
TAAGATACTCTCTTTATTATTTTTTTTAGTCATATCGATAAAATCAATTATAATTATTCCACCAATATCTCTAAGTCTTAATTGTCGTGCAATTTCTATACATGCTTCTTTATTAGTTTTATAGACAGTATCTTCTCTGTTGGCATTTCCAGTAAACTTACCTGTATTAACATCTATTACAGTTAAAGCTTCTGTTCTATCTATAATTAAATATCCACCACTTTTTAACCATACTTTTTTGTTTAATGCTTTATTTATTTGACTTTGAACTTTATATAAATCAAATATATCCTGATTTTCTATTAATTTTAGTTTACTCAAGTAGTCTTTATTAATACTTTTTAAAATACTTTTTATTTCTTCATACTTTTCTTTATCGTTAACAACTACTTCATCTACTTCTTCATTAATATTATCTTTTACATATTTTGAAGATGCATCTAATTCTTTGTATAATAACTTCGGCCCCATGCCCAACTTAAATTCTTTGCAAATAGAATTATATCTTTCCTTTAATTGAAGAAAATCTTCTTCTAAATCTTCTTTACTACATCCATTTGCTTCAGTTCTAATTATAATTCCACAATCTTCTTCTACAAAGGATTTAACTAAGTTTTTAAGTCTAAATCTCTCTTTTTCATCTTGCAATCTATTAGATATAGTTATCCTATCATTTGATGGAATATATACTAAATAACGCCCAGAAAGACTTACTTCTAAGCTTAATTTAGGTCCTTTAGTTCCCACTGCTTCCTTGTTAATCTGAACCATTATATCCATTCCAGATTTTATATTAGAATCTTTTTTTAGAGGAAGATAAGCTAATTTTTCCATACCTATATCTACAAAGCAGGCCTCTAGGCCTGCTTTGACATTTTTAACTATTCCTCTATATATGTTGGATACTATTTTTGTATTTTCATTTTCTTCTATTAATAATTCTACAAGTTTATCATCTTCAACTATGGCAGTTTTTTCAGATGATACCAAAGTTTCTATTATTATTTTTTTCATACGATCCTCTTTATATATTTAATAGTTACTTATATTTAATTAAGCTTACAGAGGAGTAACTAATTCTCCATCTTTCATAGTATATAAATCTCTTCTTATAGTTTCCACTTCTCTTTGATCCATTTCAACATCTAATATTTCAAGTAACATTGGTATTAATATATTTATATTTAAGTTACCTTTAGATCCAGTTGCTATTATGGCTTCAAAAGTAGCTCTTTCATCATCTAAACTTACTAAGTCAAAAGTTTTTATTAATGGTCTTATATCATTTTCCACTAATTTACCTTTTTTATTTTTCTTAGTTATCATTATTGATTCTCTTTTTATAAAATCTAATACTCTTGATTTAACTAATTCTTTGCTTAAAGGTTTTGGTAAATCTATATTAAATAAATATTCTCCATAAACTATTTCTGATGATAAAGTTGGAGTTGATGAAGATATTTCTTTTGCTTTTATAAACTCTACTCCTTTTGGAAGTTCTTCGTTTATTCTTCTTAAGAATTCTTCTACAGTTATATCATCTTCTATTTCTATATCAACATATTCTCCTTGACTTTCAACTCCTAAAGCTAAGGCATTACCATAACTCATTTTTGGATGAGGATTAAATCCTTGAGAATAAGATAAATTTATTTCAGCTCTTCTAAAGGCCCTTTGTAAAAGTCTTTGTAAATCAAGGTGAGATATGAATATCATATCATCTTCTTTTTTATATTTAGCTCTAATTATTTTACTCATAACTAGCATAGCCCCCTTCCTAAATCAGTTGAGTTGATTCCACAACCATTACATCTATGTCTACAATCTGGAGTTATAGCATCTTCTTTTGCTTTATTGTTTTCTCTTATTAAGAATTTCTTAGTTACACCTACATCTATATGATCCCAAGCAAATACTTCATCATAACTTCTTTCTCTATGAGCATACCAGCTTATATCTAAATTATTTTTCTCCATAGCTTCAGTCCATATATCTAAGTTAAAGTATTCTGACCATCCATCAAATTTAGCTCCAGCTTTGAAAGCATCATAGATAACTTTACCTATTCTTCTATCTCCTCTAGATATAACAGCTTCCATTAAACTCGTTTTTGAATCATGGTAGTTGTATCTTATATCTCTATTTTTTAGAGCTTTAACTAAGTATTGTTGTTTATCTCTTACTACATCCTGAGTATCTTGTGGATGCCATTGGAATGGAGTAAATGGTTTAGGTACAAATGTTGATGTACTTACTGTTACAGAGAATTTTCTAGATAATTTTCCACCGTGTACTTGTCTATAAGTATCTATAACATTGTAAGCTAAGTCTCTTATTCCATCTAAATCTTCATATCTTTCAGTAGGAAGCCCTATCATAAAGTATAGTTTTACACTATGCCATCCCATTTCAAATGCTTTTGTTGTAGCATTTTTTAAATCTTCTTCACTTACACCTTTATTTATAACATCTCTCATTCTTTGACTTCCTGCTTCTGGAGCAAAAGTAAGTCCTGATTTTCTAACTTGTTGTATTTTTTCCGCTATTTCCATAGTGAAGTTATCAAGTCTAAGTGATGGTAGAGATATACCTATGTTTTTACTTGCATATTCTTCTATTAAAACATCTGTAAGCTCACTTAATTTAGAGTAATCACTCGTTGAAAGTGATGATAAAGATATTTCATCATATCCAGTACTTTTGATTAATTTATCTAAAGATGCTTTTAAAGTTTCTATACTTTTTTCTCTTATTGGTCTGTAAATCATACCTGCTTGGCAGAATCTACATCCTCTAGTACATCCTCTGAATAATTCTAAAACTACTCTTTCATGAACAGTTTCTATATACGGTACTATTAAAGCTTCTGGGTAAGGAACTTCATCCATATTTTTTATTATTCTTTTTCTTGGATGAGCAGGCACTCCTTCTCTATTTGGAACAGTTTCTTTTACTGTTTTATCTTCGTTGTATGTAACATCATAGAAACTAGGTATATAAACCCCTTCTATTTTTGAGATTCTCATTAAGAAATCTTCTCTAGTTGTTTTATTTTTCTTCCACTCTTTGTATTCGTTTAATACTTCTAAGTTAACTTCTTCACCTTCACCAAGGATTACTATATCTACAAAATCTGCTAAAGGCTCTGAATTGTAAGCACAAGGTCCTCCAACCATTACAAATGGATCATCTAACTTTCTATCTTTTGCAAGTATTTCTATATTACCTAAATCTAATATGTTTAATATATTAGTATAAGAAAGTTCATATTGAAGAGTAAATGTAACAAAATCAAAGTTTGTTATTGGTTCTCTTGATTCTAATGCAAACAGAGGTATATTCTTTTCTCTTAAAATTTCCTCCATATCAATTGCCGGAGAATAAACTCTTTCACAGTAAACATTTTCGTCACTGTTTAAAACTCTGTATAATATTTGACTTCCTAAGTGACTCATTCCCACTTCATATAAGTCAGGGAAACATTGAGCATATCTTATTAAGTCTTTATTACTAGTATCTTTATGTATTGAATTTACTTCGTTACCTAAATATCTAGCTGGCTTTTCTACTTTTTTTAAAATTTTTCTAAATTCTGCTTTATCCATCTAATATTGAAACCTCCGATAAACTAATTATAATTCACATAAATTTTATTATACACCATAAAATATTTGGTATCAAAATTTTTTAGTTTTAATTTATAAATCACTATTACTTATATTATCGCTTTATTATTATTCATTATACTTTTTAAACTAACTTTTTCTATATAAATTAAAATCTGTAAAATACTATTTATTTCATTTTTAATTTAATCTTCTATTCTATAATTTATATATAATTAAGTTTTTTCTCATTTTTTGAGTAAAAATTATAAATATCTAAAATACTAATCTTAATCATATTTTTAGTTTAATTTTAAATCATATTGGGTATATATAACTTGTGCTATGATTTTTTATATTTAGGAGGTTTGCAATGAGCAATGTTTTTGAAATAAAACCAGGTATATTCTATACTGGTGTAGTTGATAAGGATTTAGAAATATTTGATATCATAATGGAAACTAAATATGGTACAACTTATAATTCTTATTTGATAAAAGATGAAAAAGTAGTTTTATTCGATACTGTAAAAGATTGTTTTAAAGATGAGTTCTTAAGTAATTTAAGAGAATTAGTAGATATTAAAGACATAGACTGTGTAGTAATTCATCATACTGAACCAGATCATGCTGGTTGTTTAAAATATATATTAGATATAAACCCAGACATAGAAGTTATCTGTACTAGTGCTGCAAAATTATATTTAGCTGATCAAGTTAACAGAGAATTTAAATGTACAACTGTTAAAACAGGTGACAAATTAAATATAGGAAGTAAAACTCTTGAATTTATACAAGCTCCTTTCTTACACTGGGCTGATACAATGTTTACTTATATTCCTGAAGATAAAGTTTTATTAACTTGTGATGCTTTTGGATGTCATTATTCAGAATATGATGCAAAAGGTATAGACGGTGAAGGATACTTAGATTCGGCAAAATTATATTATGACTGTATAGTTAAACCTTATGCTAAGTATGTTTTAGATGCTGTAAATAAAGTTGTTGAATTAGGATTAGATTTTGATACTATATTAACTTCTCACGGTCCTATATTATCAGAAAGACCTATGGAACAAGTTACAAGATATGTTGAATGGTCTAAAGCAGCTTTAGAAGAAACTAACAAAGGTGAAATGGCAATATTCTATCTATCAGCTTACACAAATACTTTTGATATGGCTAAAAAAATACAACAAGGTGCCCTATCTCAAGATGTTAAGGTTAAATTATATGACTTAGAAAAATTATCATTTGAAGAAATGCATAAAGCTGTTTTAAATGCTAAAGTAGTATTAGTAGGATCTCCTACAATAAATAAAACTATGGTTAAACCAATGTGGGATTTATTCTCATCAATAGATCCAATGGCTAATAAAGGAACTATAGCTGGAGTATTTGGTTCTTATGGATGGAGTGGTGAAGGTATATCTATGGCAGAAAACTTATTTAAAGCTATGTCATTTAAGCTACCTCAGCCAGCTCTTAAAAAGAAATTCTTCCCAAGTGATGATACATTCAAAGAATGTTTTGACTACGGTGTAGAATTTGCACAATATATCAAATAATCATCAATTTTTTATAAATTAAGTATAAAAAATGTCTTATTAAATAATTTTGAAATTATTTAATAAGACATTTTTACTATACTCTTTGACTTGTAGTTTTCCTCACTTCTCTAAAGGAGAACTCCCCTCTATCCAATGCTTTTATAAATATTTCTGCACTTGCTAAGTTTGTAGCAACTGGCACATGATACACATCACAAAGCCTTATTAAAGCTTGTATATCTGGTTCATGAGCCTGCGATGTTAATGGATCTCTTAAAAATATAACCAAATCTATATCTTGATTAACAATCAATGAACCTATTTGTTGATCGCCACCTAGAGGACCTGATGCTAATCTATTTATATTCAAATTTGTTTCATCCATAATTCTTTTACCTGTTGTTCCCGTTGCATAAATACCGTATTTTTTCAGTATTTCTTCATAAGCAATACAAAAACCTATCATAGTATTTTTCATCTCATCATGTGCAACTAATGCTATATTCATCTTCATATTTATCATCCCCTCTATATTTTTAGAAGTTTATTTTCTTTCTTCTCATACAAACATTTAATACTAAACCTAAATTTGCCATAGATGTTAAAACAGAACTACCTCCATAACTTATAAAAGGTAGTGTTACACCTGTTACAGGTATTAGTGATACTGTCATACCAATATTTTGAATAATCTGATAGCCAAACATACCTGTTACTCCTACAACCACCAATGTTCCATACTCATCTTTAGATTCTGATGCTATTTTTAGCATTCTATACAAGAAATATGCAAATAGTCCTATAAGGGCAACCATACCTACTACTCCAAGTTCTTCTCCAACAACAGCAAATATAAAGTCGCTATCCTGTATTGGTAGAAAATCTTCTTGATTTTGAGTACCTTTAAATAGACCTTTACCTAAAAGCCCTCCTGAACCTATTGCTATATTAGATTGCATAACTTGATAATTTCCTTGTATACTTGTATCTTCTGGATGTAAAAATCCTGTAATTCTAGCTTGTTGATAATCATCTATACATAAATATACAATTGGAAGTGCAATAACACCCACTATTATAGCTTTTCTCAACATTTTATAATCGATTCCAGCAGTAAATATTATAGCTGCAATTATACAACAAAATACTATCGCTGTACCTAAATCTGGCTGTGCAATTAACAATCCTATTATAGGAGCTGCATACATCAGTAGTCTAACAATATCTTTTAATTTGTCCATTCTACCTTTTTTCAGTTCTACAATTTTTGCATAACTTAATATGAATGTTAATTTTACCAACTCTGCTGTTTGCAAGTCTAGTGGCCCCAAGTCTAATGTAGATCTAGCACCACCTCTAACCGCTCCCAATGGAGTTAAAACTATAGCAAGTAATACTACACTTGCTATATATAATTCTTTATAGTATTGTCCAATAAAATTATAATCAAAGGCTAACATTAAAATAATCATTCCTATTCCTAAAGCAAAGGCAATACTTTGTTTTATTAACCTTAAATAATTGCCCGTTTGATTTACATGAGTAGCACTACTTAATATCACTATTCCAAAAGCAAAAATCATAAAAAGAGTGATTATTAGCCTCCAGTCTAACTGTTTTAATAATTTCATAGTATTCTTATATTTATTCAATATATATCACCATCTTTCTGACATAGGGTAGAGATAATTTTTTATAAATAAACAGGGAATATACCTTAAGTATATCCCCCAAATTTAAGACTAATTTACTTTCTTCTGTCTTTTAAATTCTTAAGTGGTATATTTGCAACTAAGGCAGATACAGGTCTGTCACCATTCTCACTTCTACTTTTAGACATTTTTATCTCTAGACCATCTTCTTCTATTTCAGCGTAATTAGAAATAACTTTTAGTATATCATCTTTAATCATACTTAAAAGTTGTGGAGAACAATCTACCCTGTCATGTACAAGAACTAATTTTAACCTTTCTTTGGCTACATTCTTACTAGTCTTATTTTCACTTGAAAAAGTTTTAAAAAGATCAAACATGAATATCCCCCTATTCTATTTAGCCACGCCAAACATTTTTTTGATTTTTCCAAAGAAGTTATTTTCTTGCTCAACCTCCATAATAGGAATATTATTTCCTAGTATTCTTTGAGCAATATTTTTATAGGCTTTTCCTGCATTTGATCTTGAATCAAGAATTGCCGGCTCACCTTTATTTGTCGATATAATTATACTTTCATCATCTGGAACTATACCAAGTAAGTCTATAGCTAATATTTCAACTATATCTTGCTTGTCCATCATATCTCCTCTTTTAACCATATCTTGTCTTATTCTATTAATTATAAGTTTAATATCACTTATTTCATTAGCTTCTAATAATCCAATTATTCTATCTGCATCTCTCACAGCAGACACTTCAGGATTAGTAACAACTATTGCTCTATCAGCTCCTGCTATTGCATTTTTAAATCCTTGTTCAATTCCTGCAGGGCAATCTATTATTATATAATCAAAACTCTCTTTTAACTTTTCACATAGTTGCGACATTTGTTCCACAGATACAGCATTCTTATCCCTTGTCTGTGCTGCTGGTAATAAATATAGATTTTCAAATCTTTTATCTTTTATTAAGGCTTGCTTTAATTTACAAGTTCCTTCAACCACATCCACTATATCATATACTATTCTATTTTCTAGGCCCATAACAACATCTAGATTTCTAAGTCCTATATCTGCATCTACTACTACAGTTTTTTTATTTTCCAAGCTAAGTGCTGTACCTAAGTTAGCTACAGTTGTTGTTTTACCAACTCCACCTTTACCTGAAGTTATAACTATGACTTCGCTCATTATACTACCCCCTATATATTTCCTTGTTTTTTAAAGTTTTAGGTAAAAAGCTTTCAATAACAATTCTGTCCTTACTTACAAAGGCTATCTCTGGAATGATTATTTTATCATTCTTAGATTCCTCATACTCATCATCTGGGGCTTCTGCAATATTATCAGCTATTTGTAATATTTTTGGACATAAACTATTTGCTATAACATAAGCCGAATCATTTCCTTTTGCTCCTGCATGAACAAACCCTCGTACTTCACCCATAACTACAATATTTCCATTAGCAACTACTTTAGCTCCAGAGTTTATATTACCCATAACGACAACATTTCTAGTAGAGCTAACTTGCGAACCTGGGTTCATATCACTCATCACGACTACATCACCATCAAAGACAACTTTTTCTCCAGACCTCATATTGTCCACATACTTTGTTTCATAAGTATTAATATAAGTTTCTTTATCTTTTTCTTCAACAAATTCTATATCAAATCTTGATGTAATAGCATCTTCAATCATCATCATCTGCACATCATTTAAATAGTCGCTATTTATTTGATATATTTTAGCCCCGTTAAAAAATCCAACATTTTCTTCTAATCTATCTATTATACTTTCTTTAACTTGTTCAAAAGGGGCAACTTTTTTTATATTAATTATAAGCCCTTTTTTGTTTCCCTTAAACTCTATAAGCTCTTCTGTGGAATATTTCCTTAAAGACATAACAACCTCCAGAGTGATATTAATTTATTTACTATATTCTTCATAAATACGTTAATCACCTTTTATTTTTTCAATTGTGTGGAAAAATTTATGATATCTTCTTCTGAATTATTGTCATTCTCTTTGTCTGTATTATCTGTTGTATCATTAGTTCTATCATTAGAAGATTTAGTACTTAACCCCATATAATGTCCTATTATATCTTTCATTGGTAAAAGAGCATAAGTACTTGAATTACCTTGCGGTATCATAACACATATTGCTATTTCTGGATTATCTGCTGGTGCATATGAAACTGCCCATGAAAAATCTCCATAAGTTTCTTTAAATGCATCTATATCTTCATCAGTTATTTTATGATTAAGCTCTTTAATTGCTCTTCTTAAATATGCTGCATTTATTCTATCAGTATTATCAAGTTTTACTGATATTCCTTGATCTAGTTCTTTTTGTAATTCTTCTTTAGTTTCATCATCAACATCTTTGCTTGATAATTGCTCTTTTATTTCAGCAATCTTAGCTTTTGTTAATTCAGCTTCTCTTTCTGCTCTTAATTTATAATATACCTCTAAGACCTGTTCTTTGTCCACATTATATGATGACAAATGACTCATTAAGTAATTATATTCATTATCTGTAGGAATTTTTGTACTTTTTTGAGCTGTACCAGTTTTAGCAGCAATTGATACACCCATATCACCAAGTACTTTTTTACCTGTACCTTCAGTTACAACTCTCTTCATACCTATAATTAAATCCTTTAAATTATCAGTATCTTTAAAATCTATTTTTTCTGATTCAGTTTCTTTTACATCCACCTTACTATAATCAGATGATATTGATTTTTGAACAACATAAAGTTTATTCAAAGTTCCTCCATTTGCAATTGCAGATATATATCTTACTACTTGCGCTGGAGTATAAGCATTTTCCCCTTGTCCTATAGAAAGGTTAAATGCATCCGATACAGTCCATTTTGAAAAGTTTAAATAAGTGTAGACTATTTGGTCTGCTAAGGTTTCTAAATCATCCTCTTTAACTTTAAGCTTTTCAAGTCTTGATAAAACTTCTGATTTTCCTGGTGTCTTTTCTTCTTCACACCAAGTAGCTATTTGTTGAATTCTAGCTGCAAATTCTTCTGGATCTTTATCCTTCGTTATATCCGTAAAGCTATTTTTTGCAACTTTATTTAAATATGTTTTTAACATAGACTTTGTAGATTCAATTTTGGCTTCTTCACTAGGAACAGTCCCTTTGCTTTCACTGCCTAAATCTTCATATAATCCTGTATAATCATCTAGTCCAAATAATTTTGCATATTCCATTACATCTTCAGGACCAATTTTAGCATTAGGATTTGCTCCACCTACTCTATTTTCTCCTGTACCAATTGTGAAGAAATAAATATTACAAGATTCTTGTATAGCTTTGTAAAGATTTGTTACACCGTGATTAGATTTACTTTTATTCCATACTGCATCTCCATAAGATTTTTTACCCATCCAAATAACACCAGGGTCATTTATACTATATTCTGGGTTTAAACCACTTTCTAGAGCAGCCATACCTGTAATCATCTTAAATGTTGAACCTGGTTGGAATACACCCTGTGTAACTAGATTTAAAAGTGGTGCTGGCGCAAGTAAATCATTAGTATTTTTAGGCTGTAAATCACTATAATCCTTTGACGATATTCCTGATACAAATAAATTTGGATCATAAGATGGATATGATGCCGAAGCCAACACTTCTCCACTATTAACATCTACAACTACAGCTGCTCCAGATTTAGCATTAGTAGCTCCACCACTTACAGCTACATTTCCATACTCACTTTCATAAACTCCACCTTCACGAGCTGCTTTTATCGCCCTTTCCAGTGCACTTTCAGTTACTTCTTGTAAATCTTTATCAAGTGTAAGGTATACTGTATCACCTGAAATAGGTTCTGTTACTTCCAACTCCTCTGTTATATTACCAACAGCATCAACCTTAACCTTTTTATATCCATCTGTTCCATGTAATTGACTTTCTTGAGTTTTTTCAACTCCCGAAAGACCAACTATATCATCTTTTGAGTATTTTTCTTCTGTATTATTTAAATAATCTGCCTCTTGTGTTGAAGGTATTTTTCCTAAATAACCAAGAATATGTGCAGCAAGTTTTCCATTAGGA